>CAZXBK010000040.1:0-23265 GCA_964638765.1 uncultured Synechococcus sp. | reverse complement strand
CGCCAAAAACGTTTATCTGAGCTACAGGCGATCGCCAACGATGTCGCCCAGCGCGTCCAAGAAACGGGTCAAGAGGAAGAAATCGGGAATTTATCTTCGGCAGAACGTCGCCAAATGCACACCTTTTTTAAGGAATTTGGCAACCTCAATACCGAAAGTCGAGGTCAAGAGCCTCACCGTAATTTGGTGGTTAGTCTCAAAGCTTAAACCCAATATTTAAGAAATCGAGGGTTCTAAATTTAACGAAGCGGGCATTGACCCGCTTTTTTCTATGGGAATTTACGGTAGGATAGGGTCTGTAACGCTCTAAATTAAGGAGTTTCACGCGATGGAACCCATTTTTATTCCTCGTTTATTAAAGGCCCCCCAACAGCAAGAAGTTTTACAAGTAGACGAGAATCTAGCTGATTTAGAGACCCTTACACCTGTGCGCGGGCAAATGACCGTTGCCCATCGCCAAACCTATCTAGAGGTATCCGGCAAAGCCGCTGCTATTGTGACCTTGGCGTGTGATCGCTGTCTACAAAATTACAACACTCGCCTGCAGGTTGAAACGACAGAATTAATTTGGTTACAGCGTCCTAGCGACGCCGAAGATCTTCCCAGTGAACGGGAAGTAAGCCTTGATGACCTAGAAGAATCTGTCGATCCCCACGGCTATTTCAATCCTGAAACATGGCTCTACGAGCAATTTTGTTTAGAGATGCCCCTCCGGAAGGTTTGTGATCCAGAAAATTGCCAAGGTGCAGACACAACAAAGGTTGACGATGAACCGCAGGTTGATGCGCGTTGGGCAAAACTCGCGGACTTGAAACAACAACTCTCTTCGTAATTGTTATCTTATTAACCCCCTACTGCATCCCGTTATTGGCTATATGTCTACAACTTTTCGAGAAGAGTTTACGCTACTGCTGCGAGCTTGTTATCCATTACTCTACGTTCCGACATTAGAGGAAGAGCGGGTCGAAATGGCGATCGCCGACTGCGTGAAAAGTTTTCAAAATCGAACGGTGTATCGCTGGGATTTTGTCGATGGCTATCAAGATAATCCCAATAGTATGGGTGCGGGTAAACGCAATCCTTTGCAGGCTCTAGAGTTTATCGAAAAGCTACCGAGTAATGTTGGTGGTGTATTTATTCTGCGGGACTTTCAGCGATTTTTAGAAGATATTTCGATTGCTCGTAAGCTCAGAAATTTAGCCCGTCGCCTTAAATCTGAACCAAAAAATATTGTCATCGTTGCCCCGGATATTAATATTCCTGCCGATCTGCGGGAAACATTGACAATTTTAAAATTTCCATTGCCGGAAGCCAGTGAAATTCGTGCTGAAATTGAGCGTTTATTGCAGTCTATCGGCCAAAATCTCAGCAGCACATTAATCGATGAATTAGTGCGAGCAGCCCAAGGTTTATCCCTCGAACGTATTCGACGGGTATTGACACAAATTTTAGCCAGTGGCGCAGCCGTTACCGAAGAGGATGTAGAGTTGATTTTGGCGGAAAAGCGCCAGTCCATTCAGCAAACACAAATCCTTGATTTTTATCCCGCGAAAGAAGAAATCACGGATATTGGTGGCCTCGACAATCTTAAAGAATGGCTGTTACGACGAGGCGGAGCCTTTAGTCCAAAAGCTCGCCAGTATGGGTTGCCCTATCCCCGTGGTTTGTTGCTTGTGGGAATTCAGGGTACGGGTAAATCTTTAACTGCTAAGGCGATCGCCCACCATTGGCACTTACCGTTATTACGCCTTGATGTGGGGCGACTATTTGCAGGCCTAGTAGGGGAATCAGAATCCCGTACGCGGCAAATGATTGAGCTGGCAGAAGCTTTAGCGCCCTGCATTCTCTGGATCGACGAAATTGATAAGGCCTTTGCTGGGACGGACAGTAAAGGGGATGGCGGCACAACAAGTCGTGTTTTTGGAACCTTTATTACTTGGTTAGCGGAAAAACAAAGTCCTGTTTTTGTTGTCGCGACGGCCAATCAAATTCATCAGCTACCTCCAGAAATGCTGCGGAAAGGGCGTTTTGACGAAATCTTTTTTGTTGGATTACCAAATCAGACAGAGCGGGAAGCTATTTTTAATGTGCACCTCACGCGGTTGCGCCCCCACAATGTGAAAAGCTACGACATTAAGCGATTGGCCTATGAAACACCGGATTTTTCTGGGGCAGAGATTGAACAAACTTTAATCGAAGCGATGCATCTGGGCTTCAGTCAGGATCGTGATTTCACAACGGATGATGTCCTTGAGGCTGCCAGCCAAATTATTCCCCTCGCCCGTACAGCAAAGGAGCAAATTGAATTTTTGCAGAATTGGGTCGATGCAGGTAAAGCCCGTCTAGCATCCCGCCAAAGTTTTTTGCCTTCCTAGGTTGTTCAAGTCCTCCTTTATAATGCCTAGATAATTTCTAAATTAATCTTTTAAATCCACCTTTAAAAAATTCTATTCAGGGCGATCGCCTCGGAGCAGAGTGTATGAGTATTTCGGGCTTTTTTCAATTTATTTTCGGCTTTATTTTAGGCGTAGTCTTACTCGTCGCAGGTAGTGTTGGCGCCGCCTACTATTTCTTTAATCGCATGGCATCAGCTCCCCCCAAACCTGTTTTTTCCGAGCAGATACCGACAACGGCTGTAGAAGAAACACCCGCACCAGCAGAAACTGAAGCGCCTGCAGAAACCACTGAAGCTGAAGTTGCTGAGCCTGAGGCAACTGAGACGACAGAAGCTGATACTGAGACTGAAGAGGAAGAAACAGAAGATAGTGATGAACTGCCAGAGGGCGCTTATGAAGCGCGAGTGACTTGGTCTAGCGGTTTGAGCTTGCGGGCTGAACCTGATCTGAATGGCTCACGAGTTGGCGGTGTGGACTATAACGAAGAGCTTTTGGTGCTCGAATCTAGTGAAGATGGTGTCTGGCAAAAAGTCCGTACCCAAGGCGGTCAAGAAGCATGGGTTAAAGCTGGCAACGTAGAAAGGTTGAACTAATATTTAGGCGATCGCCGATTTTTTTACTTAAACTTTCTGGCTGAGTCTTGTCAGACTTATTTTGTAATTTGCCTTAAACGAGATGCCCCATGGAATAAAGCCGAAATTACAATCAAGGCGCTCTAAGATTTGGCAACGAATTTTATCGGGTTTAAGTTTACTCATCTGTTTGGTGGCGATCGCCGCCGTTTACCAAGGTTTAAAAGATACGGACTGGCCATTAGTTTGGGCAAATTTGAATCAGATTTCCCTCGGCAAATTAGCTTTAACGCTGATTTTTGTAGCCTGTAGCTATGGGGCGATCGCCTGCTATGACGTTTTAGCGTTTCGGTATATCCGCCAAAAATTAGCTCTACGCAAAATTATGTTCGCGGGACTGATCACCTATGCCATTAGCCCAAATGTGGGGTTCGCTTTTTTGTCGGGCGGCGTACTGCGCTATCGTCTTTACCGTCACTGGCAGATTTCAAATCTGGCGATCGCCAAAATTATCGCTTTTACCAATGCCAGTCTGTGGGTCGGTTTGATTCCCATTGCTGGCTTTGTTTTTGTGATCACTGAGTTTTCATTACCAGAAGCCCTTGGTGACTCTTCTTTTTTACTGATTTCCCCGCCGGAACTCGGTGTTATTTTTTTAGGGATTGCAGCAATTTATGTGTTGATCGTTCGCTATGTACCCCAACCTTTACGGTGGCGACAATATAGCCTCGAATTACCTTCGCTCCAGTTAACCCTCCAGCAAATCACTGTTTTTGTATTTGATTGGGGCTTTGCAGCATTGGCGTTGCATTTTTTACTAGGCAATCCGATTAAATTCCCTTTCTTTTTTGGGGTTTACGTGATCGCAATGGTGATGGGGTTGATTAGCTCAATTCCCGGCGGACTCGGCGTTTTTGAGACCGTGATTATCTTTTTTCTGGAACCGTTACAAACCCAAGAAAATATGCTCGCTGCACTAATCGTCTTTCGTTGCCTTTACTATTTTTTGCCGTTTACGATTGCAGTTTTTTCGCTAATTGGTTTTGAAGTGAGACAAAGAGTGAACGAATTACCCCAGAAAAAGTAATCTCACTCAGCTCAGCCAAGTCGTTTTTGACAAAGCTTGAATGGTTTGTAAATCATTCATGATGTATTGCAGAGGCGTAATTGTAATAAACCCATCGGCGATTGCCTCCACATCGGAGGGAATGTCACCTGACACATTGTTATTACACACGTCAGGCTGGGGCAACTCCTCGATTACTTCTCCTGCTAGCCAGTAATAAACTTTGCCTCTTGGATCATGGCGTTTTTGGAATTGCTCAATGTAGCGGCGTAATCCTTGGCGGGTAATTTTTGCTCCCTTAATTTTTTCACTCGGTAAATCAGGCACATTGACATTCAAAAGAACCGCTGGGGCGATCGCCTGTTGGGGAAGCTGCTGTACAAGGCGACAGGCAAAATCTGCGGCGGGTTGAAAATTATGGCTGGTGTGGCTAGACAAACTAAAAGCAATGCTGGGAATCCCTTCGAGCAATCCCTCCATCGCCGCCGAAACTGTCCCAGAGTAAAGCACATCGGTTCCGAGATTGGAGCCGTGATTAATTCCCGACACCACAAAATCTGGTTTTTCTGAAACGACAGCACTGAGGGCAAATTTTACACAATCAGACGGCGTTCCAGAACAAGACCAAGCCGTTACCGCCGGATCAAAAATCCCTTCGACAATTTCGGTGCGAATCGGGCGGTGAAGCGTTAAACCATGCCCAGTTGCCGAGCGCTCACGATCAGGACAAACAACTGTGACGCGATGACCTGCCGCTGCGAGAGTATTAGCAAGGACACGGATACCGAGGGCCGAAATCCCATCATCGTTGCTGACCAGAATATTAAATTGTTGTTGCTCGACGGAAGACACAGATGCCATGGACCTTATACAGACAGAATTGACGTACCTTAATTATCAGGGAAGGTTTACACTTGTAAGGTCTTAAAATTATTAATTGAGTTTAGTCATAAATCCTGCCGGCATGACCACTTCCACTTTGACCCAAATTGAATCTGATCTACAAACACTACAACAAGAGGCAGAAGGGGTGATCGCCACTGTCGCAGATTTAGATGAACTCGACAAATTGCGGGTCAGTTTTCTAGGGAAAAAAGGCAAGCTCTCACAGATTTTGCGGGGCATGGGTAAGCTCTCTGCGGAAGAACGTCCCAAAGTTGGTGCGGTAGCAAACCAAGTAAAAGAAGGTTTGCAAGGTCAGCTGGAAGCAAAATTAGACGAGTTACAACAGGCAAAAATTGCCGCACAGCTCAAGGCGGAAACCCTTGATGTGACTATGCCAGGTGTGGGCCGCCCCCTTGGTCATAAGCATCCCCTCCAAAGCGCCATTGATCGTGTACTCGATATTTTCGTGGGTTTCGGCTATACCGTCGCTGAAGGCCCCCAAGTGGAGTCGGATTATTACAATTTCGAGGCGCTCAATACGCCACCCGACCACCCTGCCCGCGATATGCAGGATACTTTTTATCTTCCCGGCGATCGCCTGTTGCGTACTCACACCTCTTCTGTGCAGATTCGCCACATGGAAAATAACGAGCCGCCAATTCGCATTGTTGCGCCCGGTCGAGTGTACCGTCGGGATACCGTTGATGCGACTCACTCCGCTGTTTTCCATCAGATTGAGATTTTAGCCGTTGATAAAAAGATTAATTTTGGCGATCTGAAAGGAACCCTCAAAGCATTTTTCCAAGAATTAATGGGCGAAGAAACTGAAGTGTTGTTGCGTGCCAGTTATTTCCCCTTCACAGAACCTTCCGCAGAATTCGATGTGAAGTGGCGCGGTAAGTGGTTGGAAATGGGCGGTTGCGGCATGGTTGATCCAAATGTCCTCAAAGCAGTCGGTTACGATCCTGAGATTTATTCTGGTTTCGCCGCAGGCTTTGGTGCAGAACGCATTGCTATGGTACTCCACAAGCTAAATGACATCCGCGATCTCTACAACAGTGATATGCGTTTTTTGAGTCAGTTCTAAACCGCGACCTAAAGTTTTTGAGTCAGTTCTAAAATAGAAGGTGGGGGCGATCGCCTCCACAAAGATTTGACTCATCATCATTCATGAAAAATAAGAACTCAGCAGCGATCCTGTCTTTTTTCCTCGGCGGCGTTGGAGTCCATAAATTTTACCTAGGCGAAACCGGTTGGGGTATTGTCTACGCTATCTTTTTCTGGACATACATTCCTAGCCTGGCTGGCTTGGTAGAAGCATTATTACTGCTGAGTATGCCCCAGGCTGATTTTGACAAAAAATATAACAGCAAAACTCTCATTGGCTACGAGTCCCGCCGTCTAACTAACAGCCATAACGATGTCCCTCAAGTAATTGTCAATATCAACGGCGACCAGGCTGTCTCCACTGAATATCGCAAATCTGCTGAGATAACCTCGGCTCAAACGAATGTAAGCGATGAGGCGATCGCCGCCGAGAAAATAGATCGTCGCATCCTAAAACTCTGCATCAACAAAGGTGAGATCACGTTGCTCGATTGTTTTATTGAAATCGAAGACGTGCCTAGAAGCATCATTGAAGCTCGTCTTGAAAACTTAGTTCGTTCCGAATTCTTGCAAATTGGGAATCGCGCCAGTGACGGGAAAATCATCTACCGAATCGATAACTAAAACCCGACAAGGAAAAAACAATCGCTACAATCAAGTAAGCCTGTTATTTCCCTAAGGAATTTAAAACCTAATCCGTTTTAACCTCTCTAACAACCGAAGCCATGACTTTTGACCCAGATAAAAGAAAACTACTTTCTGCCCTATGCCACGGTGCAACCTTTATTAATTACACAGGTTTATCTATTGGTATTCCGATTGCCATCCTATTAACGACCGACGACCCAGTCGTTAAAGCTAATGCTCGCGAATCATTAAATTTCCACTTCAATATGTGGATTTACTTTGCCATCGGTGCCGTCACAACCTTTATCCTGATTGGCTTTTTGATTATTGGTGTCGCCGCTCTAGCTAGCTTTATCTTGCCAATCATGGCGATTTTGGCAATTTTTAATGACGAAGAGAAGCCCTACAAATATCCTTTTATTTTCCATTTCCTTTAAACCGAAAAATACTTTTTCTAAAGGATTTCTTAAAATTCAGCTTGCGTAATTAAGTTGAAGTCATGTAACTAAACTTTTCTTTGATGGCGATCGCAAACAAGTAACCATCTATTTGTTTTTTGCATAATCTTCAACATATTAGAAAAACGAGAAAGACGTAACCGCTGTTACAGTCTTGTAACATCTTGTTTGCTAAAGTTATGGCATCAATCGCATGGAAGTCAAAACCTGTCGTGACTTTAATCTCTGTTGCTATTATTGAAGGAAATCCTCATCTGAGGTCTTTGTTGGGATGGCATTTGCAGCAAGCTGATTATGCTATTTACCAAGCCGCTAATCTTCAACAATCCCGTCGGATTTTTGAGCAGCATA
Source organism: uncultured Synechococcus sp. (assembly GCA_964638765.1). GTDB lineage: Bacteria > Cyanobacteriota > Cyanobacteriia > Cyanobacteriales > MRBY01 > MRBY01. Next base: position 15,803 of record CAZXBK010000040.1, on the reverse strand, counting down.
TGCCATCTTTAGTGCTTTTAGATTTAGACCTTTCTGATGGCAATGGTCTCGATCTATGTCGTTGGCTAAGGCAAAACACTCAGGCGATTGTCCTTATTCTGTCGGCAAAAAATACCGAGAAGGATATTGTCCAAGGTTTGAAGGCAGGCGCTGATGATTACTTGACAAAGCCCTTTGGTATGCAGGAGCTTCTTGCTCGAGTCGAAGCGTTGACACGTCGCATACACGCGACGGCTGCTCCCTTGCAGTTAGACTACGGCGAGCTACGCATTGATCTTGTTCAGAGACGTGTTTTGTTCCGTGGCAATTACATTGACTTAACGCCCCAAGAATTTAGTCTTTTGTATGTGCTGGCCCAGGCGGATGGTGAACCTCTCAGTCGCTCAGAGCTGTTGCAGAGAGCATGGCCAGATGCAATTGATAATCCTCGGACAATTGATACCCATGTCTTATCTTTACGTAAGAAAATTGAGCGTGATCCGAGACAGCCTAACTTAATCCAGACTGTGAGAAATGTTGGTTACCGCTTTAATCCTGACGTGGTTAATCCTTCTACAGGCAGTAGCTTTAATGGGCAAACGTCGCCGTCGGTGGGAAGTGATTCTTCTCAACCTATGCATCAACGTCAGAAGCGTCAAACTAAGCGGCGAATACCAATTAGAGAGCTCGTGAATCAGGTTTAAGAGCTTGATTTAAAAGTTATAAAATTAATTTGTTTTCTACATATTCTTGGATGTTCTTAACGACTGGTACGAGCATCCATTTTTATTGGCAAAAAATATTTGGAATAGAGAGATTTGTGATTCAAGAATTGAATATTAGCCTCTAAATCTCACTGCAATTGATTGAGAGAAAACTTTTTGGCAAGAATTTTCTCGAAGATATTTATTGGTAAAACAGCGTGTAGAAAAGGCAGATAAAAACTTTTTTTGCCGAGGCGAATAATGGCAGGAGGATTAGTTTTGGTTGCGGCATCTACTAACTGTTTTGCGAAAACTTTAGTAGGTGTTGAGTCTACTTGAGAAGCCTGCGATCGCCGTAAAATCGCTTCTTTGATCTCTACATACCAAGAATTTTTCGGAAATAGCGCTGTTGCCATGCGCTCAGCTTTGTTGCCGATGTCTGATTTGATCGCTCCGGGCTGCACTGTCATCACATGGATGCCAAAAGGTTTGAGTTCCATGCGGAGAGTATCAGAAAATAAATTCAAGGCTGCTTTTGAGGCGCAATAGGCTCCGGCGAAAGGGGTAGTAACGATACCGGAAATACTGCCAATATTAATGATCATGCCGCTACCTTGGGTTTTCATTATCGGCGCAACTTGTTGCGTCAGCATCACCGAGGCGATCGCATTAGTTTGAAGTTGGTGGGCGATCGCCTTGGCAGGTAAATCCATTAGCGTGCCCATTAGCCCGTAGCCTGCATTATTCACCAAAATATCAATACGTTTTTCGGTCGCGGCAACTTGAGTGATGACCTGTTCAATTTGCTCTGCATTATTCACGTCGAGTTCGTAAGTCGCTATGCCCTGTTCTACAAAGTGGGTGATCGCCTCAAGATTTCTAGCCGTCGCAATTACTCGAAAACCCCGATCATGAAATTCCTGAACCAAAGCCGCACCGATACCTGAGGAGGTACCCGTAACTAATGCAATTTTTTGATCTAGTTTTGTCTTTGACAAAGATGCAACAACTTTTCTGAAATTTTACAAGTGCTCTCTAATTGTATCTATACTCCACAAAGCCAAAGATTTATCACTATAAGCACCTCCTCCTTCAGTACACTGCTCATTAATAATGGCGCAGGGTTGCGGCAGGGAAAAAGGAAAAGCTTGTAAATTTAATGGACGCCATTGACCCATCTGGATATTTTGGTTCATCTCTCTATCTGGAAATGTCGTCGTCAATAAATATTTTGAGTGACTATTACAGATATTATCTAATGCCAAAAAAATATCTTTAAATGAAAAATGAACTAGGCAGTCTCGACAAAGAATCAAGTCCATTTCAAGTAGTTTATCCCGGAGAAGATTTATTTTTCTGAACTGAATATTCCCTTTAGCGTAGAGTTTTTGATTGTGTTTGATTAGTTCATCAACAACATCAACACCTAAATAACTTACTCTTTCTAAAGAAACTTCCTTCATCCAGTAAAAATCTCCACATGGAGCATCTAAAATACTAGATATAGCGAATTTTTCTATTAGTGTAGGAAGCTCTTTGATTATTGTTTTTGTCTGATCTTCGTCAGAGCCTGTGCCAGATATAGATTTTTTACCTCCCCATCTATTTCCCTCATAAATATTATTGAAAACTTGTTCTGGATTCACGTGAAATATACCTCGACATAATAAAAAAGTTTTTTTGCTCAATCATTTCCCGTATTATTCAAATATGATTTTAATTTATATCTAGTCTCTTTGAGATTTGACTATATCTTGTGGATCGATTTTTTATGGATGAAATATTCGTCTATCTATTCATATACTGCTTCTTTACTAAAATTCCTGAATAAAAGTGAGCTTGGTTTTTGATGAGACTCTCTTGAACAACACAGCTTTTTTGCTAGCCAATTTCGTCTCCATAGCTCCTTGCCAAACGACTATTTCAAAATTAGCTTGATATACTTTGGAGCGGCGACATTTACGAAAAATTGACGGTTGTGGGTATGACGGGAAAGAAAATTGTAATTATTGGGTGTGGTTATGTCGGTCAGGCGATCGCCAAACGATGGCAAGCAGTAGGCCATGAACTAACGGTCACCACAACAAGCCCTGAAAAGGTTTCCCAACTCGCGGATCTAGCCCAGCGCGTCAAGGTGATTGAAGGCTCTAATCAAGATAGTCTGCGCGAATTATGCGAAGGCCAAGACGTGATTTTGCTTAGCGTTGGCTCAAAGGGCGGACGTACCGAAGAAAATTATCGCCGCTCCTATCTTCAAACTGCTCAAACTCTCCGCGATGCTCTCCGCACCAATAGCACTGTTAAACAGCTGATTTATACCAGTAGCTATTCCGTTGTCGGCAATCACAATGGCGCATGGGTCGATGAAGAAACGCTCGACAGACCGATGAATGTCTTCTCTGAAATTCTGAAGGAGACCGAAGAGACTCTCATGAATATCCAGACAGGCGATCGCCAAGTTTGTATTTTGCGACTGGGCGGGATCTATGGCGAAGGGCGCGAAATCCTCAAGATTTTCCGGCGAGCAATGGGCACAACCAAAGCTGGCAAAGGCGAAGAATACGGCAACTGGATTCACCGCGAAGATATTGTGCGCGGCATTAAATTTGCTGAAGAAGAAAGACTCTCTGGTCTTTTTAACCTCGTCTCCGACGAACCGATGCAACGGCGGGAGATGCTGGATCGCCTAGCAAAAAAATATAATTTAGATCCAGTTATTTGGGATGACTCAAAGCCATCGGATCGTGTGTTTAATGTGCGCGTATCCAATAAAAAACTTCGAGACCAAGGCTTTTTGCTTGCCTACCCAACCATTCAGCTCTAAATAAATCTATGCCGATCGCCGCTTTAAAAGGTGCTAGCTATCCATTCCGCGCCGTCAGAATGTTTTCGCGCCACCCCCATCTTTTGCAATATCTCGCCATTCCGATGGCTGTCAATATCGTTGTTGGCGTTTTAATCTATACCTTTTCTTTGCGGTGGGCATGGCGGACGGCGGGTACTGGTTACAACTGGATTGACAACTTTTTTAATGGGTTAATTTCTCGATTGCCCCAATGGTTGCAGTGGCTAGACTATGGCGCTCATGCTTTAGCGGTTGTGCTTGGGGTAATTTTTATTGCGGCAATTTTTATTGTGATCGGTTTGATTTTGGTGCAATTTGGGACATTACTCGGCGCACCTTGGTATGGCCAACTGTCAGAGCAAATCGAAAAGCTCCGCACCAGTCGCGTTGAAATTATTGAAATTGGTATTGTCCGCGATTTGAGCCGCGCCATTCTCTTTGAATTGAAAAAACTGGCATTAACATTTGCCGTCACACCGTTTTTATTTGCGATTAATTTCATTCCGGTGGCAGGCAGTATCGTCTCCTCTATTGGCGGCACAACCCTTACTCTGACGCTTATTTGCCTTGATTTTTTTGATGCGCCCCTCGAACGTCGTCGCCTCCCTTTCCGCCGCAAACTGGGTATTGTCTATCGTGCTTTTCCGGCAAGTGCGGGGTTTGGGTTTGTCTGTTTAGCGCTAATTAGTGTGCCGCTGATTAATTTGATCACGATTCCCATTTGTGTTGCTTCGGGTACACTCTTTGTCTGCGATCGCCTATTGTCGAAACTGCCGCCAGTCGCCTTACCAGACGAAATTCCGCAGGAAACGGTGTAACACAGTTCTGCCAGTTACATTGTCGTCATACTCGCCAGAATCATCGTAGAGCGCTGTCCAAAATTCCAAAATCTCAGTATCCAAAGCTTCCCGCACTTGATTTTGCTCGATGATGACGTCAGAGGTGCGATGGAGCGAAATAATGTCGGCTTCTGTGACTAGGCAATGGGGACGAATCCAGTAACTTTGCTGCTTCTCAATGAACTGAATCACAGATCCGTAAAGTCTGTCGTGGGGAGATTCGATGCAAATAATTTGTTGGGGTGAAAAGTTTGAATGCTGGGACATCGGGCTGAAATTACAAAGCTTTTCAGAATTTCGGTTTATGCAAGCCAATGGGCTTTCTAATGTAGCAGAATCGCCGATAGTTTTTATCCCATCTAAGTTGTGATAAATCTTGAGTGAAAAAAGCTGTAATCTTTAACCTTTTACACCGCTGCCACTGTCGGTTGGAATGATATAGCGTTGCAAAAATCCAAATAAAATCATCACAGGTAATAGCGAAATAATTGAACCAGCGGCAATCAAACGCCAATCGAGGGAAAATTGTCCAGCTAAAGTCGCGACACCGAGAGGCAAAGTATAAAATTCTGGACGGTCAATCACAATTAGCGGCCACAGAAAATCGCTCCAAGACCCAATAAATACAAAAATTGCCAGCGTAATTAGGGCAGGACGTACAGCCGGAATCATAATGTGCCACCAAATACCAAGCTCAGTACAACCGTCAATTCGCCCAGCTTCTTCCAGTTCTTTTGGTACGCCTTGAAAGGCCTGTCGCAACAAAAAAATGCCAAAGGCAGAAGCGAGACTCGGAAAAATAATGCCGAGATAGGTATTACGTAAACCGAGTTGCACCGTCAGTACGTACAGGGGAATCATGACGATTTGAAAGGGAATCATGATCGTTGAAACGACGGTCGCAAAAATTACGTCTCGCCCTCGAAAATCTAGACGAGCTAAGGGATAGGCAGCAAGGGCGCAAAACAGGAGATTAAAGGCAACGGTTAATACAGCGATAAAAGTGCTATTGAATAAATATTTGCCGAAGGGGTGATTTTGCCAGACAGTGACAAAGTTTTCTAGGGTTGGACTTTCAGGGATGAGTTGCGGTGGAAAACTAAAAATATTTTCGGTCGGAGATTTGAGAGCAGTACTAAATAGCCACAGCAACGGAAACAGCATCACAAGGGCGATCGCCCCTAGCAAAAGATAGGTTCCAATAAGTTTGAAAGTCTTTGACATTGCCGTCTGCCCATAACGATTTTTGGCTCCCTTGATTTTGTCATATTAGGGTGGCTGTCTTAGAAATGTTGAAAGGCTTGTTGCCGTGAAAGGGTTTGCGAACGCCCATCTTTTCGCACTAATTCCACGGTTTTATCGGCGGTAATTTCACCAATGATTTTGCAACCATCACCAAATTTTTCAACTAAATCTTCGGCTGGCGATCGCCCCAAACATAAAACTAATTCAAAATCTTCGCCGCCGTATAGTGACCATTCCAAAGCTTCTTCAGGTGATTGATAGCGACTCAAAGCTTGTGAGATTGGCAGTTGACTTTCATAGATAATCGCGCCGACTTGACTCATTTCACAGAGTTGCAATACCGCATCAGCTAATCCATCACTACTATCCATGCCCGCAAAATTTCGTCCTGTTTCAACGGTGTTGAGATAGCTGGAAACGTCTAAACGCGGTTTCGGTTTTTGGTGAGCTTGAATGAGGAATTGGCGATCGCCTTCTGTCAAATTCAGCCTAGTTTCCGGTTGCAATAGCAGTTCTAAACCTGCCCGCGAGTCGCCATGAAAGCCGGTTACGACAATCACATCGCCCGCTTGCGCCGCATTCCGCTGAATCACATTCTCGCTTGAAACTTCTCCAAAGGCGGTAATCGCGATGGTTTTCACCGGCGATCGCGTCACATCTCCTCCAACCAAAAGCGTGTCATAGGCTTTCAAACAAGACCCAATGCCTTTATACAACTCTTGCAGCCATTCCAATTCTGTTTTTGGTGGTAGTGATAAGCCGACGGTAATCCCCACAGGTTTTGCGCCCATCGCTGCTAAGTCCGACAAATTTGCCGCAACTGCTCGCCAGCCTGCCATCTCTGCTGGAGTCGTGCGATCACTGAAGTGCACCGTGTCTACCAAAACATCGGTCGTTACCACCAAATTCTGACTGTTTCCCCATGCAATGACTGCGCCATCATCGCCAATAATTTCTGCGGGACAATAGCGCTGCACAATTTTGAGAATGTCAAGCTCGTGCAAATCGCACAGATATTTCATCGATTTCATACAAGTAAAATTTCCCGCCGTTTTCTACAAAATTTGATTCGACAGTGGCATTCGTAAATTTTAACGAGCAGAGTCTTTACGCAGGTCTTTGGTCTTCCTAAAATACAAGTTAAGAGTAATGGACTATGAAATTATGGGTACAAAAAATAAAGCCGTCACAGCCTATCTTCCAGCGGACATTGAAGCGCGGCTAGCAGAGTATTGTTTAGAACAAGGCTTGTCCCGCCAAGGGAAGAAAAGCGGTAAGGAAAAGCCTGCTCTCGGTACAGGAATCGTAGAGGTATTACGCCATTTTTTCGGGACTTCGATGAACGGTAATGGTGCGGGAGCCGTCATCGACAAAGAAGAAATTGAGAAAATTGTCTCGCAAACTTTGCCAAGTAATGTACCTACGGAAGATTGGGTAAAGGCTGAAATTGACCAGGCGATCGCCGCCCTCAAATCAGAACTTGGTGGTGCTAAACCAGTCGCTGAGAGCACAAATGGCAAGGCTAAAACGGAATCTAAAAAAACAAAAACCGAGAAAACTGAATCGAATTCAGAGGAAACAAAACTTTTGCTCAATCAAGCTGATTTGTCCCGCCGTCTAAGCTCTAATGCCTCTACCTTAAGTCGCCACGAAAAGAAGGGTGAATCTCACTTTGCGCAATGGTCGAAGGCAAAAGACCCCGACGGTTTAGGGTGGAAATTTGACGGAGTTCACGAAAACAGTAAAATTTTTACGCCGATTAAGTAGTGGCGCAACACTCTTTTAAGTCTTGTTCGTCGCTGTATGAAATTAGGCGATCGCCGAAGCATTACAACCGAATATTTTTTAGATGCTGGCGTGGTTTGTAATCCCCTAACGCTTGCAACTTTTCATAGCACTCTTTTTCAGCGGCAGAGGGATTTTTCGGCACTGTAATTTCAATTTTGACCAACTGATCTGTGCGATCGCCTTTCGGTTTTATCCAGCCTTTACCGCGCAATCGTAAAGATTGACCTGCTTTAATGCCCGCTGGCAATCGCATTGTGACAGAACCATCAGGGGTTGGCACATCAACCGATGTCCCTAGCACAGCTTCAGCAGGCGTAATCGGTAATGTGCAAACAAGATTGTCACCGTCAAACTCAAAAAAGTTGTGGGGCGTTAATTGCACGATGAGGTATAAATCACCCGGTTGTCCTCCCGTTGGACTGGGAGCTCCTTTACCTTTGACGCGAATCTTTTTACCTGTGGTGACTCCGGGCGGAATTTTGACGCTAATTTTTTCTGAACCAAGGCTGAGTAATTTCTCCACACCCCTAAAAGCCTCGGCAAATGTCAGCTGAATATTAGCTTCGCGGTTTGCACCAGTGGTTGGTCTTGTGCCTGCAGCTCCCGTATTGAAACCGAAGTCACTGTAATAGTTATTGTTTGTTGAGCGAGAATAACCACCCGGCGATCGCCCACCACCACGACCTAATAAATCACTAATAAATTCTTCAAAGCTGCCGAAATCACCGAAGTCAAAATTATTAAAGTCGACATTTACTCCAGCACCGTAGGGATTACCGCCACGGCCACCACTTGCGTTAGCTGCCTGTTGCCAATATTGGCCAAACTGGTCGTATTTCTGGCGTTTTTCCGTGTCTGAGAGGACTTCGTATGCTTCACTGATTTCTTTGAATTTTTCTTCTGCAACGGTATCGCCGGGGTTACGGTCGGGGTGATACTTGAGAGCAAGTTTCCGAAACTTTTTCTTGATCTCGTCGGCAGAGGCACTTTTGCCCACTCCAAGAATGGAATAATAATCTTTGAAGTCTGCTGCCATCGCAGTTTCACCTCCGGATGCAGGTTGGTGTCGTCCCCTTCAGAATACCAAATCTGTCTAGTTCTATCAGTACTGGATATCCGTATCTTTTCAGGTTTGCCAACCGGACGGCGATCGCCACTTAGTCGTCTAAAACTAGTCTAAATTTTCAAAAAAGTTTGTGCTTATGGAAGAATTTCCTGTGTAGAAAAAGCCACTTTAATATCTGGACAAAGACTTATTTCTACTGCTTCTCTAAATCCGAAAACTTGCTCTAAGGTATAACCTGACTGGCTCGACTCAGGCTGTGAGAATATCTCTACCTGATTATCTACAAGATTGAGAATCCAATAATTTTGAATATCGTGACGAGCATACAGTTCTTTCTTAATTTGGCGATCGCGACCCAATGTAGAATCTGAAACCTCCACTATTAAAACAATATTTTCGGCTTGAGGATGGCTTGCTAGATAGTCCCTAGTTTCACCCTGAATAACCATCACATCAGGCTCAGGCTCACTATCACTCAAGGTGATTGGCTCCTGAGAATCGACGTAATAGCCTTCTGGGATTGAGTTTTCTAAAAGAGTTCTAAGTAGTTTTGTCGCAGCACGGTGGCGTGGATTTTTCGGCATTTTTTCAACAAGCCAACCGTTAATCAGTTCAACTGGGTCATCATCAGTTAAGATTCCAGCTCGAATCATGGCATGGTACTGCGCCACACTAAGTTTGAGGATTGGTTCTGTCGGAACTGGAAATGTACTGACCATAAAACCAACGGCGATTATTTTTCTATTCTATATTTCTTACAGAGATCGATGAGTATACAAAAGCAATCACCTTTTGCTTCAGTACAACGCCTATCGTCGATTTAAATTATGGGGGTAGAGAGACTTGAACTCTCACGACCTATAACAGTCAACGGATTTTAAGTCCGCAGCGTCTACCATTCCGCCACACCCCCGTTTCGGGCACTCTTACAATCTAATCACAGTTTTTTTGATTCAGCAAGACTTCAACTTGAGGAGTGACTCAAAAAGTACTGAAATAGCGCTAAACCCGCAAAAAATCGACTCAATTTCATCGGGTTAAGATTGGTGAATGTCTCTTGAGATATAGTCTTCGCCTATTGCGTTTCGTTAATAATGTGAAGAACGCTCAATCTGCAATCTTCTGGTTTTCCCATGGTTAATTTGCAACAACTTCCCACTGTGTCAGCTACTCCGAAAAATGAATCATTCATTCGTCGACATATCGGGATTAGCGATGAAGCCGCCGCGAAGATGTTGGCCTTCCTTGGATTCGAATCACTGGAAGATTTGATTAGTCAGACTGTTCCCGATGCGATTCGCCAAAAGCTAGAGCTAAATTTGCCCCATGCGCGCACCGAAGTTCAGGCGCTTAAAGATTTAGAGGCGATCGCCAGCCAAAATAAAGTCTTTAAAAATTTGATTGGAATGGGCTATTACGATTGCGTTACGCCGCCCGTTATTCAAAGAAATATTCTCGAAAATCCCGGTTGGTATACCGCCTATACGCCTTACCAAGCAGAAATTGCCCAAGGTCGTTTGGAAGCGCTGCTCAATTTCCAGACAATGATCATCGAGCTGACAGGTTTAGAAATTGCCAATGCCTCTTTGCTGGATGAAGGAACCGCCGCTGCTGAAGCGATGAGCATGAGTTACGGCCTCTGCAAAAAGAAAACCGCCAATACTTTCTTTGTGTCGGAGCTGTGTCACCCCCAAACGATTGAAGTTGTTCAAACTCGTGCGCTACCCCTCGATATCAATGTTGTCGTTGGCGACCATGAAACCTTTGAAGTGACCGAAGATGTTTTCGGCGCGTTACTGCAATATCCAGCGACCAATGGCGACCTTTATGATTACAGTGACTTTATTGCGCAAGTCCATGGACAAAAGGCATTTGCGACAGTTGCCGTAGATTTAATGAGTTTATGCCTCCTGAAAACACCTGGTGAAATGGGCGCAGACATTGCTGTCGGAACCAGCCAAAGATTTGGTGTGCCATTGGGTTATGGTGGCCCTCATGCAGCGTTCTTTGCGACGAAGGAAAAGTTTAAGCGTCAAATTCCCGGCCGGATTGTCGGTGTTTCCAAGGATGTTCATGGCAAGCCCGCATTACGTTTAGCACTGCAAACCCGTGAACAACATATCCGTCGTGACAAAGCTACCAGTAATATTTGTACGGCTCAGGTTCTTTTAGCGGTAATGGCCTCAATGTATGGCGTTTATCACGGCGCTAAGGGATTGAAGGCGATCGCCTCCGAGATTCACTCCTTAACTCAGACTTGTGAGAAAGGCTTAGAAAAACTTGGTTTTAAACTGAGTTCCACAAGTACTTTCGATACGGTTCAGGTTGACACAACTTCAGAACAAGCCGTAACCATCCGCGAGAAAGCCGAAGCAGCAGAATATAATTTCCGCTATTTCGATGACGGAAAAATTGGTATTAGCTTTGATGAAACTTGCACAACCGAAGATGTAAAAGCTGTCTGGGGATTCTTCGCCGATCAAGAAAAGTTGCCCTTTACCCTTGAACAAATCGAGCGGGAAACAGAACTCGAATTTCCAGAGGGGTTAAAGCGTACCAGTGACTTTTTAACTGATCCAGTTTTCAACACCCATCGTTCTGAAACTGAGCTTTTACGCTACATCCATCACTTGCAAAGTAAGGATCTTTCTCTGACAACATCTATGATTCCGTTGGGTTCCTGCACCATGAAACTCAATGCCACAGCGGAGATGATTCCGGTGACCTGGGCAAGTTTCGGCAAGATTCATCCCTTTGCTCCTCGCAGTCAAACCCTCGGCTACAAAGAAATGTGTGATCAGCTCGAAGGTTGGCTGGCTGAAATTACTGGCTTTGCTGGGGTTTCCCTCCAGCCTAATGCTGGCTCCCAAGGAGAATATGCTGGTCTCCAAGTGATTCGTCAGTTCCATCTAAAAAATGGCGATCGCCAACGTAATATTTGTCTAATTCCTGAATCTGCTCACGGTACAAATCCTGCCAGTGCTGTGATGTGTGGCTTTAAGGTTGTGCCGGTGAAATGTTGTAGCAGTAACGGCGATATTGAAATCGAAGACCTCAAAGCGAAGGCTGAAAAGTACCAAGATCAGTTGGCTGCATTGATGGTGACTTATCCCTCAACCCACGGTGTTTTTGAGGAAGGTATCAAGGAAATTTGTGAAGTCATTCATAGCCATGGCGGTCAGGTGTATCTTGATGGCGCAAATATGAATGCATTGGTCGGGGTTTGTCGTCCTGGTGATTTTGGGGCGGATGTTTGTCACTTGAACTTACATAAAACATTCTGTATTCCCCATGGCGGTGGTGGCCCCGGCGTTGGACCTATCGGCGTAGCCGCGCATTTAGTGCCTTACCTACCCAAGACTGAACTGACACGCACAGAAGACAATATCGGTTTCATTTCAGCGGCTCCGTTTGGTAGCGCAAGTATTCTGCCAATCTCATGGATGTACATTGCCATGATGGGTTCTGAAGGTTTAACTAAGGCAACTAAAACTGCGATTCTCAGCGCAAACTATATGGCGAAACGCTTGGATGATGCTTATCCAGTACTATTCCGAGGTGCTAATGGTTGCGTTGCTCATGAATGCATTGTTGACCTGCGCCCCCTCAAAAAATCGGCCGATATTACTGTCGAAGATATTGCGAAACGCCTAATGGATTATGGTTTCCATGCGCCGACCGTTTCTTGGCCTGTTGCTGGAACTGTGATGATCGAACCCACAGAAAGCGAATCCCTTGAGGAGCTTGATCGCTTCTGTGATGCGATGATTGCGATCCGCGATGAGGTCAGACAAATCGAATCTGGCGACCTCGCGAAAGATGATAATCCCATCAAAAATGCCCCTCATACAGCGGAATCTTTGATTTGTGGTGATTGGGGAGATGCATATTCCCGTGAAGTTGCAGCTTACCCGATGGCTTGGCTGAAGAACAATAAATTCTGGCCTGCTGTTGGTCGCATTAACAATGCATTCGGCGATCGCAATCTGGTTTGTTCCTGTGAAGGAATGGATGCCTACAAAGAATAAACTGTATGGATTACAAGCCGTGGCGGAGTTGCCGGAGCATTTGCTGGGTCTTGGGGTCAAGGCTATTAAGGAGATGCCGTCCGCGTTTCGATTGACGCGTTTTGTGGTGATCGCGAGATTTGCGGTTTGCGGCAATAACAGCGGTTTGTAATTTTAGAGAAGACATCCACTCTGCACCATAGCCGACTACTGTGTGGCGTTGGGCTTGGTCGGAGGTGATGACAATAATGCGGTTGGGAATGGTGTAGGTGCGGCGAAAATTTGCGCAGGTTCTCTCGATATATGTGTCGGCGGTTTCGGAGAACGCAGTGTAGCAAACAGATAAAAGCGGGGTGTACTCTTCTTCGTGACTCGGCGTTTTCTGATACTGGGCATCGAAAACGATTTTTGTCTTGTAAGTATTGTGGGATGCGTAATTGACTAGAACTTCTATCAGCTCATCCCGTGCCATTTCTAAACCGTGGCGATCGCGGGTTTCTTTGAGGTTATTCCAAGCTCCGATGACGTTATAGCCGTCTACCAAGACTAGGGCACTGGCGGATAAGGACTTCATGATTCAATGATTTAACCTCCATACTTGTTTGTGCAAACCTTAATATTACTTAAGGAAGACTTTATCCTAGCAAGTTTAGCAACCTTCTTGTTTTTTTAATGTTTCTTCCATAGGGCCGCACACTTCATATCTTCAGCACTATTTATGGCTTTTCGGTTAATCATTAAAAATCCCTCCCGTGGCGATCGCCGCAAGAGGGAAGAGTATTTATCGTGAGTCGCAACCTAATTGATTAGCTGCTGACAATAAAAAATTAGTGCAATGGGTAAAGAATAGGAGAAGTGTTAAACCGCTTCAAGATCCTTCTCGCCAGTACGAATACGAATAATCTCATCAACGGGGGAAACAAAGATTTTACCGTCGCCGATTTCGCCTGTGCGGGCTGCCGCAACGATTTTGTCAACAACACTATCAACTTGATCGTCGTCGATTACGATTTCGAGCTTAAGCTTCTGGAGAAACTCAACGGTGTACTCAGAGCCACGGTAACGTTCTGTTTGACCCTTTTGGCGACCGAAGCCCCGTACTTCAGAGACAGTCATACCGACGATTCCGGCGTTTACTAGGGCAATTTTTACTTCGTCGAGTTTGAAGGGGCGAATAATAGCTTCTACTTTTTTCATTGAGATGACTCCTCTCTTATGATCGAGATTCTAAATGATTGATGTGAAATAAATGGGATTCTATTTACTTTCCGCCTTGTTTTAGCATCGCTTTAGGGGCGGTATGGTCAAATCCAAGACAATTGTACAGTCTAATTTTTTTGCTCTGGGTACTTTTGCGCATTCTTTAACCATTTTTTGAGAATTTCCGGCAGTGGACTACGTTTTCTTGTCTGGGGAGAAATCGCAACATGTTTAGTCATGGCGATCGCCGCAGGCTTTGATGATGGTTGTTCAATATTTTCTAAAAAGATTTGATATCGCACAGTAAACTGACTTGGTTGCTCGGTCACAGGAAACAGTTTAATAGTCAGGCGATCACCCCAGCGGAGGGGGCGTAGAAAATCAACTTCTGCATGAACAATGGGCAAAGCAATTTCTCCAGCGTCTAGAAGGTTTTGCCAATCCAAGTCGACTGCACCGAGACAATCCTCATAGGCTTCGTGACAAATATTTAGCAAATTAGCAAAATAAATGACGCCAGCAGCATCAGTATCAGCCAGACGGACGGTACGGTAGTAGGAGTAACCCATATAACCTCCCAGCGGAAAAGTCTGTGGGACAATAAAAAAAGCTGGTTGAGCCAAAACGCCGATAATGACATCGACAAGTCCCTATAAAAGTAAACTCTTTAATTTTCTCAATCGTCAATCGATTCAGTGGAATACACGCCTATCGAAAGCAGCCCGCCGTCTCAAAATCACTGTTGAGTGGGGGTCACAAATTGCTGTTTATCCGCTGTATTTGTTGGTGCAAAGCAGTCGTGTGGCGACCAGACAACTAGCCGCTGCCCGCTCGAAAAAAAAGCAAGATGATCAGCAGGCGATCGCCGCAGTCTCCGATGCCATTGTTGCCGGGGATATGGCCGAAGAGATTCTCACCCTAAATGCACCAGATACGACTCCAGAGGTTGAATTACAAGGCTTAGCCTGTGACCTCACCTCAAAGAATATCTTTTTCGTCGATCAAGATAATCAGCTCATTGCTCCCGACCAATCCCAAGACTCCATCCAAAAACAAATTAGTCTTCATCTCAGTAATTTCAATTATCAAAAGCGTCGTCAGCGCCAAGCCGCTCTAACTCCACAGAAACCCAGCATTTTGCCCCCCGTTCAACCCCAGAATCCAACGCTTTTCAAGCCTGTCCGCTGGTTACTCCAAGGCATTAGCTGGCTAGAACAAAGTCCCGTGGCGATCGCCCTTGATCTATTTGGCGAATCAAACTGGCGTACTGCCGTTGTCCCTCTGGAAATTTATTCCCCGAAACTTTTACCGCCACTGCCCCTAGAGCCGATCCTAAACCCCCTTGACGATCGTGTGGCGGCGATCGAAGCAAAGCTTTTAAACCCAACACCAGCAGCGTCTACTGAGCCGAATTTACCTCCTTTACAACGTTTTTTTCGTAAATTTACTCCCAAACCAGCGCCTGAAAACCAGCCTGACTCTCCTGAAACGGCAACATCTTCCAATGACAACGATGTACCGAAGCTCCAAAGAGCATGGTTAACTTGGACGGATCTGTTTCAGCCGAAATCGTTAGTTCAAGCACCCATCGAGCCGGAAGCACAACTTAATCAGGCGATCGTTCCTACGCCGAAACTAACCACGGATTTAACACCCTTCGTCGCTCCAAATACTACATTAACCAAGCAAGACCCAAAAGAACGAGCTCTCGTTTCTGAGCAAGATCAAAGTCAGCAACGTGATTTAGCTGTTTTTGAAACTGAGCAAAATTCTGATTTAGCAAAATCTGACGGCGATCGCCCAGAAACAGATATTGAGGCGAAGCCAGAGTGGATCGAAACCAATGCTCTCAGCGTCGGGTATGAAGAACATTTTCTTGAAAAAATCCTCAAAAAAGTCGATCAGATTATGGCTTGGGTCGAAAAAACCGTCTCTCAAATTTGGTCGAAATTTCGCTAGAATTTTTCCATTTCAATAGCAATAAGCGCTTCCTTATCTAATCGCTGTTGTACTACCAACTTAAAGCAGATCAAACAGAAAAATTACGACTAGGACTTTAGGCGATCGCTCTTTACAGTAGTTTCGAATAAATACTGGAGTACCTTATGTCCTTCCTTGGGGAAGGTGCTC
>CAZXBK010000039.1:0-25888 GCA_964638765.1 uncultured Synechococcus sp. | reverse complement strand
AGGTATGCATTCTCTCTCCCACAAATTCTTGCTTGAAAAGTGTCTTTGCACATTTTTTTCTGTTTGTATCCACAGTTGTAGATTTAATAAAAACCTTGCCAATCGTCAGCAGGGTGTCGTTTTGGCGATCGCCTCATCATTGAGTGATGTTATGGCAGATATCAGAGAGGAATTTCTTAAGCAATATCCATATACTCAAATTACGTTCAATACTGCAAGTTCAGGGGTGCTAGCAAAACAAATTCAACAAAATGCTCCTGTTGATATATTTGCCAGTGCAGACATTGAGTTGGTTAAAAATTTAGTACCGTCCCAAGACATTGAAATTTTTGCTCAGAACCAATTAGTTTTAGCTACTTCAACAGCTTCTGCTATCACGATTCAAAGCCTCGAAGAATTAGACAATCCCGAGATTCAAACAATTGCACTAGGAAATCCTAACTCTGTCCCAGCAGGGAAGTATGCACAAATAGCTCTGGGGCGATCGCCATTGAATCTAGATCTTTATCAACGACTGCAGGAGCAAAACAAACTGGTTTTTGGAGAGAATGTGCGGCAAGTTTTAGCTTACTTAGAAAGTCAAGTCGCTGAAGTTGGTTTTATTTATCAAACGGATTTACAACAATCCCAAAAAGTCAAATCTCTTTTAACTCTTGATTCAGCATTAACTGGAGAAATTAATTTGGCGATCGCCATCGTTAATCCAACAGCAGAAAAATTAGCAACACGTGAATTTATTGATTTTACCCTAAGTGGAGAAGGTCAAAAGGTTATCGAACAGCATGGCTTTTTACCCATTAAGGATTGACCGCTATCTTTTCCCACGTTTTAGAGGGTTGAAACTGATAAATAAAACGATTTTGTGGTTCGCCCCGCAATTCTAAATGGTCAACTTTATGGGGCTGAAAAACTAATAAAACAAAATTATCAAGGGGCTTTGTCGCATCTAATTTTGAAACCTTAAAATCATCAGAATTTTCACTACGGGGAGCAGCGGGAAACGGCCAAGCAAACTGCGCCCTTGCATTATCAGAAATTGCCTCCCAAGTCCGTTGTCGCTCCTGAAAAAAATATGACTCTAAATCGTCCGCCGTAACCGTCTCTATCGTGCCAGACAGGCGAAATTGTTCGCGAGTTTTAATAAAATACCACGCAATTTCAGCTTGATTACGAATCGCCAAATCACCAAGCTTTTTGCTACGACGATCCGTAATGATTTTGAGAAAATTTGTCTGATTAACAAAACCCCGAAACACCACAGTGCGATTGCTGGGCATCCCGTCAGGACTAACCGTCGCAATCTGGAAAAAACGGTGGTGAGGTTGGCTGTGATTACGATGCAAAGCCCGGGAAAGGGCAGACCGCCACGGCGCTAACTCAAAGATTTGTTCACTCATAAACAATCCTAGGACGCTTTCCTTTGACGATTTTTCTGGGCGATCGCCCAACATTCTGTCACCAGTTGATGCCAAGGCATAAGCACCTTCATATCGACACCCGCTGCACCGTCTGTTGCATTAAACAGAGATTTTGTGGCACTCACCTCTGCTTGAGCTTGCTTAATTTTTGCCATGAAAGCCTCTTGCTCTTGGGGCGTCATGAACGCAACCTGCTCTTTCTCTAAAGCAGCCAAGGAACGTTCAAACCAATAGGAAAAATCTTCAAGGAGCGGTGCCAAAATAGTTTTTAGCATTTCCTGATCGTCTGGTAATTCTGCGGGGAGCATAAAACCTCCTTTATGAATATTTCTTTACGTATTGTAACGTTTTCCCGATTTCGGTTTTCCGCATGGTGTCCATGCAAATTATTAAACAACATTAATAATCGGCTCTGAGGTCATGGTTACGTTGCTAAAACTAAAGGGAGATAAGCCCTGTGGCAATTTCAATAAGCTCTTGCGGCAGTAAGTGAAAATCGCCCATGTCCTTCCTTGGGGAAGGTGGTTCAGGCGAAAGGGGTTTCGATAAGTTACGACACCTACAAAAATCTGTTTTTGGTTCCACTGAGAACAGAACCTTACAAACCCACACGAGCAAACTCCTACAAACCTTTTCATTGACGGTAGCGAAACGTGAAATACGAAATCCGGTACAAGCCAGCCTTTGCCTGTCTCTTTGTCACTTTAGATCCCGGAGAGCAGGTCACCGCCGAAGCAGGTGCAATGGTCAGTATGGACGGTGGCATCGAGATGAAAACCGAATTTTCGGGAGGGATTGTTCAGGCTTTCATGCGGAGCTTCTTCGGTGGAGAGTCACTGTTTGTCAATGTCTATCGCAACACTAGCAACAAACGTCAAAACGTTATTCTCACCCAAGGCATGATTGGCGACATTCATCGCATTGATTTATCCCAAGGGCCAATCTGCTTCCAACCCGGTGCTTACATTGCCCACACCCCCGGCGCGAAGATGGGAGTTAAATGGGCAGGATTTGCCAGTTGGTTCGCTGGGGAAGGTTTATTTAAGTTGGAATTTACCGGCAAAGGTCGCGTTTTCTACGGTTGCTACGGCGGCATTATGGAAAAACAAATTGCGGGTGAATATGTCGTCGATAACAGTCACCTCGTTGCCTATACCCCCGGCATCAAAATGAATATCCGTATGTCTGGCGGTTTATTCGGGTCGCTAACTTCTGGAGAGGGCTTGGTGAATAAGCTCAACGGACGGGGCAAAGTTTATCTCCAATCCCGCAGTGTCGATGGCTTAGTCGGTTTCCTACGTCCGAAGTGCCGTTTCTAAACTGTGTTGAATATTTTGAATTTGTCGTAATTGCCCGTTTAAAGAAAGCTTAGATAACGCCTAGATATTTATGGACATCCAACTTTTACATCAGCCTGATAATGCGATCGCCCACATTAAGCTCGATGCCGGGGAAGAAATCGTTGCCCAAGCAGGAGCTATGGTAGCCATGAGTGGCAGCATTAATGCCAGTACCACCCTTAGAAAAGGGAAAGGCGGTGGTATCATGGGCGGCTTAAAACGAATGCTGGCTGGTGAATCTCTGTTTCTCAGTGTTTTTCGTTCTCCCGTTCCCAATAGCGAAATTTGGTTTGCCCCGAAACTCATGGGCGACCTGCTGCTTTATCAAATGCAAGGGGATGAATTTGTCGTCCAAGCATCTTCTTATCTCGCCTCCGGTTCCAATGTGGATATTGATCTCGGTTGGCAAGGGTTTAAATCATTTTTCTCAGGCGAATCTATTTTTTGGTTAAGCGTTTCTGGTCAAGGGCCTCTATTAGTAACCTCTTTTGGCGCGATTTACGAAGTGGATGTAGATGGTGAATATATCGTCGATACCGGTCACATTGTCGCCTTTGAGAAAACCCTAAGCTTTAAAGTTGGCAAGGCAAATCCCTCGTGGATGGGCGCATTTCTAGGAGGAGAAGGTTTAGTCTGTCGCTTCTCAGGCAAGGGCAAGCTTTACTGCCAGACCCACAATCCCGGTTCCTTTGGTTCCCGCGTCGGTTCACGTCTGCCTCCTCGCTAAATGAAAATCCCTATCGTGCCCAGTTATTCCGACAATCTATAAGCTTTTCTCACCATGTCTAACTTTGAGTTCCGCGTCGAAAATAATCCTTCTTACGCCTCATTAATCGTAAAGTTGCCCCCTAATCAGACTCTCCTCGTTGAAGCAGGGGCAATGGCGGCGATGGATGCCAACATTGAAATGAAATCCAAAATGCGCGGCGGGCTAATGAAAGGCATTGGTCGGATGTTTAGCGGCGAATCTTTGTTTATCAGCGAATTTACGGCGCAAAATACCACTGGCGAAATTTATCTCTCACCGGGTGCTCCGGGGGATGTGACCCACTATCATCTCGATGGCTCGAAAGGTTTGATGGTGCAGTCTTCGGGTTTTGTTGCCTCTAGTCCCTCTGTGGAGTTGGACACAAAATTTCAAGGCTTAAAGGGCTTTTTCTCTGGGGAATCCATTTTCTTCCTGCGGGCTTCTGGTCAAGGGGATTTTTGGTTTAGTTCCTATGGCGCAATTATCGAAATTCCTGTGGAAGGGGATTATGTCGTTGATACGGGCTATATTGTCGCCTTTGAAGATACCCTCAACTACAACGTTGAAATGATTGGCGGGTTGTCGTTCCGGAGTTTACGCACAGGCATCCTTGGTGGTGAGGGTTTGGTCTGTCGGTTTAGCGGTTCGGGTCGGCTGTGGGTACAATCGCGCAATTTATTCCCCTTGATGAATTTCCTTTATCCTTATCGCCCAGTAAAGAGTGACTAGGCTGATTCTCAGTAAAATTGAGATAGGTACAATCACAACGTTTTTGGAGCAGCATGGCAAAGGGTAAAGAGGCGATCGCCCTGCTATTATCAATCGGCATCACAGGGGGCGTTCTCTACTTTGGAGCACAGTATGCCCAAGATTATTTCTCAGGCGAATCAGGTAATGGCAACGGTTCACCAACAGTTAATGCACCAAACTCTCCTCTTTCTTCTGGGGGGCGATCGCCAGAAACGTTTGTCGATGTAGAAGGGGTTCCCCAAGGATTATTTAGCTACGGTGGCAGCACGACATGGGCGCCCATTCGCGGCGAAATTGACCAAGCATTACCCATCGTTAAACCCGGTTTTGAGCTGCGTTATACCGATCCTGTGGCGGAACCGCCCGGCTCTGGAGCTGGCATTAAAATGCTCTTGAATAATCAACTGGCTTTTTCCCAATCTTCCCGTCCCCTCAAACCCGAAGAATACGAGGCTGCCGAACAAAAAGGTTTTACCCTCACAGAAATTCCTGTCGCTATCGATGGTTTGGCGATCGCCGTCCATCCAGACTTGAATATTCCCGGTTTGACCGTGGCACAGCTGCGGGATATCTACCTCGGCAACATCACCAATTGGCAACAGGTTGGTGGCCCCAATCTTGAGATTATTCCCTACACCCGCGACGAAGAAGCTGGCGGCACAGTGGACTTTTTTGTTGACTCGATCCTTAGTGGAGAAGCCTTGGGCTCAAACACGCAAGAAGTTTTTTCCACAACAGAGGCTCTACGGTTAGTTTCCGAAAATTTAGGCGGCATTTATTACGCCTCAGCGCCCGAAGTCGTGCCGCAATGCACAGTCAAAACGATTGCTGTCGGTCGGAGTCCAGACCAGTTAATCACGCCTTACCTAGAACCATTTAAGCCTCTGTCCAATTGCCCCGCAGAACGCAATAGTCTGAATAACGATGCGTTTAGAACAGGCGAATATCCACTGACAAGATCGCTATTTGTCATTGTGAAACAAAATAATGCAGTAGAACAGCAAGCAGGGGAGGCATACGCTAACCTTCTACTATCCCAGCAAGGTCAGGATCTCATTGAACAAACTGGCTTTGTGCGCATTCGTTAGACCTTTTTTCCTAACAAGATTCTTTCAACATATGTCTCAAAAAAACAATACTCTTCCTCTAATTTTGGCTCTCTTTGTCACCCTCGGCATTCTGGGTGCTGGTGCATGGTTTTTTCTCAGGCAATCTGATGTACCGATCACGTTTGGGGATGATGACCCTGATAATGCCCAAGTTGATACCAGTGCTCCCACTGGAGCTACAAACCCATTTAGTCCTCCCGGCACAGTCGCCCAAGGTACAACTATTCGGGTATCTGGTTCCACCAGCATGGTGACTATTAACGAAGCCCTAAAAAATCGTTTCGAGTTGCAATATCCTGGTACTGCGGTTAACTCCACAGCCAGTGGTTCTAGTGAAGGGATTGCTGATGTGATTGCTGGTAATGCAGATGTTGCAGCGGTATCTCGCCCCCTCAAACCAGAAGAATCTTCCCAAGGCCTGAAAGCGATTCCCGTCGCCACCGATGCGATCGCCCTCGTCGTTTCAAAGGAAAACCCCTTCAGTACTGGCCTCACAACAGAGCAAGCCCAAGGCATTTTTACTGGTTCAATTACCGATTGGTCGGCGATCGGCGGTTCGGCTAGCGGCACAATTCGCGTCATTAACCGCCCGGAAATTAGTGGTACTCACCAAACTTTCAAAGAACTTGTTTTAAACAATGCGGCTTTCGGTTCTGGTGCTAATTTCACCATGATGGAACAGGATGCCACCACACCGATTTTGCAAGCCCTCGGTAGCGATGGTATTAGCTACGCAACCTATGCTCAAATCGCCAATCAGCAAACCGTCCGCACCGTCCCGATTAATGGTGTCACCCCAGAATCTGATTTATATCCTTATCTGAGACCGTTGTACTACGTTTACAAAGAACCTGCTAATCCTGCCACCGAGGCATTTCTAGGCTTTGCAGGATCACCTGTAGGTATGGAAACTATCAAAGCGGCGCAATAGTTTCAGCATTACAAAAAAAGCTCCTCTTAAGCGAGGAGCTAAACAGACTCAGAAATAATATAGTTTGTGAACGTTCAGTATTTTTTAGAGCGTTAAAGAGTGGGTGTTGTTTTCGATGAGATCCGCTAAATCCTTGAGGAATGCCGCAGCATCTGCACCATAGATGACACGGTGGTCACAGGTAATATTTACGGTCATGGATTTCTTCACGCCGAAAAGACCATCTGCTGTTGCGACAACCTTGGGTTGAGCGCCACCGATCGCCAAAATGGAGCCAGTACCGGGGGGCAAAATCGCATCAAAGCTGCTAACCCCGAACATACCGAGGTTAGACAAAGTAAATGTACCAGTGCTGTACTCGTCGGGCTGGAGCTGTTTGGAGCGAGCGCGGGAAACAAGGTCTTTCCATTTGCGAGACAAAGAATAAATATCCATTTGGTCTGCGCCTTGGAGAACAGGGGTAATTAAACCACCGTCGGGCATTGCCACAGCGACTGCGATATTGATGCCGTTGCTGTATTTAATGGCGTTATCACCAAAGCTTGCATTAACAACTGGGTGCTTCTGGAGAGTGACCGCAACGGCCTTAGCGAGAAGACCCGTCATAGTTACGCCCTTACTCTTGATTTGCTTGTAGAGAGCGTCGAGTTTGTCAGTGGCAATGTCGTAGGCAACGTGGAAAGTGGGGACTTCTAAGCTGGCGTTCATATTGCGAACTACTGCCTGCTGAAGTGTATTGAGAGGAACCACTTCGCCGGGTGTTACGGCTGCCGCAGGCGCAGGTGCTGGTGCTGCTTTTGCGGTAGGTGCAGGGGCAGAGGCGATCGCCGCAGTAGTAGTTGCTGTTGCTGCCGGAGCTGTGGGTGCTTTGCCTGCCGCTGCTTCTACATCTTGAGCTGTAATACGACCGTGGGGGCCAGTACCTGCAACAGTTTTCAGGTCAACACTAAATTGTTTAGCAAGCTTTTTCGCTCTGGGAGATGCAACAATTCTGCCTTCATTAACCACAGGAGCGGGCGCGGCTGCTGGAGCCGGTGCGGGAGTCGCGGCAACTGGAGCTGGTGTAGGGGCTGCGGGAGCGGGAGCCGCCGGGGCTGGTGCACTACCGCCACTTTGAAGTGCTGCGGCCTTTTGTTTTGCCTCTTCGATTTCTGCTTCGGTTTCAGCAATTAGGGCGATCGCCGAACCGACGGGAGCCTCATCACCAGCTTCAACTACAATGGCTGCGAGGAAACCTTCATTAAAGGACTCCACATCCATATCAGCTTTGTCAGATTCCACCACGACAACGGTTTCACCTTTAGCAACTTTATCGCCCGGAGATTTTGTCCAAGAGACGATCTTACCTTCGGTCATCGTGGAGCTGAGGGCGGGCATGAAAATATCGTGAATCATGGAGGAATCTTTTTTCTAAAACAACGACGGGAACAAACTTTAACTAGCTGATTTTACCCCATTGAGGGTTGCAAATTTAGGAATTCGCGATCAGAGAATCAAGGTCTGCAAGGACTTCCTGACTATGGATTGCAGGATTTACACCGAGATAAACTTTGCGCAATAGACCTTCGGGATCAACGAGGTAGGTATGGCGCAGAGAATAGCCGGTGAGATAGGAGCCGTAGCTTTTGCTCACTTCACCTTTGTTGTCTGCGAGGAGTGGAAACTTGAGACCTTCTGCATCACAAAACTGTTCGTGGGAATTCACATCGTCCACGCTGACGCCAAGAATTTGCACATTACGGTCGTTATATTCCGGTAAATCTTGCTGGAAGCGACGCGCCTCAAGGGTACAGCCGGGGGTAAAGTCTTGGGGATAGAAGTAGAGCACAACCCACTGACCTAGATAATCACTGAGGGAAAATTCATTAATTTCACCGTCACCAGCATTACCGAGCAAAGTGAACTGTGGCGCAGGGGCATTAAGGTCAGGCTGTTTACCACCGAGGGCTTGAGCTTCATTAGTCGGCAACCAAAGTAATGTCGCAAGACAAAAGGAAATAACGAAGGTACGGAACAGTTTAAGCATTGGGGATCAAAAAAATTCACTCTATATGTTGTAACGTTTCTTGCTAGCTAGACGGGCGATCGCCACTAACTTTTCGAGCATACGTCCATAATCGCAGTGGGTTAAGCAGAGAAGATAATGAACCGTTCCAAATTTTTATTGCAATCGTTTTTTACTTTGGGTTTAGTTGCTTGTAGTCCAGTAATTGAGTCACCAGCAGAATCGGAAATCCTAATCAAAGGGGAATGCGGTGTGCTCGGTTGTGAAGAACTGTGGCGATCTCTGTCTAATCGTTGGTCAGAAACCTTTGGTCAGCTCGAATCAGAATGTCCTGAGGTTGCTAATTACGGTTTTAATACTTGGGAAAATGACGGCAAAACCTACACAGGGCTATGGTGTTGGCAAGAAAAGGAATCCGGTGATCGCGAAACCTACGGCAACTTTTTTCGAGTTTTTCCCTATCCCGGCGAAGAGACGACTTTTTTAGCTCCTACTCAATGTAGCGGCCAGCCGAATTGTGAAACAACTTGGCAAGAACTCACCGCAGCTCATCCAGACACGATGCGAGACATGCAACAAACTTGTGCTCTGCGCCAAGGCTTTTTGATTTACTCGGAACTTCCAGACCAGCAATATCAAATTAATTGCGGCTTTTTTGCGCCCAGTATTCAGATTGATAGTGACGATGATGGCGTTGCCGATGGCGAGGGAAAACCAGTCGGTGTAGATATTTCCTTGGGTACATTATCGCTACCACCTTCGCCCTAGTTTCTGCCGCTAAAACAACGCACGGGCTGTAGGAAATCAGTTGCAATGGTATTTTTAAGCATTAATACCTTAGTTTTCCTCGCCATTAATTGTGTCGTTAGGTGCGAGCAAGAAAATCGCTACACTTTTATGTGGGGAAATTAAGGAAACATCAACACATCCGTTACCGTTGTCGCTGCTGAGGAAAAACCATGACTGACCAATTTCAATGGATCAATGCATTGTCGACTCGCGCATCCCTAGAGGGGGCGATCGCCGAAGTGGTGGCAGAAATCAAACTAAAGCTTCGAGGCACAGCAGATCTCGGCATCGTTTTTATTTCTTCAGCATTTACCAGCGAGTATTCGCGAGTAGTCCCCCTCCTCACCGAAAAGCTTCCTATCAAAGTCATTGTGGGTTGCGGCGGCGCGAGCATTATTGGCACAGACGAAAATAATCAACCGCAAGAATTAGAAGATCGTCCGGCGTTTAGCTTAACTGTTGCCCACTTACCAGACGTTACGGTTAAGCCCTTCCAGTTAACCGACCAAGACATTCCCGACCTCGATAGCTCCCCCGACCGCTGGACAAATATTTTTCAGATCCCTAGTAGTGACGAACCGGATTTTATTCTCTTTGCAGATCCATTTTCTTCGAATATTAATGACCTATTGGCGGGTTTGGATTTCGCCTATCCCAGTGCCGTGAAAGTGGGTGGTCTTGCCAGCTCTGGCGGTATGGGTCGTACCAATGGCTTATTTTGCTACACCGAGGAAAACCCTGAGCGATCGCCGATGTTGCGGGAAGGATCTGTAGGTGTGGCGATCGCCGGTAATGTCAAAATTGATGCCATTGTGGCTCAGGGCTGCCGTCCCATCGGCGATGTATTTCAAGTGTCTGAATGCGAGCGCAATATTATTACCGAGCTGTCTCTAGAAAGTGAAAGTGACATCACGAAAAATACGCCACTCAAAATGTTGCAGGCGCTCATTTCTGAGCTGGACACCGATGACCAAGTTCTTGCCCAAGACTCTCTATTCATTGGCATTGCAATGGATGCCTTTAAACAAAAACTAACCCACGGTGATTTTTTAATTCGTAATTTACTCGGTGTTGACCCCAAAATCGGCGCAATGGCGATCGGCGATCGTATTCGTCCCGGACAGCGTATTCAGTTTCACCTGCGGGATGCCGAAACCTCTGCTGAAGATCTCACTGTTCTGCTGAAAAAATATCGCGATCAAGAGACAGATTTCAGAGAACCTTTCGGTGTGTTGATGTTTTCCTGTATGGGTCGCGGCAAAGGTCTATACGGCGAGCTGAATTTCGACTCAAACAAACTAGCTTCCTATTTGCCGAATCCTAATATTGGGGGATTTTTCTGTAATGGTGAAATCGGCCCCGTCGGAAATGCCACATTTTTGCATGGCTACACCTCGGTGTTCGGAATTATTCGTCCCACCGAGAAAACACAGAGTTAGATCAATCTGAAACTTAGGCTTGTAGGCAGCGAATTGCTTCGAGCATACCGCGAGCTTTATCAAGGGTTTCTTGATATTCTCTTTCTGGCTCAGAATCCGCCACAATGCCTGCCCCGGCTTGTACGAAAACATCATGGCCATTGCCTTGGGAGCGCACAATCATCGTCCGAATCGTAATGGCCGTATTAAGCTGACCCTCAAAATCGTAGTAACCATAAACCCCGGAATAGGGGCCACGCCGCTCTGGCTCTAGGTCATTAATGATTTCGAGGGCACGAATTTTTGGTGCGCCGCTCACTGTGCCAGCCGGGAAACAAGCTTGTAATAAATCCCAAGCTGATTGCTCCGGATCAAGTTCCCCAACAACGTTACTAACAATATGCATAACGTGGGAATAGCGTTCGATCACCATCAAATCGCCAACAGTCACCGAGCCTTTTTTACAGACACGCCCTAAATCATTGCGACCCAGATCCACCAGCATTACATGCTCGGCAATTTCTTTTGGATCAGCTAGCAGGTCTTTTTCGTAGGCAAGATCTTCAGCATGGGTTTTACCGCGAGGGCGGGTTCCGGCGATCGGACGCAGTACAGCTTCTAATTTTCCCTCTGGTGTTTGGTCGGCCTTCACCATAATTTCAGGGCTAGAGCCAATGAGCTGCCAGTCGCCAAAATTGTAAAAGGACATGTAGGGAGAAGGATTAATCAAACGCAGTGAGCGGTAAAGATCAAAGGGATGACCGTCGTACTTGGTCTTCAGACGTTGGGACAAAACTACTTGGAAAATGTCACCGGCTTTAATACGCTCTTTGGCTGTTTTGACGTTATTGCAAAATAATTCTTTGCTGGTGTTGCTGTCGTAGGCAAGAGGCTCTTGGGTTTTGGAGTCTGCCCATTCCAAAGGTTTTGCCGCCACAGGCAAGGGCAGCTTCAGTTTTAAGACGAGCTTGGTGACGCGATCGCAGGCATTTTGATAGGCTTCTTCGACAGAATTACCATCACGCAAATCGGCATAGGTAATTGCCCAGATCTTGCGTTTCACCTGATCGAAAATAATTAGATTATCGACTTGCATCCACAAACCGTCGGGCAAATCATCTTCATCGCGTTCGTAAACTGGGACACGGGATTCGATCCACTGCATCAACTCATAGCCCCACATCCCAAACAAACCACCGATACCCGGCGGCAACTCTGGCAAATTCACGGGATGGATGGTCGCCAGACAATTTTTCAATACATCAAAGGGATTGCCTGTAAATTCTTCCTCTTGACCATCGCGGAATTTCTGAATTGTGCGATCGCCTTTATTTTCGAGAACCCAAACCGGATCACAACCCAAAAAACTATAGCGACTAATATTTTCGCCACCTTCAACAGATTCTAAAAGGAAGTTGTAGGGATGATCAGCACAAACTTTGTACCAAGCAGAGACTGGCGTTTCGAGATCAGCAACCCATTCCTGATATACCGGAATAAAATTACCCTGTTCACTGAGATGACAAAATTGCTCGAAATCAGGAAAAATCATAAGTCTCTGTAGGGATTATGTTCCCTCAAACCGCCGTAACGGTAGGGAAACACTCAAATCAAAAAAAATAAAATACTCTAGACACAACAAAGCGGAAGCTCTATTGTTCAGCCACTCATCATATCAGACTTTATTTGTCGATCTAGCACTGGCGGCGATCGCCTGACTAGATGATCAATGAAGCCCGCGACAAACAGCAAACAATTTACTTCCGCAGGTTTTTCCTAAGCTATCTCTAGCGTAGATACAACCTAAGCTTCGTAGGGCTCAACACCAGAGAACTTAAGGGTTGCAGGCTCAGGATTACTACCGATATTACGGTCAACCTTGCCGTTGAACTCACGACCTTCATTAACCTTCTCAGAAGGCACACCATCGAGGGGATAAAGGAACTGAGTTTCGCCAGAAGGATAAATACGATAGATCTTATAGTCCTTAATTCTGGGCTTGATCTTGGTTTTGAGTTGAGTACCGAGGGCGAGGCACTGCTCTTTACGAGCAAAGTACATGAGGTTGTCGCCTTCGTTCATAATTGCAGCACCACCAGTAGGCAGTTCAAACACTTGCTCGCCTTTTGCGGACCAAGTGATTGCATACTTCTCCTCTCTTTCAGCAGCGGAAAGAAGACCACCCGTGCTGCCACCGAATTTCGGTGTTTTTCCAGTAAGCTCGTTAGACATGCTCAAAAATCTTTATTAAATAAAGGGTGTTTCGCAAATGCTATCACCACACCCCTACCCCACCGATCAAGTGTCAAGATCTGTAACAGATGTTTGCTATTTGTAATAGGAAATCTGCAATAACAGACAGTTTTTATTTAATTCTGCGCGTATTTATCTCGGAATCCATCACAAAAGCCTATCAAAAGCCCCTTGGTCAAAACCTTTAGCTTAGGCGGCGTTTTTCGCCTTGATAGCGCAGATATTCGGCAAAACAAGCAACAATTCCCGATACTAAAATTAGCAGCACACTGAGAGCATTGATGTCAGGTTTAACGCCTGTACGAATCCGACTAAAAATCTCCATCGGCAAAGTCGTTGAACCAGTGCCCGCAGTAAAACTAGAGATCAAAAAGTCATCCATACTTAGCACAAATGACAGTAGGCATCCGGCCAAAATTGCGGGGGCAAGTTCAGGGAGTAAGACCTTGATAAATGCTTGGGTCGGGCTGGCGCCAAGGTCTAGGGCTGCTTCTTCGAGGTTCGGATCGAGATTTGCGAGGCGGGAAGATACCACGATCGCCACATAGGCTAAACAAAACACTACATGGGCAGCAATGATTGTCCAGAGACTGAGGGGTAATCCAATGACTGCGAGGAAGACGAGAGTGGCGACGGCGATCGCAATATCCGGCACAATCAAGGGCAAATAAGATATACCAACGAACAAAGTCCGTCCCGGAAAACGATATTTAGCCAAACCCACCGCCATCATCGTGCCAATTACCGCAGAAATTCCCACCGAGACGAGTGCCACGGTTAGACTCTTTTGCAACGCGGTAAAGACCCGTTCATCTTGAAAAAGCGTTTGGTACCACTTCAAGGAAAACCCTTGCCAAGAGCTGCTGTAGGCCGACTCATTAAAGCTGTAGAATCCCAAGACAAAAATCGGTAGATACATGTAGAGGAACATCAAGCCAGAAAAGATAGCTTGCCATGAAACCACCCAGCGGTTGCGGGATGCAGATTTTTTCATTGTGGGAAAAGCGTCTTGATCAGTGGTGGGTAGAGTGTCAACCATGATTTTTCTAGAGATGAAAGGCAGATACCAAGAAATATTTGATATCTGCTCTGTTTTGGTAGTGCAGCCATGATTGGGGTTAATGCTTCAAGGTTAGTACAGAGTTAGCATCAGTTGTTGTTGAAATTTGCGGGTAAGGGGGTGATTTTTGCCGAGGAGATTGAAAATGACCACCATCGCCTTCCTTGCACCGTCGTTTTGATATTTGCGATCGCCGCTCACAATTTCTAACAAACTCGTTAAAGCCGTTTCATACTGGCCAACTAGAGCATGTTTGGCTGCACCCACATATTTTTCATCTAGTTCGGACGTGATATCGAGGCTAGCAATGTCCTGTAGGAAAAGTTTGCTGCGTAATTGATCGGCGATCGCCAGATATTCCGTTTGTTCTGGTCGAATCGTGTTGAGCATTTGAGTTGCTTCTGCGATTTTGCCGAGGGGAATTAAAAAATCCGCAGCGGCGATCGCCACCTTGGGATGCTGTGGATAGTTTTGAAACAGCTGATCTAAAACCGTTTTAGCCGCAGATAGATTATTTTCTGACTGATAAATCTTGAGTTGATCCACTAGCCCGTCAATTTCTGAATCCAAATGGAGATTTTCAAGGATGTCTCGAATCTTGGCTTCCTCCACAACCCCGACAAAGCCGGGAATCAATTTACCTTGAGTGGCAATACGCACATCAGGCACACCCTCAACACCATACTGGTTAGCAAGCTCTGGATTTTGGTCAATATCGACCGTTGCCAAAACGAAATCGTATTCTTTCACCAGCGACTGCAAAATTGGTTTAAGCAATTGGCACGGGCCGCACCAAGTCGCGAAAAAATCGACTAACACCACTTTTTCGTGGGATGCCGCCAACACTTCCGTTTCAAAATTTTGCTGACTGACCACAATTTCTATGCCCATCGCATCTCACCCCAAGGAAATTTTCTTTAATTTAAAACGATCTTCCCAGAGGCGATCGCCCCAACGGGACAAGGCGATAAAAAAATTTGAAATAGCGCAATTTGTAGAACATTTACATCCACATAAAAAATCTCGTCACAGAATTAAAACCTCCCGTACAATAAGGGCAACTTTTCCGATATGCTTTGCTTAAAGTCGGAAATACTTAAAAATTCACTGATTTTGACGGTCTCTACGTAAATACACGGAGTTTCCCGAAATCTAACCACATAGGACAGTGAGCTAATGCCATCAGATCAATTTTCTCCTCAGGGTTCGGATAGTACCGAGGCACGCCTAGAACAAATCAATGCAGACCTCGATCGACTCCGACAAACCCTTACCTCCCAGCTCCAAGGAGAAATACAGCAGCTTCAGCAACAAAAAACCCAACTTCAACAGGACATCTCCTCCCTAGAAGCACAACGGCGATCGCTGATGCAGCAGATGGCACCAACCCTAGCCGCCGAACTGAAGAGTATTCTCGGCGCGCAAAATCCTGGCAACGGCTACACAACCAATGTTGCTCAGGCGGAAAACTACAGTAATACAGCCAATCGCCTCATTGCAGATTTAGACTCTACTTTTCGGAGCACCTTTAAAACACTGCAACTGGACTTAAATAGCTATCACAGATCCCTATCCCAGCAACTCAGCCAGATGTATACCCTAGAGCAGCAGGGAGAAGCCATTCTCGATGCCCTAGTGAGCCGCCTCAAAGAAGAACTACATAGCAATCAGCCCCGCTACACAGCCCCGCCCGTTGTTCCCCAACAAACAATGCCGCCTGTAGCGGATTATGGCTACCAGCAAAATGACATTATTCAAGACCCGCCACTCGCTGCGAACGACATATCCGAGCCAGTAGAGGCGAAAACCTACACGCCAAGCCTGACGGATACTAAGCGACAAAAAAAAGAGCTGACTTTTTCCAAGTCCCAACTTGGCCTGATTTTAATCTTGTTCTCATCCCTCATTCTGTCTCTCCAGAATGTGGTGATCAGCGTCATCCTAAATCAAAGTTCCATCTTTGGTTTCATCAAGACAGGTGGCTACATTTCTCCCGGCATTGGTAATTCACTGCTCATTCTTTTTTTGAGGATGATTTTTGTAGTACCAGTCATGTGCCTAATCGCTAAATCTCTACATCCGTCGAGCTTTAAGGACATCGAAAAGTTCATCGAAGAGCGAGACTACATGCTGATGGCAAAGGTTGCAGGCTGCGGCTTTGCCCTTTTCCTCTCCCAAGTCCTGATTTACACAGCCCTAGGCCCCCTCTCGCCGGGTGTGGCAATTACGATCTTCTTTATTTTCCCAATCGTGACCCTTTTGCTAGCGTGGCTATCCTTCGGTGAGCGGCCTAGCAACATTCGCTGGCTAGTTGCTTTTGTTGTGGTTCTGGGGGTTGGTTTGATTTCCGCTCCCTCTGGTGGTGCAGAGATTAGCTTGCCCCTTGGCAGTGTCCTCGCAGCAATTTTTTCTGGGGTGTCCTTTGCCGTCCATGTTTTGTTGATTCAAGCCTGTACGAAAAAAATTCATCCAGTGCCCTTTAGTGTGATCAACTTCGGCACTATCTTAATTTTTGCGACTATCAGTCTGTTTTTAACCTTTACGCCCTTCCTGCCTGATTCTTGGGCGATCAGTGTAGAGTCGGGCAAGGGCTTTAGTGTTCTACTGAGCGGCATGGTGCTTGGTGTTTTAACTTTACTAAGCTATCTCGCCAATAACATTGGTATTAGTTATATCGGTGCGGCTATTTCTTCGATTTTCGGGGCAACTGGCCCGGTACTCACGTCTATTTTATCTCTGATTATTATCGGCAAAACTCTCAGTGGACAGCAGGTTCTGGGGATGCTGGTAGTCACAGCTGGTGTGCTGGCGCTTAATCTTGAGAGGCTATACGGGACGAAGGCGAAGAAAAAAGCGAAGGCGATGAATTAACCCTTGCAAAAAATGTATGTTCTGATACTATGTGAGCAATGTAAAGAAATATTTCGGACTGTCGTGCTGGGAACGCGAGGTTTGAGATTTATTCGATGCAAACAACAACAAGCTTGAGTTTAACCAGCGATCGCCTCGCTGGTTTTTTAATAGGTACAGTTTCCGTGATAATAGAAAACACTTTTTAAATTTTTTTCGATACTGCTCTTTAAATCGGCTGTTTTTATTAAGTCATGGATAATCTTGATTTTGCCCTGTATACCCAATATTCCGGTTACGCGACCCTAGCGTTTGCAGCGCTGGCGATCGCCGGATTTTTATTTAAGTGGGGTATTCGCTTCCGCTTAGTCGGTACGACGGGCTTTATGATCGTGCTGACGATTGGTTTGTTCGGTTTAAGTTTGGGTCTGTTTAACCGCAGTGTCGTCCCTGGAGCTGTGCGTTACTCCCTTGTGTATGACAACGGTTCTAATTTGGCGGTTGTTTCGGTTAAGCCGGAAATCAGCTTATCTGAGCTGGATGCAACCCTGCGCCAAGCGTCTAGTGATCTGTTTTCCTATGGTCGTATCGGCAATGGTGATGATCGCTTTACCGTGCGTCTCCGGACAATGAAACATCCTGCCCCCGGTATTTCAGAGCCCCTTTACCTTGGTCAAATTCGTCGGGCGATCGCCGCGCGGGATACCGCTGATTTAGACATTCAAATTTACGAGGATAATTTTGCCAAGCTGCCAACTAGCGAATCGATTAGTTAAGTTGGTGATAACGGTTTCATTAGTACCGTTTATATTTCTGCGCTCTACTTTTTGATTTATGGATAAAGTCTCTTCAGTACAAGCTACTTCTACCCAAATTTTTGTTGCTCCGGCTCAGGTCATTAAAGGGAACAACACAATGGCTCAATCTGGTCCGGCGATCGCCCGTTGGGGTAAACGCCCCCTCATTGTCGGTGGTAAACATTCGGTAGTAGTAACTGAAGGGACTTTAAAATCTATTGCCAAAAAACAAGGGCTAGAGACTGAAACAGCATTTTATAGCCCCGACTGCTCCGAAACTTCCCTTAAACAACTCAATAAAAAATTCAAATCTCACAAAGCTGATTTTGTTATTGGTGTTGGCGGCGGTAAGGCCCTCGATACGGCCAAACTACTAGCCCATCAGCACCATTGCCCCATCGTCACCATTCCCACTTCAGCCGCTACCTGTGCCGCTTGGACGGCCTTGTCGAATATCTACACTGACGCAGGGGCTTTCCAATACGATGTCAGTTTAAGTCGTTGTCCAGACCTATTGATTTTGGACTATGACCTGATCAAGCAAGCTCCCCAGCGGACTTTGGTTGCTGGCATTGGTGATGCGATCGCCAAATGGTACGAAGCCTCGGTTAGTAGCGGCCATTCCACCGACACCCTTACCATTGCCGCAGTCCAGCAAGCACGGGTACTACGCGATATTTTGTTCCAAAAATCAGAACCGGCGATCGCCGATCCCGACAGTGCAGAGTGGCAGGAAGTCGTTGATGCCAGTGTGTTGCTTGCAGGCGTTATTGGTGGTCTGGGTGGCGCAAACTGCCGAACCGTTGCAGCCCATGCCGTTCATAACGGATTAACCCATCTCGAAGCCGCCCACAATATTCTCCACGGCGAAAAAGTAGCCTATGGCATTTTGGTACAGCTCCGCCTCGAAGAAATGTGTTTAGGGAGTCAGCTTGCCAGTGCCGCCCGCCAACAGCTATTGCAGTTTTATCAAGCCATCGGTTTACCCCAAACATTGGCAGATCTTGGCTTAACGAAAATTACCCTACAGGAATTACAAACCGTCGCTGAGATCACCTGTAATCCCCAATCCGATATTCACCGTTTGCCTTTTGCCGTAACACCAGAACAGTTAATGGCAGCCATGGTTTCGACCCAAGTACCCGTAAAGAAAACCAATGAAGTTGTTGCAGCGGACTAATGAGTATTCATGACCCGTGGGATATGTCCCAACACATCGCCTGTTGACCCGTTAACGACCTTAGAAAATAGCCAACAAAAGCATCTTCTGGATTTTGTTGCCTTCATCCTATCCCCCTGTTCACAGCGCCATATCCAACCATCTTTTGTGCAAAAGTTCGATGGGAAAAGGTGATCGTTCCGTAATCTGGCACGAAACGCAGAAAAATCTGCCCATTTCCCGAGAAAACCAATAATTGTGACGAAAAACAAGGGATACGGGAATCTTAGGTAAGGTATAAACTGGATAGCGAACCGCTTTTCTGGCCAGGTAGCATCCATCTATCGCCTATGAAATCACAAGCCCTCCGACCTAATACCCAAAACGACTGGACGCGTAAATTACTCCAAACATTAAATCTCCGTCAGGAAGAGGGTGAACGTACCCTCCTGATGTTTGGGTTTTACACAGCGACATCCGTGGGTTTGTTGTGGATGGAGCAAACAACCACTGCCCTATTCCTCTTGCCTCCCGAAGAAGGGGGATTCGGTGCAGCATGGCTACCGATGATTTATATCGTCAGTGCCATGTTGGGATCTGGCTTAGGCTTTCTTTACTCGTGGCTTCAGAACAATTGGGCATTGCAGCGTGTCTTAATGTTCATTGTGCTGCTCATGGCACTACCCCTTCTGTTATTTCGAGTCAGTCTCGACATGCAATATTTCGACGGGGTACTAGCTTTTATTACCGTCTTTGTGCTGCGACTGTGGATGGACGCCGAAGATATCCTGAACGACTTAAATTCTCAGGTGGCGGCCAACCAGCTTTTCAATATTCGTGAAATTAAACGAGCCTATCCAATTATTTCCAGCGGTTTGCTTCTGGGCGATGTAATCTCTGGTTTTTCCCTACCGATTTTTCTCAAGTTTGTCGGCTTGGAAAATATGCTCATCGCAGCATCGCTGATGATTCTTGTTGGCGGTGGCATGTTGTTCTACCTAACGCGGCGCTACAAGCAAGCTTTCCCCGATACGCCTGTTAAGGATTTAGAAGAGTTTGAGTCAGATTTTACGAGCCGCAAATTAACAAAATCCCTCAAGCGCTATATTATTCCCCTATTTTTGTTTTTCGTTATGGGAGAAGTGCTCTATCTTCTGGTGGAAGTGCAATATCTTGGGGAGCTAGAGCTGAAGTTTCAAGGGGATGATATTGCCGGATTCCTTGGACTATTTGCCGGAATTTTAGGGCTATTTGAGCTGTTAACGCAGTGGTTTGTGTCGAGTCGCGCAGTAGAAAGATTAGGCGTTTTTGTCGCCGCAATGTTTTTGCCCGTATCCCTATCGGTACTGGGTTTAGTGACGATTTTGCTGGATAAACGTCTCTTTTTTGGAACGTTCGATAGTGCCCAGATTTTATTCTTTAGTGCGATTACGTTGCGCTTTTTTGATGAGTTATTGCGTTACACACTCATTGCAGGTATCGAGCCATTTTTGTTTCAGCCTCTACCTTCAGAAATTCGTAGCTCGATTCAAACTTGGGTACAGGGTATTGCCGAACCGTTTACAACAGGGGTCACCGGTGCGGGCTTACTGGGAGCAATTTGGTTAATTGGCAAATTCTTTGGCGAAGATACTCCCCAATCTGAGTTGCGGGAAATTCAAGGCAGTATTTTTGTTGGGGGAATCGTTTTTTTCTCGATTATTTGGGCAGCCAGTGCATGGTTCCTGAGATCAAGTTACGTCAGTTTATTAGTACAGGGGGCAGAGCAAGGGCGACTAGGTTTCGGCAATATCGACCTTAATGCGTTTAAACGAGCGGTGGTACAAGCCCTTGAAGAACGTAAAACGGAGAGCGATCGCCGTTCCTGTATTCAGCTATTGGATCGCATCGATCCGATGAATCTCTCGGAAGTGCTGGCGCCGATGCTGCACCAATTTACGCCAAATCTACAGCGGCAAAGTCTTGAATCGATGTTGCGATCGCCAAAGCCAGAGTATCGCGAGCAAGTACAGGAACTCATTGAACAAAAGCCGCCCCTAGAGGTTCTAGCGCTAGGTCTCCGATATTTGTGGTTGTGTGAACCAAATCTCGATGCAAAAACCCTCAAACCCTACCTAAACGAGCGGGTTGATCCCCTTGTTCGGGGCACTGCTGCTAATTTGATTATTCAGCGCGGTAGCACCATGGAAAAACGGGAGGCAACCTATACCCTAGAGGAAATGCTCAACTCCCACAAAGAACGTGAACGGGTTGTCGGTGTAGAGTCTTTGCCCGATGCACTCCACTCTACTTTGGTGCACACCTATATTCCTGAGCTGTTACAAGATGATTCAGCAAAAGTTCGCTGTGCATTGCTTGCCACCATTGCAGACAAGCGTTTAGAGGAATATTATGGCTCGTTGATCAAAGGACTTTACTTCAGTTCTACGAGGGAAGCCGCCAAAGAAGCACTCGTTTCCCTAGGCAATGATGCGGCAAATCTCCTCATCACAGTCTCGGAAGATCCTCGACAAAGCGAATTTACGCGACAACAAGTGTGGTCGGTAATGGCGGAAATTGCCTCGCCAGATTTAGTTGAAGCTTTAATTCAACGCTTAATGAGTAGTTGGGGCACAGATCGCCGCAACCTCCTGCGGATTATTTCCAAAATGCCACCGGAACAGGGCATCGAGCCTGTCCTTGAACGTCTTGGGCGATCGGGCATTGAAATGTTAGTCGATCAAGAATTGCTGTTCCTCGGCCAGATGTATTTAGCGGCAAAGGATTTTGCGGATCCCAAGCTCGATTCGGAGGAAGTCAAACTGCTGCGGGCAGCGATGGAGGGTGCCAAGCAAGATGTCTTTGAGCGGTGCTTTTTGCTGATGAAATTGTTGTATCCCCTCAGTGCTATTCAAGCGGCAATTTTAAATCTAAATTCTGAATCCCAGTCGAGTATTGCCCTTGGTTTGGAAATTCTCGATAACACCCTCGATTTACCCCAAAAGCGTTTGTTCTTAGAACTTTTTGATACTGGCACCAAAGCAAATTTGTTGGAGCTGCGTAGCGTTAGCCAAATTTTGCCCTACGAGCCGATGAAGCCCGGCGATCGCCTGCGTCATCTCATTCAACTGCGACACTTTATTTCCCCTTGGTTCTTAGCCTGCTGTTTCCATCTCGCCAAAGCGAAGCACTGGAGTTTGGGACAAGATGCCGTTTTAATTTGTTTACGTCATCCGAATAGTTTTGTACGCGAAGCCGTCTTGGCATACCTTAAAGAAGCAAGTCCACGCATTTGTTTGGAATTGCTGCCGACATTACAAAATGATCCAAATCCCATCGTCCATGCCCAAGTTGAACAATTACGTTCAGAATTAAGTGCCTTGGGTTAAGGTTTTAGTAAGGCTGTCGTCTCCCCTCTCGCCATGAGCAATGTTAAGTAGTTTCGACCGATTGTTATTTATTCGCAGAGTCTCGATCTTTCAGGAGCTTCGGGATGAATTTCTCGTCAAACTAGCTTCAGTGATGGATGAGCTTTCTTTTCCCTCTAGCCACACAATTTTTGAGCAGGGAGAAGAAGGGCGATCCCTTTACATTGTGGTGTCTGGTCGTGTGCGAGTTCATATCGGTGACCAAGAACTGGTGCAGCTGGAGCAAGGCTCGATCTTTGGCGAAATGGCATTGTTTGATGCAGAGCCGCGATCTGCGTCGGTGACAACCCTCGAAAAATGTGATTGCCTCACCCTCAACCAACTTCAGCTCATTGATGCCATCGAGGAAACACCGGAAATTGCGGTTAATGTGACCCGTGCCCTATCCCGTCGTATCCGGGAGCTCAATAGCAAAGTAAAAAGCTACGAAAGTCAGATCAATACACTCAATGCTCAAGCTTAGAGCCGCAAAACTTTCTAGCAGTTTTTAAACTAATTTGTCTTTTCAACGGTTGGTCGGATATCTTGCCCTTTAATAGATGCGGGACTAGGATCAACAGTTCAAATACAGAAGAGGGTCTTGGGGTTATGAAACAGCGGGTAGGAGTGATCGGTGGTGGTCAACTCGCATGGATGATGGGCGCAGAGGCGAGAAGCCTCGGTTTAGAGTTGTGGTTACAGACACCAAATGCTAACGATCCTGCGGTCTCCCAAGCTGATAACGCGATTTTGGCTGGTGTGCAGGACGTCACTGCGACGGCAAAATTGGTAGACCAATGTGATGTGGTGACTTTTGAAAATGAAGTTGTCGATCTCGATGCCCTCGGTAAATTAGTTGAGCAAGGGGCAAATTTTCGTCCCACCCTAGAGTTTTTGGCGCCGCTACTAGATAAGTATGACCAGCGACGCTGTTGTGAGCAGTTTGATATTCCTGTACCGCGCTACCAGACTTGGACGCTCGGCGATCGCCTACCTGAAGGGTGGCAATATCCCGTAGTCCTCAAAGCTCGTCGTCATGGCTACGATGGCAAAGGCACTTTTGTTATTAAAAATCAGGCGGAGTTAGAGGCCTTACCGAACGAATTAGTCAAAACACCATTGCTGCTCGAAGAATTTGTCCCGTTCGAGCGGGAACTAGCGGTTATGGTTGCCCGTAACCGTTCCGGGGAATTACGGGTTTTTCCGGTAGTTGAAACTAAACAAATCGATCAAGTCTGCCACTGGGCGATCGCCCCAGCCCCGATTAGTGACGCAGTTGAGCAAAAGGTGACTCACATTGCCCAACACCTAGCCCAAAATTTAGGCTTAGTCGGCATTATGGGGATTGAATTATTTCTAACCTCGGCTGGGGAAGTGCTGGTTAACGAAATTGCGCCCCGCACCCATAACTCTGGACATTTCAGCTTAGATGCCTGCCAGACATCCCAATTTGCCATGCAGTTGCAGGCGATCGCTGGATTACCCCTTGGCAATCCCGGTTTATTAGTCAAAGGCGCTGTAATGGTTAACCTATTAGGATTTGAGCATAGTAACAGCGACTATATCCATAAACGCCAACTACTCATTCAGATTCCCGACAGCCGTGTTCATTGGTATGCAAAAAGTGGTGCCAGTCCCGGTCGCAAGCTTGGACATGTGACTGTACTCAGTGAAACAAGTGATCCAGATCAACTCACGGCGATCGCCAAAGACATCGAAAGGATGTGGTATCCGCAAAACAGTGAATAAAGCGTGTTTTAGACTTAAAATCAATGGTGACTACCAGCACTGCACAGCGTGGATTTAATCGCACTTCATGGAAACACAGGGACACTACGAAGGACTGGAAAGACGGCATGTTTTAGCCGGAGAATTCATCTTTAGAGAAGGTGATCCGGGAGACTATGCCTACATCATTGAAGAAGGCGAAGTTGCCATCTCAACGGTCATCGATGAAAAGCCCGTAGTCCTCAACGTCCTAAAGCAAGGCATCATGTTTGGCGAGCTAGCCCTGGTTGACGGACGTACCCGCTCTGCGGCGGCGATCGCCAATACTGATGTGCTATTAACCATTGTCACAAAAGAGCAGGTCAATATGCGGGTGGACTCCGCTGACCCAATTTTACGGATGTTGCTGTTTGTGGTGATGCGCTATTTCCGGTCAGAAACCTCTTGGCGGATGCACGGCAAACCCCTTGAGCCAGCAGCCAAAGAGATGTTGACCCAACCGGCTATTGATCTAAACCGTCGTATCGATCAAGCGGTTGATCTGATCCGCATGGAAAGCGAGCTACGCATGGCGATCGCCGAAAAGCAGTTTTGTCTCCATTACCAGCCCATCGTCAATTTACAAACCGGGGCGATCGCCGGATTTGAGGCGCTAATTCGTTGGCACAGTCCGGCACGGGGATTTATTCGTCCAGACATTTTTATTGCCCTCGCCGAATCAACCTCACTCATTTTGCCCATTGGGGAGTGGGTTATCGAAGAAAGCGGCAAGGCTCTCAAGGAATTTGAAGCAGCCTATGGTCAACCGCTCTTTATGAGTATTAATATCGCCAGTCGCCAAATCGAAGAACCCACCTTTATTCAAACCCTGATCGAAAAGATTAAAGAATTAGGCATTGAAAATCATCAAATTAAACTTGAGATTTTAGAGCGTAGTTTATTTAATAGCGGGCTAGCTCAGAAGTGGATTCAAGACGTTCGTAAACTTGGTTTTTTAGTTGCCCTTGATGACTTTGGAACGGGCTATTCGAGCTTGCAATATTTAAACGATTACCACCTTGACAATATCAAAATTGATAAGTCTTTTGTCGATGGTCTTGTGGATAATACGAAAAGCTCCAGCCTCTGCGCCGCAATGATTAATTTGGCAGAAGCTCTAGAAATGAGCGTTATTGCCGAGGGTATTGAAACAACAGAGCAGGCAGATAGATTGCGGGAACTTGGATGCATGTTAGGGCAGGGCTATCACTTTTCTCGCCCACAAATTTTTGACGAAACTCTTGCTTTTCTAACAGCAGCTAAGCCCGTTTCTAGTGTGACCTAAACTACTCAAAAGGTTCACCAATTCCTGCTATTTAGAGCTATGCCTTGTAACTCCTTGACATGTTCCAGGGACATGACATAGCCCCATGCTTTTGTAAGAAAAATTTCATCTAGATCAAAAACATCTATTTCCAGACGTTGATATTCATTTTCGTCCGGCGATCGCCCTGCTTGATAGCCTTCAAGTTGATCTAATTGCGCTAAAGTTTCAGGCTCATTTTTGAGCTTTAGTAGGTATCCCTCTACCCAACCGGTTTCTGCGGTCATTGCGGGATAACCACGTCGATATTTTTCTGTGTAAAACGGAATTTGATAGAGTTTCCCTTTTGCCAAAGCTGGAGATGCTTCAATGATTTTTCCGGCACAAAATAGCTCAAAATTAATTTCATTAGGCTTTAATGTGCCATAAACAAATACCTTCAGAGGTACGGATCTCTCCATCTTTCTACCCTAGAGTCGCGCAATTTAGAGCGATATAATCATGCCATCACAAATTTGGCAGAGGCAATGGATAAAACCTACAATATTTTGCTCGTAGACGATGAGCCCGGCGTGCGTGAATCGGTGCAGGCTTATTTAGACGACGACGATAATTTAGCGGTTACCGCTGCCGAAAGTGCCACTAAAGCTTTGGAATTACTCCAGACTTTTACGCCTGATCTCGTGATTTCGGACATCATGATGCCCCAAATGAGTGGCTATGATTTCCTCGAAAAACTCCGCGAAGATCCTCGCTTTAAAACATTGCCTGTTATTTTTCTCACAGCCCGCGGCATGACCAGCGATCGCATTCAGGGTTACCAAGCGGGTTGCGACGCCTATTT
>CAZXBK010000038.1:0-25995 GCA_964638765.1 uncultured Synechococcus sp. | reverse complement strand
ATCGAAAAAGGTGTACTTGCTGGTTTCCCTTGTGTTGACCTTAAAGTTACGCTCACTGATGGTGGCTTCCACCCTGTAGACTCTTCGGCGATCGCCTTTGAGATTGCTGCAAAGAGTGGCTATCGTCAGTCTCTACCTAAGGCTGGTCCTCAAATTCTTGAGCCCATCATGAAGGTAGACGTCTTTACTCCCGACGATTATGTTGGTGACGTAATTGGTGACCTCAACCGTCGTCGTGGCATGATTCAAGGTCAAGACGCAGCTTCTACTGGTGCGCGCATTAAAGCGGAAGTTCCCCTCAGCGAGATGTTTGGTTACATCGGTGACCTACGTACAATGACCTCCGGTCGTGGTCAATTCTCCATGGAATTCTCTCACTATGCTCCTTGTCCTAAGAACGTTGCTGATGACGTAATTAAGGAAGCTAAAGAGCGTGCTGAAGCGAAGTAAGCTTTGAGCTTTGATGGAACTTATAGTTCCACGTGAGTAAAATCCTAAAATATAAATAAAAGCTGATTAGTCTAGTGCTAGTCAGCTTTTTTGTTTTTGAAAAATTCTAAGTTTTAACATGTATCGACTCTACGATTTTTTGCCATCGGGCAATGCTTACAAAGTCCGTTTATTGCTACATCAACTAGATATTGAGTATGAGCGAATAGAGGTTGATATCTTGACTGGAGAAACGAGAACAGATTCTTTTTTAGAGATAAATGCAAATGGTCGTATTCCAGTTTTAGAAATTGATAAAGGCCAATATTTGGCTGAGTCAAATGCTATCTTGTTTTATCTCAGTCAAGGAACAAAATTCTTTGCTGAGAACCCTTGGGAACAGGCTCAAATTATGCAGTGGTTATTTTTTGAGCAATATAGTCATGAACCGAATATTGCAACGTCTCGCTACTGGATATCTATTTTGCAAGAGCCAGAAAAGTACAGACTGCTTTTAGAGCAAAAGCAAATAGCGGGTTATGCGGCTTTAGATGTTATGGAAAAACATCTGACTGAGCATCGATTTTTCGTGGGCGATCGCTATTCGATTGCGGATATTGCCCTCTATGCCTATACGCATGTTGCTCACGAAGGTGATTTTGATTTAGCTGCCTATGGCGCTATTCGTGAATGGCTAGGACGAGTAAATAAGCAACCACGACACATTTACATCACCGAATAAATATACAAAAAATTAGTTTTATGGAGATTCAACCTACATTAATCGTCAGGATAAGCCTCTTCATAAGCAGGTATTTCTTCCTCTGAAACGAGATGTTTGAGGGCATCCAAGCGAGAGTTTAAGAGAAGTTGAGTTACCCTGGCTGCGTCACCTTCTCTTATGTCAGCATCAGCTAGATTATCAAATAGCTGGTGATAAAACTTATCGAGTTCATGGTGTAAGCGAAAGCGGATTTCTGAGGTGTCGCGCATAGATATTATTTACAAAAAAGTGATGACTCTTTCTAAATAGCATGAACATCTAGAGCGAGTCCTAAAAAAGATACATTTTTTCGAAATTTCTTTATCTGAAGTGCTGTGCTGTGGCGATCGCCATAACAATATTCCATAAAAAAAGACGCCTACACGCCAATAAACTTAGGATTATTTATTTGTCTCAGGAACCTTCAAAAAATAATTGACGGGAAACGAGTAAGTCGTCGCACTAATTCGTCGCGTAAATACGCTTTAAATGTTTGCCTTGACACCAATCAGTAAAACCATTGACTGTAAAAGTTACATAATCGACACCATAGGCTGACCAATA
Source organism: uncultured Synechococcus sp. (assembly GCA_964638765.1). Taxonomy (GTDB): domain Bacteria; phylum Cyanobacteriota; class Cyanobacteriia; order Cyanobacteriales; family MRBY01; genus MRBY01. Next base: position 24,239 of record CAZXBK010000038.1, on the reverse strand, counting down.
GTCTGTCACAGTGCCCTGCTTCTTTTCTGGGTCGTCACGACGTTGAACCGTTGAGCCTATCGGAAAAAGTTGCGCAACTTCACTATCTTTCCATTTCTTTAGTTTTAAAATATGTTGTTGCTTATCCTCTGTCAGCAGTTGCCAAGCTTCGACTTTGAGGTGGGCAAAAGCTGTCGTGAGCCGCTCGATTTCCGACCAGGTTTCAGCCTGCGACAGGTATTCTGCCAACTGTTGTGCTGTATCTATTTGAAAATCGGGAACTAATTCAGTACTCATCGAATAAACACCAAATGTGGTGTTTCAAAACGCAATATTGCGTTGGATACATACCAAATATAGAAAATAATCGAGGCGATCGCAAATCCCAAATCTTCCCGTTAGAGATGGAATTACTCTCTCTAGAATCTGTTTTCTTACAAAATCGTTCTATGTTGCCCACATTCCAGGGCGATCGCCGCTAACGAGACTGAAAAGGATTTTGCACCATTGTTTTTGTCACCTGTGTAGCTTCACGATCAAGCGCTTCAACCTCTGCTTGTGATAGTTCCCAGCCCAAGGCTCCCGCATTTTCCTGCGCCTGCTTCAGTGTTTTCGCACCGGGTATTGGCAAGGCACCTTTACGGATACACCAATTTAAGGCGACTTGGGGAATGGTTTTGTTGTGGAATGCCGCCAACTCTTGCAAGCAACTCTGTAACCCTTGCATTTGGGGGAGGACTTGCTTAAAGACCCGACGTCGTAATCCCTTGGGTAAAGGTTTGTCCAAACTATATTTGCCGGTTAATAGTCCCAACGCCAGAGGACTGTAGGCAATTAACTGAATACCGAGCTCGTCGCATACTTCTTTAACCGATAGTTTTTTGACCGGATCAGTGGAAAGCAAGGAGTACTGAACTTGGAGCGTTTTAATTGGGACTCCCCACTCTTTAAACCACCCATGAATTTGACGAAGACGTTGACCACCAAAATTAGAAACACCAACACCACGAACTTTACCTGCTTCATAGAGTTCTGCTAATCCGCGTAGTAAAGGTTTCTCTTGCCACGGAAAATAATTAGCCGTTGACCAATGGAGTTGTACTAAATCCACTGGGCGCTGTAGTCGTTCGGAGGAAGCTGTATAAGCTCGTTTAATGGAATTTTTCGTCAATCGCCAGGGGTATGGCGCTAATTTTGTAGCCAAAATAATGTTGTCTTGATTGACTCCGGTATACTCCTTTGAAAATTGTCCAAGAAGGCTTTCACTACGACCATTTAAGCGACCAGTACCGTAAGAGTCGCCTGTATCAAATAACGTAATATTTTTGGACACACAGAAATCAAATACTTGTTGAAGCTCGGCATCCATTTCCGGCGAATAATCCCAGAGAAGTCGGTTTCCCCAAGCCCAAGTGCCGCAACCGAGAGTGGGTAGATGCAGAGGTGTTGTCATAGATCTTTAAGGTGTTTACGCAAGTCGCAATAAAGAAAATTTTGTATGGGAAACTAGCGAAAGGCTAGCTACTACGGCTAAAAATTTGCCAACAAACTAGTAGAGTCACGCCAAAATAACCGGCGATCGTCAGCCAATCAAGCATAGAAGACAATGTCATATCCATTTCCTTACAACACATATTCAATTCACGGACTATAAGACTATCAAATCAATGCTGTGGAGATAGTATCAACCACTTAATAAACGCCCAAAGCTTTACAGTAAAAGTCTTTCACGCCACAGCCTCGTTGCCGTTCAACTTTTTAATTTTTGTGACAATGCCGTGATATGATTGCACGTGGTTTGTACTGTTTCCCTTTTACAAAGCAAACAAGACAATCAAGTTTACAAGATCATTACTTTTGATCATTAAACCTGCTGAAGTGTGAATTCATCTGAGTCTCCAAGCCAACAAATGCCTCCTGAATCATCTGAGGATTTAACCCCAGAAAACGAAGAGGGTAAAGCAGTTACAAGTAACTCAATGGACGAGTATTACCAGCTCAAAAAGTCCATTTTTTTTGTAACTTTAGCTGCGACTGGGGTGATTACCCTATTGGTCTACTTGAGTTATTCATTGACTACTGCCTTGAGTTATTTCATTGGCGCTTGTGTCGGGATAATTTATTTGAGAATGTTGGCGAAAGATGTAGAAAAGGTGAGTGGAAGCAACCCCCGTACAGGTTCTGGGCGATTAGCCCTGTTTGCTGGCATGATTATTGTCGCAACCCAATGGGACAAGCTCGAAGTCTTACCTATATTTTTAGGGTTTTTGACTTATAAACTGGCGATAATTTTCTACATTTTGCCCAATACTCTATTGGCAACTCAAGAATCTGATTAGCATCTTTGCAGCGACTGTCTAGCAACCAAATTGGGAAAAGATCATCAGAATGGAAATGCTTAATAGTTTAACTACATTTAGTTTATTTCCCCTTGCTGAACTCGAAGTCGGTAAACACTTTTACTGGGAGATCGCAGGGCTGAAGATGCACGGACAAGTGTTAATGACCTCTTGGTTTGTTATTGCTGTTCTAGTCATCGCGTCCTTAGTTGCGACCAGTAATGTACAACGCGTTCCTAGTGGCTTCCAGAATTTTATGGAATATGCCCTCGAATTTATTCGAGATTTGGCGAAAAACCAACTAGGTGAGAAAGAGTATCGTCCTTGGGTTCCATTTATTGGCACATTGTTTCTCTTTATCTTTGTGGCCAACTGGTCTGGAGCACTTGTTCCATGGAAGCTTGTTGGTCTCCCCGAAGGAGAGCTAGCTGCCCCCACCAACGATATTAATACGACCGTTGCCCTAGCTTTACTAACTTCTCTGGCGTACTTTTACGCTGGGTTCAAAAAGCGCGGAATTGGTTATTTCAAAAAATATGTAGAACCAACTCCCATTTTGCTTCCGATTAATATTTTGGAAGATTTCACCAAGCCTCTCTCCTTGAGCTTCCGTCTTTTCGGAAATATCTTGGCAGACGAACTTGTTGTTGGCGTATTGGTTTTACTTGTTCCCCTGATCATTCCTTTACCTTTGATGGCTCTGGGTTTGTTCGCTAGTGCGATTCAGGCTTTGATTTTTTCTACCCTTGCCGCAGCATATATTGCTGAGTCAATGGAAGGACATCACTAGGTCTAGGTAATCAATTGCTCAGGTTTATTAATAAAAGCCCTATGGCTAGCTAGAAAATTCAAAGTAATTTGTGTTTCTGGTCACTTTTTCTGTTAATTTTTTTGACGGGGATCTGTAATAGAGACCTGCATTAAATCCACTTCAATAACATCGAAAGGAAAAAATTATGGATTCTTTAACTGCTGCTGCTTCTGTTATTGCTGCTGCTCTTGCTGTAGGCCTCGCGGCGATCGGCCCTGGTATTGGTCAAGGTAATGCTGCTGGTAGTGCGGCTGAAGGTATTGCTCGTCAACCTGAAGCTGAAGGTAAGATTCGTGGCACACTTCTCCTCAGTTTGGCTTTTATGGAAGCTTTGACTATCTACGGTCTTGTTGTTGCACTCGTTCTTTTGTTCGCGAACCCCTTCGCGTAAGCTTTCGAATTGGTGATGGTCGTTAGCGGGATATTTATTTTCGTCGCTGACGGCCATTGCTCATTAAGCCTATGTAGATGATTAGAGCTTTTAGGTTCTAATTTGGAAAACACTTTAATAAGACCCAAATACGGTGGGGTCAATTAAGAAATGACACACTGGACAATTGTTTTAGCAACTGAAGCAGTCGAAAAAACCGCTGAAGGTGGTCTTTTTGATTTTGATGCAACGCTACCAATCATGGCTATTCAATTTTTAGTCTTGGCTGCGTTGTTAAATAAGCTTTTCTACAAGCCTTTAGGTGATGCTATTGATAGCCGTGCTGACTATGTCCGGACTAATCTCGTAGAAGCTAAGGAGCGTCAGCAAAAAGCTGAGGACTTAGCTGTTCAATACGAGCAAGAGTTACGTGATGTACGACGCGAAGCTCAAGACGTAATCGCTGCAGCACAGTCTGAGGCTCAAAAAATTGTTGCGGATGAATTAAAGTCTGCGCAAGAGCAAGCTTTAGCTGAGCGTGAAAAGGCGGCTCAAGAAATTGAAGCGCAACGTCAAGCTGCGTTCGAAACTCTAGAGCAAGAAGTTGATGCTTTAAGCAGGGCGATCGCCTCGAAACTTGTAGAAGTCTAGCTTTCAAATAGTGCGGTTTTCACTGCCTATAGATGGAGCTCAATTTTGATTGTATGTATTTTTGAAATTTTAAAATTACAAAATATCTGCAATAGAGTCATCCACTAAAGATGTACACACCATAAGCAAATAGCGCTGGGGTAGATCGAGATTATGGGAGTTATATCCTATCTAGCCACCGCATCGGAGGGTGGTTTTCATTTAAACTTCGATATTTTAGAAACTAATATTATTAACCTTGCGATCATCATTGGGGTTCTTTACGTCTATGGGAGCAAGTTTATTGGCAATATTCTAGAGGAGCGCAAAAGCAAAATTGTTGCTGATCTAGAAGATGCTGAAAGCCGCGCCAAGAAAGCTCAAGAGTCATTGACGAAAGCCCAAAAGGATTTAGAGCAAGCCCAAGCAAAGGCTGTCTCTATCCGTGATGATGCCAAAGTTACTGCGGCAAAAACTAAGGAAGATATCTTGGCGAAAGGTCGCGAAGAAGTCGAAAAGCTTAAAGCTTCTGCAGTGAAAGAACTTGATACAGAACAGGCAAAAGTAATTACTGAGCTTAAGCAACGTATTGCCCAGCTTGCACTGGAGAAAGTTGAAGCAGAACTAAGCGCTTCTTTAGATGAATCAGCAAAATCTAAGTTGATTGATCGCAGTATTGCACAGCTTGGAGGTAACTCATGAAAGGTAGTGCGATGAACGCTCAAATCGTTGAGCCTTATGCAAGTGCGCTGATGGATTTAGCTGACAAGATCGATAAAGTTGATCAGTTTGCGGAAAACGCGCGGGCGCTTTTAACGGCTTTAGATAATTCGCCTGAATTTTCTGAATTCGTCTCGAATCCTCTACTGAATGCCGAGGAAAAAAAAGACGTTTTAGGTCGTATTTGTGGCAGAGATGTTGATGAATATTTTCTCAACTTCCTGTATCTACTCGTTGACCGCCGACGTATTTTCTTCCTAGGAGGCGTTCTGGAAGAGTTTATTGCTCAACAACGCCGACTAAAGAATATTGTCTTAGCGGAAGTGACAACTGCTAGTGAGTTGACTCGAGATCAAGAAGATGCGATCGCCGACAAAGTGAAAGCGATGACTGACGCTGCATCTGTAGAGCTAAAAATTACAACCGATGAGAGTCTCATTGGTGGCGTAATTATTAAAGTTGGTTCTCAGGTACTCGATGCCAGCCTCAAAGGTCAGCTGCGCCGCATCAGCATGGGTTTATTGGGATCGTAAATTCCTTTGGTTTTCCAAGGTAAACCTCGGGAAGCATTAAACCCACTTGATTTTGTAAATGTCTCAGTACACTGTCCCTGAAATTAACCGTTATATAACAGCACAGACATGATTAATATCAGACCCGACGAAATTAGTAGTATTATTCGTCAGCAAATTGAGTCCTACGACCAAAAAGTTCAAGTCGACAATGTCGGCACAGTGCTTCAGGTCGGCGACGGCATCGCTCGTATCTACGGCCTTGAGCAGGCAATGGCTGGTGAGTTGCTTGAATTTGAAGATGGCACAGTAGGTATCGCACTTAACCTCGAAGAAGATAACGTGGGTGCGGTATTGATGGGTGATGGTCGCGACATCCAAGAAGGTAGTAGCGTTAAGGCAACTGGCCGTATTGCTGAAATTCCTGTTGGTGATGCAATTGTTGGTCGCGTTGTTGACGCCCTTGCTCGTCCCCTCGATGGTAAAGGTGACATTGCGGCTACTGATTCTCGCCTCATCGAATTTATGGCGCCCGGTATTATTGACCGTCGCTCAGTGCACGAGCCCATGCAGACTGGTATTACCGCGATTGACGCGATGATTCCTGTTGGTCGTGGTCAGCGTGAACTTATTATTGGTGACCGTCAGACTGGTAAGACTGCTGTTGCTGTTGACACCATCATTAACCAAGCTGACCAAGATGTCGTTTGTGTTTATGTTGCTGTCGGTCAAAAGGCTTCTACTGTTGCACAGGTTGTGGCAACTCTCGAAGCTAAAGGCGCTCTTGATTACACCGTAGTTGTTGCCGCGAATGCAAACGATCCTGCGACACTGCAATATCTCGCGCCTTACACTGGTGCGGCGATCGCCGAGTACTTCATGTACAAAGGCAAGGCAACTTTGGTTGTCTATGATGACTTGACCAAGCAAGCGCAAGCTTACCGTCAAATGTCTCTCTTGCTCCGTCGTCCACCCGGACGTGAAGCCTACCCCGGTGATGTCTTCTATCTCCACTCTCGTTTACTTGAGCGTGCTGCGAAGCTTAGCGACAAGCTTGGTGGCGGTAGCATGACTGCACTTCCCATCATCGAAACACAGGCTGGTGACGTATCCGCGTACATTCCTACAAACGTGATTTCGATTACTGATGGTCAAATTTTCTTATCCTCTGACCTCTTTAACGCTGGTTTCCGTCCTGCAATTAACGCTGGTATTTCTGTATCCCGTGTAGGTTCTGCGGCTCAAACTAAGGCAATGAAGAAAGTTGCTGGTAAGTTGAAGCTTGAATTGGCACAGTTTGCTGAACTTGAAGCCTTTGCACAGTTCGCATCTGATCTTGATGCAGCGACTCAAAACCAGTTGGCTCGTGGTCAGCGTCTTCGTCAGATTTTGAAGCAGCCTCAAAACTCTCCTCTATCTGTGGCTGAGCAGGTTGCAATCGTATATGCCGGCTTGAATGGCTACCTTGATGACATCCCTGTTGACAAAGTTGTTGAGTTTACTGCTGATCTACGTCAATCCTTAGCAACAAGCAAGGCGAAGTACGGCGAGATTATTGCGACTGAAGCTAAGTTGACTGACGAAGCTGAATCTCTCCTCAAAGAGGCGATCACTGAGCAAAAGCAGACTTTCTCTGTTTCTGTATAAATTCTGTTGAGTTATCTGTTACTCCAAAATTTGGGGTAGCAGATGATTTTGGGTCGAACTAAGAGATATTAACTATGCCAAACCTAAAAGGGATTCGTGATCGAATCCAATCGGTGAAAAACACCAAAAAGATTACCGAAGCGATGCGCCTAGTTGCTGCGGCAAAAGTTCGTCGTGCACAGGAGCAAGTAACTTCTACTCGTCCCTTTGCAAATACGCTTTTGCAAGTTTTATACGGTTTAAAAAGTCGCTTACGTCTAGAGGAAGCTGATTTACCTTTACTCAAAAATCGTGAAGTTAAATCCATTGGTTTACTCGTTATTACAGGCGATCGCGGATTGTGTGGTGGTTATAACGCCAACATTATTCGTAAAGCAGAGCAACGAGCAAAAGAACTCGAAAAACAGGGTATTAAATATACCTATGTTTTAGTTGGTCGCAAGGCTGTGCAGTACTTCCAAAATCGCGAAGTACCCATCAGTAAGACTTACTCTGGCTTGGAGCAGATTCCTTCTGCAGCGGAAGCTTCTGACATTGCAGATGAGTTGTTGTCACTCTTTTTGTCCGGCAGTGTTGACAAGATTGAGTTGATTTATACACGCTTTGTTTCTTTGATTAGTTCACAGCCTGTAATTCAAACTCTTTTGCCATTAATTCCTGAAGCATTGACTGATGCCGATGATGAAACCTTCAACTTAATTACCCGTGGCGGTAGATTTCAAGTTGAGCGTTCCAAAGTTCAAGCTGAGCTGAAGGAACTGCCTAAAGATATGATTTTTGAGCAGGCTCCCCAAGACATTTTGAATGCTTTATTGCCTCTGTACCTCAGTAATCAATTACTAAGAGCTTTACAAGAAGGCGCGGCTAGTGAGCTGGCTGCTCGGATGACAGCAATGAATAATGCTAGTGATAATGCTAGTGAGTTGATGAAAGACTTAACGCGTTCTTACAATAAAGCGCGTCAAGCTGCAATTACTCAAGAGCTAGCTGAAGTTGTTGCTGGTGCTAATGCTTTATAGGTTTTAACTTTTAAAAAATTTATCAACTTCGAAGGGTGGTTTTTGCCACTCTTTTTTTGTGGAAAATAATTATTGATTGCGAGTCTTAAAATAGCTACTTTGTGGTGTAAAAAAAACAGTAGAGTACGGCTTTATTGAGGCGTGTAAAACCAGAATAAAATGCATTTACCTTGGCAAATCTCTCTGAAAACGTAACAATATATTATTGAAGTGTAAGCTTAGGGTTTTATTCGTGAGTCAAGTTCGTACAGTTTCTGAGGCCAAGCGAGATTTTTACCGCCATCATACTCGCCCTATTAACTCAATTTTTCGCCGAGTTGTAGAAGAGCTTTTGGTTGAAATGCATTTAGTCTCGGTAAATGTTGATTTTCGCTATGATCCTTTCTTCGCACTGGGTGTTGTCACATCCTTTGAGCGTTTTATGCAGGGCTATCGTCCTGAGGATGACAAGGGCTCTATTTTTAGCGCGATGTGCCAAGCTGTAGGTGACTCGCCTGAAACTTATCAGAATGACGCGACTTCGCTAGTGGAACTTGCCAAGCGCTGCTCTGGTCAACAATTAATTGATTGTTTTAGTCAAGATAATCCCCCTGAAGGTGCGGATGAACTTTGGTCTAAAGTAGAGGCGATCGCCAAGAACGAAAAATTTAAATATAGTCGCTTGTTTGCCATTGGACTTTACACCTTTTTAGGTGAAGCTGAACCTGCTCTAATCGAAGATGCAGATAAGCGTGATGAGATGCTTGTAACCTTAACTGAGGCGATGAATTTGCCCGGTGAAAAAATGAAAAAGGATCTCGATCTTTACCGCAGTAATTTGGAGAAAATGACGCAAGTTTTGGCAGTAATTGAAGATGCTTTAGTGGCAGAGCGTAAGCGCCGCGAAAAGGCTGAAGCTGAGGCTAGCAAGCCTGCTGAAAATGATGCGGAAGAAGCTCAACCTAAAGCTGAAGTTACTGATACTCCTGCTGAATAACGACGTCGACAGATTTCTATCTCAAACTCTAAGCTGCTGATTTGCCTTGGGTCTCATGATTTATTGTTTTCTTTGTGGGGCAATAAATAGGACTCAAGGTTTAGTTTTTTTGGAGGAGTTACTTCATTAATGAGAGTCGGCTCGTCATCAGTCGCTTCAAAAGTTTGACTTTCTGCTACAAAAAGTTCGCCAAAATTGCTGTTACCGAGTTGAAGGTCATGGAATTTAAGTTGTCCTCCCACCTGTACTTTTGCACCGGAAGCGGGGAGTGAAGTTTCGGTGATTACCCAGACGCTGCCAGTGGCATCTGTAATTTTGTAGGCGCCGCCATTAACGAAAGGGGCGATTTGAGCGACAGTGCCTTGAATTCTAATTTCTGTATTTTGTTCTAAATCTGACAGGGAGGCGATCGTCGCGAGGGGAGCATTACCATTACGGGCAATACGAATCAGTGGCTGATTATCTTGTTGGGAAAAAGCTGTCCAAGGATTACAACTGACCAAACCTCCAGCAATTGAAAACGCGCATACCCAGCGACTTAAGCGACTAGCCATTGTGATTACAGATCTATAACGAGCAAAACAAGACATCAATCTCTAGTGTATCCGACGTACAACTTTCTTTTTTGATAGCCGATCGCCAGAAGTTTGGCGCAAACTGTTACCAATTAAAAATTAGTTTAAATAAACATCTCTAATGTTTTTGTTTCCATACCTCCCCACAAAGAGGGATAAAGACAGTTGTTAGAATGAACTCCGTTCTTGCTGCTGTGGGGAGTTTATGCAGAATCATCAACCGGTTTGGATTTACGACACAACGCTACGAGATGGTTCCCAGCGCGAGGGTCTGTCCCTATCCTTTGAAGATAAAATTCGTATTGCCCAAACATTAGATGAAATGGGTGTGCCCTTTATTGAAGGCGGCTGGCCCGGCGCAAATCCTAAAGATGTTCAGTTCTTTTGGCATCTGCGGGAAAACCCCCTCAAGCAAGCGCAAGTAGTCGCGTTTTGTTCTACCCGTCGTCCCAACATTGCAGCCCAGGACGACAAATTATTGAAGGCTATTCTCGCAGCGGAAACCCTCTGGGTCACAATTTTTGGGAAGTCTTGGGATCTGCATGTGACGGAAGGTTTGCACACCAGCCTTGAAGAAAATTTGGCGATGATCGATGACAGTATTCGGTTTTTAAAAAGCCAAGGTCGTCGGGTAATTTACGATGCGGAACATTGGTTTGACGGCTATAAAAATAATCCTGACTACGCGCTACAAACTCTAGAAACGGCGGCGATCGCCGGAGCTGAATGGTTGGTTTTGTGTGATACCAATGGCGGTACGATGCCCCATGAGGTGGCAGCAATTATTGCGGAAATCCACGAGAAATTACCTGAGTTAAAAATTCCTTTGGGGATTCACACCCATAACGATGCGGGCATGGCGGAAGCAAATGCGGTGATGGCGGTGCAAGCTGGGGCGACGATGGTGCAGGGCACAATTAATGGCTACGGTGAACGGTGCGGTAACGCCAATCTTTGTACGCTCATTCCAACGTTACAGCTCAAGCTTAACCACCAATGTTTAGAGGCTGCTGCCCTAGAGCGTTTAACTGTGACCAGCCGTTTAGTGAGTGAAATTGCGAATCTTGCGCCTAATGAACATGCTCCCTACGTGGGGCGATCGGCGTTTGCCCATAAGGGTGGCATCCATGTGTCGGCGGTGCAAAAAAATCCCTTAACCTACGAACATATTGCACCGGAAGCCATCGGCAATGAGCGGCGAATTGTCATTTCAGATCAGTCGGGTTTGAGTAATATTTTGTCGAAGGCGCGGAGTTTTGGTATTGAGCTAGATAAAGAAAACCCTGAATGTCGGGCGATTCTCCAGCAGCTCAAAGACTTAGAACATGAAGGCTATCAATTTGAAGCGGCAGAGGCCAGCTTTAAGCTGTTGATTCGGTCGGCTCTGGGGCAACGGCAAGAGTTTTTCTCGCTACAAGGCTTTCACGTGAATTGTGATGTGGGTGATGATGCCAGCACGGCGATCGCCACGATTAAGTTAGAAGTCCACGGTAAAAAGTTATTAGAAGCGGCGGAAGGTAATGGGCCTGTTGCAGCGTTAGATTCGGCTTTGCGTAAAGCTTTGACGAAATTTTATCCGGCGATCGCCCAGTTTAGTTTGACGGATTATAAGGTGCGGATTTTAGATGGGGCAGCGGGCACGGAAGCAAAAACGCGGGTATTGGTGGAGTCGAGTGATGGCCAAACGCGCTGGACAACGGTTGGGGTATCAAAAAATATTTTAGAAGCGTCCTATCGCGCTGTGGTGGAAGGCATTGAATATGGTTTGTTGATGCATTCACCCTATCCATCGGTGCCTTTACCTGTTCATTCGCTGTAGGTCAAATCGAGCGGTGGCGGCGCAAAATAATCGTGATGACAATGGGCGCACCAAACAAAGCAGTGACGGTATTGAGTGGTAGCGTGAGTTGACTGCCGGGCAGTTGGGCGATGATGTCAGCGAGGAGGGCAAGACTGGCTCCCATCAGGGCGATCGCCGGAATAAGGAGGCGATGATTAACGGTTTTGAGTAAATAGCGACAGAGGTGGGGCACAGCTAAACCGATAAAGGAAATGGGGCCACAAAAGGCGGTGACAGTCCCCGATAAAATAGCAGTGCTTAAAATAATTTGTCGGCGAGTTTTTCTAATATTTAAACCTAAGCTTTGGGCATATTGCTTGCCTAATAAAAGTACATTTAATGACTTAGCGGAGAGATAAGCCATTGCCCCACCAACTAAGATTAAAATCGAAAAAATTGGTAATTGTTCCTGCTGAATTTGGGCAAAGCTACCGAACGTCCAACTTAAGTAAAGGCGCATTGCTTCACTAGGACTAAAGTGCAGCAACATTGTTACTAAAGAATTGCTGACGTAGCCTAACATTAAACCCAAAATTAATAGAGTTGCATTGTGTGGAACACGGCGAGCAATTGCTAATACCAAACTCAGAACGGCGATCGCCCCTAAGCTTGCAGCCATTGCAATACTAAAACTACCAACTACACCACCAATAAAGCCACTGCCGAGAATTACTAGAGCAACTCCCAGACCTGCGCCAGAGTTAATACCTAGCACGAAAGGCCCAGCAAGGGGATTGTTAAATAAAGTCTGCATTTGAATGCCGCCAATCCCTAAAGCAGCTCCAGCAAAAGTGGCGGCGATCGCCCGTGGAAAACGTAGTTGCCAGATAATTTGTTGCCAAACTTCTGGTGAATCGTTAGAGCGTAAAAAGATGATTTTTAAAACATTGTTAATCGGAATAGTGACTGAACCCAAACACAAACTCAGACTAAATAAACAAAACCATAATAAAAACAACCCAATCAAAACATTTAGATAAGAAAAAATCCTTGATCGAAATATTTTCGGTAAAGAGTTTAAAAAGCTATCAAATATTGTTTGTTGAAAAGGAATTTTCACAAAGACTAATTTAGCTGTTGGTAATAATAAAGTTGGTGTTCTGGTAACTGTTCTGGATAGGCTATTTTAATTAAATCTGCAAGAATAATATCAGGATTAATAACACCACTTTCCCAGAAATCATTGCCGCCATCGGGCGCGACTCGAGCATTCGCAGCATAAACTTGTTGGGTTTCAAAAGCGGTGAATAATGCGTAACGTTTATCTTCTGCTAATACATCTTTTTCAGACTGCCAAGCTGGGTTGACATTTACCCAAATATCCGCGTCTTTTGCCTGAGCTAAAACAGCTTCAAAGTCTAAGGGCAAGCTTAAACGAGACTCTGTTTCTGACCAAGGAAAACTAATATTTGCGTCTCGAAAAAACTGCGCCACGTAGCTTTTTCCAGCAGGCATGTACCAAACTCCCTGAAAAGGTGAACCGCTCAAAACTGTTGATGTATCAGTTAGATTTTGAGTTTGATTAACTAAGTTTTGGTAACGTTGGGCGATCGCCGCAAATTCTTTATTTGCTTTAGCTTCTTCATTAAAAAGTAACGCCGTAAATTTTAGCCATTCTGCTCGTCCCAAGGGAGTGGCTTCAAGATGTGCTGCGTCTAAGACAATCGACTGATTTAGTGATTCAAGAGCTTTAAAACTACTGGTTTCAGTATTGTCGAGTCGATAACTTAAAATGACATCTGTTTGTAAATTAAGAATTTTTTCGGTGTCAGATTGTAAGTCTCCAACTTCTTGAATAAGTCCGTCTTCAATTCTTTGCCTAATGACTTCACTATAAATAAGACGGCGATCCATTACCCCTACTAAAGACTCGAGTCGGTCTAATTTTTCGATGTGAGGTAAATAAGTCGTGGACATTGCTAAAACCTGTTGAGTTGGGATTTCAACAACTGTTGCATTTGGATATTCTGTCGGTGCTGGCGTTCCACATTGAACGAAAATATAATTTAAGTCTTGTGCTGCTTCTTCCCAAGGCTGTTTTACCGTGACGACTTTGTAGTTCTGATGATATTCAACAGTAAAACCTTGGGCATAGTTCGGCTCGACTTTATCTGGAAAATAGTCGATATTCTCATCAAACTGCTCGACACAATTGCTATTTGAATTTATTTCTGGTATTTCTACCGCTGGCCGACAGGCTGATACTAATAAGCTAAAACTGACAGCTGAAAATATAACTTTAGTTTGATGAAAGAGATTGTTTTTTTGAGGTGAGAATAAAGGCGATCGCCAACATTTTAAAACCATTGTATTCGATGTACCTCCGTCGTCACTTCCCCATTGTCTTGAAGCTCAATTACCCTGAATCCCGGTTGTTGCCAAGACTGAATTTCGCCTTCTATTTCTGTCTGATGTGCTGGCGTAACTTGAGTGCAAGTGGCAGGAGTTCCAAAAAAATGAACACCATTTTGAATGACATCAATTTGATGGTGAATGTGCCCAAAACAAACGACTTGTACCTGTGGATGTTGCGCAATAATTTTGTGGAAATCCGGTGAATTTAAAACCGACATTTGCTCAAGCCAATCAATACCTGTATTCACAGGGTGATGGTGCATGGCGATCGCCGTGGGAGTTTTACTATTTTCTTCTAACTCTTTTGCGAGCCAATCCAGTTCTGTTTGGGCAAAAGTCCCTTCGCCGTACTGAGCATTTTCTAGACAAGAATTTAAAAGAATAAAACACCAATCTTTATGGTGAAACAGTTTTTTGGGGTGGAGATATTGGCTCGATAATTCAGATTGCATTAAGGCATAATCATCATGATTTCCCGGTAGCCAGTAAGCTGGAATTGCTGTCGCGTCAATCAGTTTTTGAAGGTGTTGATAAGCTTCATATTCCCCATTGTGAGCAAGATCCCCTGTTAGAAGAATTAGCTCAGGTTCGGTTTCTTTGGCGACCTCTAAAACTTTTTTGAGAGAGTACCAAGTTTGGACACCTCTCATCGCATCTTCCTTATCGGCAAGGAGGTGAGTATCTGTGATTTGGGCAATTCTGACCATAGTGTTTAACCCAGAGAAAACCGAGTGCCACTCACCATGCTAGCAAGTGGCATTTCGACATTTTTTTAGTTAGCGGAACGTTGCATTAACACCAATTTGGAATCGGCTGCCAACACCAGGAAAATCTCCAGAGAAACCAGAAAAAGTAATGTAATCTTCGGAGAAGATATTCTCCCAACTAGCTGTGAGATTAACATTTTCAGTAATTGCGTAACGGGTACGCAGATCAACGGTCGTATAAGACTCTAAAGATGCTGTATTGGCATTATTCGTCAGGCGATCGCCAACGTGTTTTACAAAAAGTCCAGCATAAAAACCCTGTGGATTTTCATAGGCAATACCGACATTGAAGAAATCAGTGCCCGCAAATCTCACTTCATTACCGATCACTGAAGCATCCGAGTCCTCAAGAATCTTAGAGTTATTCATCGTGTAATTAGCAAATGCATAGACTGAATTTGATAATTGGACGGTAAGTTCAGCCTCTAATCCCTGGTTACGGGCTTTACCTAAATTAAAAGGTGTAAAAGTCGGATCTAAAACAATTGCATCATCAATTGTGTTGTTGAAATACGTTAAACGTACCAATGCACTGCGACCAATTTTTTGATCAATGCCAATATCAAAGCTATTACCAATTTCTGGTTTTAAATCGGGGTTGGCGCTGCCGGGGAAAAATAAGT
Source organism: uncultured Synechococcus sp. (assembly GCA_964638765.1). Classification (GTDB taxonomy): domain Bacteria; phylum Cyanobacteriota; class Cyanobacteriia; order Cyanobacteriales; family MRBY01; genus MRBY01. The sequence continues at coordinate 9,076 of CAZXBK010000038.1, read as the reverse complement.
CAGTAGAGGTTGGGGTACGGAAATTCCGTGCATAGTTAGCTCGGATACTCGTGTTTTCGCCTGCCTGCCACAGTAGACCAGCACTTGGGGAGGTGAAAGAGCCTTCAGCCAAGCTGTTGAAATCTTGTCTTAAACCAAGAGTCGTCGTGAGTTCTGGGGTGATGCCAGCGGTATAGTTCGCAAAGAGTGCCCCTTGACTTAAGTTGCCGTCGTACAAAGTACCAAAGGCGTTTTCAGCAACTATGTCTTCGGAGCGGTAGTCAAAGCCATAGGTGATATTTTGGTTTTTCGCAAATTGCCAATTGTGCTGAATTTGTCCCCCAAAAGATTCATTTTCAGTGATAAATGTGAAGGGGAAAGGACCCGCTGGATTTTCATCTAGGTTATCTGCAAAATCAGCAAAAATCCGAGTCGTCAATGTGGAGTCATCGCTATTGCCTAAACGTGAGTCTAGCTGGAGTGAAAGTAGCCAATTTTCCACTTCTGCAAATTGCTCAAGTTCCGGATTGGGAAAGCCTCCCGGTACACCAATATCTTTGTCTGTGTAAAGGCCGTTAAAGCTGAGTTTATGGCGATCGCCGAGTAAGCTTGTTGCCTGAAAATTGAGATTTTGAATCTCTGCTTGAGCATTTTCTCGCGTGCCAGATAAACCCAAATCTTCTAAGTCAAAATCAAAATCATTTTCTGCTGCGGTGCGATTGTAAGCGAGACGTACAGTGGATTTTTCGCCACCATAGTTAACCGCAACTTCTTGGTTGTTGTACCCTAATGTCCCGATTTCACCGCCAACTGTAGCTGTCCACCCCTCATTCAATTCAGGCTGACGGGTGACAATATTTATAACGCCACCAATTGCACTAGAACCAAATAAAGTCGAACTACCGCCGGGCAACAGCTCAATACGCTCAACATTGCTAGTGGTTAAATTTGAAAGATCGAATGTCCCTGCGTTGAAAGTATTAATCGGACGTCCATCAAGCAAGATTAGAGTTTGAGAATTTGAATTTGCGCCTCTGAGTATCTGTAAGCTCTGGGCGCCCAGCTGAACTCCTGCGGTACTGTCAACAAAAATGCCGGGAAAATACTTTAAAGCCTCATTGACAGTGCGATAACCTTGAGCTTCGATCTGCTCGCGATTGATGACATACGCTGGGCGACTGGAATCTTGGACGGTTTCTTCCCGGCGAAAAGGCGCATAAACAGGTTGATTAAGAATTTCATCGATAATCGAAAACTCAAAATCAAAAGTCTCTTCTGCATTAATGGGAACACTTGGAATGTCTTCTTGAACGTCAGTTTCTGAGTTTAAGTTTTCATCGATTGGAACCTCTGGAATTTCTGTTTGGGCGATCGCCGAAGCAGTATTTAGTGCAAGCAAGAGACTTGCGGAAGTCAAAAAAATTATTTTCATTAATTACAAAAGCTAGGAATATAAACTGCCTGAAACGTACATAGCTTGAATTTTTAAGTCTTGGTATTGCTTACTCACAAAAAAAGAATTTAGAAATTAAGCAGTTTGACAGTTAGGAATGCGAAAAAAGTGTTGTTTGCTTTATTTCTGGCATTAACAACGACAGTGAAAACGAAGAGAAACAATATTTTTTGAATGCAAAAAAGTGTCTTGCAATATTGTGCAGCAAGAATATTTCATCCGTACCTCGCAGATGGGAATAGTAATGTGTATTTTGATCGGCGGGCATCCTGACTCAGAAGCAATGTTCCACTAGAACTTCATTACAGTTGCGGGACAGCGACGGATTTACACCGTTCTTTCCCCATTACTTTTGCCGACTGATCCTCGACAAAACCGATAGGCACACATTATACAGCAGGCGATCGCCTTCGTTACGAGAGCTTTACATTTTTGATTGTTCAAAGCTTATTCATAACGTTATTGACTAGCAAAATAAACAAATGAATATGTGATTTACAGATATTTGAAATAGCTTGACTATCAATATAAAGCTATAAAATATTAATGTTTTCGATTTGATTTTCTAAGGCTATCCCCCAAAAAATGAATGTTAATCGAGGTGCAGTACTTTGCTTAGGTTATGTTTGCGGCCTGTTGCTAACGAGCTTGTGGGGAGGTATTAACTCTTCACCCGCAATTTTTGACTGGGGATTGGTTATTTCGGCGATCGCCTTACTTTCTGGCATTACTAGCTGGATATTGCCGAGATACTTTTTTCCGTTACGTACATCTTTTTTCTTACTAACTGGATTAATAGCTTTAATCGCTGTTTTTTATTTCCAATTTCGTACTCCTCGACTAGCAACCGACCCAATTTTTCAATTAACCCAAACAGAATCTGCATTGCTGAAATATCCAGTACAAATCTCGGGGAAAGTTCTTAGCCAACCCCGTCAGCGAGATAATGATAAGCAAAGTTTTTGGTTTGAGTTAAATAAAATCACCACTAAATTTGAAAACTTTGCAGTAAAAGGTAAGCTGTACGTCACCTTAACGGAAGCTCGTGAATTAATTCAGCCAGATACTGATTTAAGCCTAGTCGGTCGTTTGTATCAACCTAAACCAAACCGAAATACTTGGTCTTTTGATTTTCCAAAATATCTACAAAAGAACAATGCTTTTTTTGGATTTACAAGTTGGGAAGTAATTAATTCTAAAGCTTCAACTATTGGCATTACTAAAATTCGCCAAAGAATTATCAATGTTCATAAAAGGTTTATTGATCCCACCCAAGGTGCATTATTAAGCTCAATGGTTTTAGGGCGAAAAGCAGTCGATTTATCCGATTCTATTTACGATCTTTGGGCAAAGGCTGGCCTAGCTTATACGATCGCCGCTTCAGGATTTCATGTCTCCCTTATACTTGGATCTACCTACTGGTTTACCAGAAAAAAAGCGAAGAAAACTCAATTTATTATTGGCGTTACTATTCTGGGTTTTTATGTTCTGCTAACTGGTTTTCAACCTTCTGTTCTGCGCGCTGCATTGATGGGAACAGCGGGATTACTGGCATTAGTTCTAGACCGAGCTGTGAAGCCTCTAAGTCTATTACTTTTAACCGCAACAATTTTGCTTCTCTGTAATCCTTTGTGGATTTGGGATTTAGGATTTCAACTTAGTTTTCTGGCTACGTTTGGCTTATTGACAACCCTTGAACCGATCCAGAAAAAACTAGGCTTTATACCGAATATTGTAGCGACGGCGATCGCCATTCCGATTGCAGCAAGTATTTGGACATTACCCTTGATTGCATTTCAGTTTAATGTCATTGCTACCTACAGTATTCCCCTCAGTATCTTACTTGCGTTGCCCATCACTGTTGTGAGTCTTGGTGGGATGATTAGCGGCGCGATTGGTTTGCTAATACCACCAGCAGGAGCGGCGATCGCCTATTTAGTGGGCTTTCCTTTAAGGCTGATGATTTGGCTTGTCGAAAAAGTTATCGAGTTGCCAGCGAGTAATCTATCCGTCGCTTCTTTGCATTGGTCTCAGCTCATCATTATTTATGGGGTGATGCTGATCATTTGGTTGACTTCTTGGGGCAAACGTCAGAGCAAAATCCTAGGGTTTGGCTTATTTCTTTTATTTGTCGGATTCCTCACTCTGAAGCACTATAGCACTACAAAAATTGTGGTCTTTGCAACAGAAAATCAGCCTGTAATAATTGCTCAAGCAGCTGGGAAAAGCCTTGTTGCTAGTGCAGATAATATTGAAGAATTACAATGGTCTTTAAACTCTTACTTAAGAAAAGCTGGTGTTAATAAAATTAATGCTTTTATTGATTTAAATGCAGTTGATGAATCGACTTTAGATGTAGAAGTCCTTGAAGAAATTAAAGCTGAACGAATATTCACAGTTGCCCAGCCTGAAGATGCGATACAAAATGCACAATTCTTGGATGTATTTGATTTGCAAAAAATCAGTAATTTGAGATTTCAAGTGTTGCAGAAAATACCATTATTATTTGAGTTGAAATTAAATAACCAAGCATTTTATATTTTGGGCGATCGCCATCCCGATGACCCACCACTACTCGACATCTCAAAGGGCTATCTCATTACCAATCCGAAGAATATTGACCTACAACTTTGGGAAACTGTGAGGCCACAACAGGCGATCGCCATTGGCTCCCGTCGCGATCATTTTCTTGCCCCAAACCCTATTGTTTATTGGACAGCAGAAGACGGTGCAATTCAGTGGACTCCTAAACAAGGATTAATTTCTGTTGCGCCAGAGTGACACAAGCCCTAATCTCCCGTCCCGTGGCCTTTAGAGCCTTTAGTAAATATGGTAAAATATTGGTTAATAAAGCAAATAATCTCAACCTAAAAAGAGTGAATTTTCTACGTTTTTACTCTTTTTTTGTGGTTATTGACCAATTTCAACGTATCGGAGCCGAAAACCTATGACCTCCCCACAGGAGCGCATTATTCCTACTGACCTGAGTAATGAGATGTCTCGCTCATACCTCGAGTATGCGATGAGCGTTATCGTTGGTCGGGCCTTGCCGGATGCGAGGGATGGTTTGAAGCCCGTTCACCGCCGTATTCTCTATGCAATGTACGAGTTGGGATTGACTCCCGAACGCCCCTTCAGAAAATGTGCTCGTGTAGTTGGTGAAGTTCTCGGTAAATACCACCCTCACGGTGATACAGCGGTTTATGACGCTTTGGTGCGGATGGCTCAGGATTTCTCCATGCGAGATCCTTTGATTAATGGTCACGGTAATTTCGGTTCCATTGATAACGATCCGCCAGCAGCAATGCGTTATACAGAGAGTCGCCTCCAGTCTTTGACGACAAACGCTTTATTGCGGGATATCGAATCTGAAACCGTTGATTTTGCAGATAATTTTGACGGTTCGCAGCAGGAACCCGTTGTTCTACCAGCGAGAATTCCCCAGCTTTTAGTCAATGGTTCCTCTGGTATTGCGGTGGGAATGGCGACCAACATTCCTCCCCATAACCTTAGTGAAATTATTGATGGTGCAACAGCGCTAATTCATAACCCTGAAATTACGATTCAGGAATTGATGCAATTTATCCCTGCGCCAGATTTCCCCACAGGTGCACAAATCTTAGGTCGCTCTGGCATTAAAGATGCTTACCTCACAGGGCGCGGATCTATCACTATGCGAGGAGTCGCAGAAGTTGAAACCCTCCGTCAAAATGGCCGTGAAAAAGAAGCCATCATTGTGACCGAGCTACCTTATCAGACTAATAAGGCGGGTTTGATTGAGCGTATCGCCGATATGGTGAACGACAAGAAGCTTGATGGTATTTCCGATATTCGTGATGAGAGCGATCGCCAGGGAATGCGCATTGTGATTGAGCTGAAGCGTGATGCCTATGCTCAAGTTGTTCTGAACAATCTCTACAAGCACACACCATTACAAAACAACTTTGGTGCCAACATGTTGGCGTTGGTTAATGGTGAACCGCAACTCTTGAACCTGAAGCAATTCTTGCAGGTCTTCCTCGATTTCCGTGTGGAAGTTATTACCCGCCGGACGCAGTATGAGCTTCGTAAAGCCCAAGAGCGCGACCATATTTTGCAAGGTTTGTTGATTGCTCTCGATAATCTTGATGCGGTTATTGCTCTAATTCGCGGTGCGGCGGATTCGGTTACTGCTCGCACAGAATTGATGGAAGGCTATGAGTTGAGTCAGCCCCAAGCCGATGCCATTTTGCAAATGCAATTGCGTCGTTTGACCGCTCTAGAAGCTGACAAGATTCAGGCTGAGCACGAAGATCTGCTCACTAAAATTATCGATCTCCAAGATATTTTGGCGCGTCGTGAACGGGTTGATGCCATCATCGAAGACGAACTCACCGAAATTAAAACAATTCACCAGAGCGATCGCCGGACAGAGATTGTCTTTGGTGGCGGTGATTTAGAAGATATCGACCTCATTGCCAATGAGCGTTCGGCTATTCTCCTGACTGAGCAAGGCTATATTAAGCGTATGCCTGTGGCGACTTTTGAAGCGCAAAACCGAGCAACACGTGGTAAGGCGGCAACGAAAATGAAAGAGGATGATGGCGTCGATCACTTCCTAACTTGTTGTGACCATGACCACGTATTGTTCTTCACAGATCGCGGTGTCGTTTACTCGCTCCATGCCTATCAAATTCCTGAAAGTTCCCGCACCGCAAGAGGTTTACCCGCAATTCAACTTTTACCAATTCCCAAAGAAGAAAAGATTACTTCCATGATTCGGGTGAGCGAATTTACTGAGGACGAATACTTGGTGATGTTGACCCAAAATGGCTACATCAAAAAGACGACATTGTCGGCCTTTGCCCGTATTCGTTCCAATGGTTTAATCGCGATTTCCCTCGAAGATGGTGATCAACTGAATTGGGTACGTTTGGCTCGACAGGAGGATAGTATTATCGTTGCCAGCAGTGAAGGGATGGCGATTCATTTCCAAGCTGACAGTAAACAGTTGCGTCCCCTTGGTCGTGCAACCCGTGGTGTGCGAGCGATGAAGCTCAAATCCGACGATGACAAACTGGTCAGTATGGACATTGTTTCTGCGCAAATCACTGCGGCGATCGCCTCGTCTGAGGAAGCCGAAGAGGATGATGAAAACGAAGAAATCCTTGATGAAGTCGACCAAGGCCCTTGGATTATTGCCGTGACCAATAAAGGTTTTGGTAAGCGTGTTCAAGTAGGTCGCTTCCGCCTTCAAAACCGTGCTGGTGTTGGCTTACGAGCTATCAAATTCAAGTCTGAAGGCGATCGCCTAGCATCTTTACGCATCGTGAATTCCGGTGATGAGTTGATGCTGGTGACTTCGCGAGGCATTATGATTCGTCAGGCTGTAGAGTCCATTTCCTTGCAATCCCGTAATGCAACTGGCGTTAGAGTTCAGCGTTTAGATAAAGAGGATGCCATTGTGGCGGTTGCCCTTGTACCCGAAGCTGCGGAAGAAGATCTCGCTGAAACTGATAGTTCGGATGAGGTAGAGAACACAGAGAATGAGGCTATCGATGCTGAGGCAGTTCAAACCACTGAAGAAGAATAAGAACGCTTTAAATCTAGTTTTTTAAAGCTTAAATATGAAGCACGTAGCAAACTTTGTTGCGTGTTTTTTGTTTGCAACTAATCCAATGACTTTGCCGCAAGAATACATTGGGAATCAATTAGGCTAATATCTTTCTCTGTAAAAACCGTGCATTGTTTTTCTAGTCTTTGCAAAGCCGGTAATTTATCAGATGACTCTAAAGTGGCGATCGCTATATTTGTTACTTCTGGAAAGTGAAAATGCCAGTCGCTTTTCTGGAGAAAACCATCGGAGAAAACTTGGTTATTAACGAGCCAAAAACTCACATTTTTGTTACTAATAAAGTCTTGTAAAACTGAAATGTCTGGTGAAAAATGCGATTGGATAGTTTGTTTCGCAAGATTGCTAAATTGCTCGTAGTAACCTTTGTGAAAAGCGATACCATACTCTATCCCTACCAAAATTCCTCGCTGGGAAAAACTGGGAAGATTTGCTGCTTCATTTAATAAAGATGCTACGTTACTGTCTTTAGGTGTGTTCTGCAGAAATGTGTAGAGCTTAGGATAATGACCAACAACATAATGACTAGTCGGAAAATCCTCATCAATAACAGGTTCCACTAAGATAAAAAAGCTTGCCAGTAAGAAAATCAATAGTGTTGTAACCGAACGAACTTTTTCTTGTAACTTTTGCTGGATGAGTTGGTATATAGCCTCAAATAAAATAAAAAAAGTAATGCCAGATAAAAGAGTAATTGTCAGTCTTAGGGTATGCAAGGTGTAGCGACTTGGCAAATATAATTTGAATAAAAAAAGGTGAGAAAGAATAAATAAAGTTATGCCGGTTAAAATAAGATAATTAAAAATATGCAGAGATTTTATCTGTTGACTTAGTCTAAATGTTTTCTTAAAAGAAAGCAAAATAGGAAGTAATAAAACTGAGTAAGTAAGGTCTGGGATAAGAGCAGAGCTTATACGTAAACCTGAACGGCTTGCATTAAAGATAAAATCCCAAAAGTTTTCTTGGAAAAACTGAACTCTGCCCCCTGGTTGAAAAGCATTAATTTGCTGCGCTTCGGCGTAAGAGACAACAGGGTCAAATTCTGATGTCATTAAAGCATGGGGGAGTAATACAAAAAACACAATAATTAGACTGACAACTGCTAAAGTTAGGTCTGATTTTTGAGGATTTATTCGAATTTTTCTTCCAGTAACTACAAAACACTGAAGCATCATTATGCCTGCAATAACCAAAGCATAAGTTGGATAGAATAAACCCACTAGTAAAGTGCCAATCCATGTTCCTGCATATGATTTTTTTGTTGCTCCCCAGAGAAAAAATAAAAAAATAGGAACAAGGAAAGCCCTTGCTGTTGCAGAACTTAGTCCATCCTGTGTCCAAAGGTTTTGGTTGAGAAAAACCGAAGAGATCAAACTCGCTACAGGAAAAGGGAAAAGCTCAAGGCAAAATACGTAGGCAAAAAAGCTGGTAGATATTCCTAGAATGAGAGGTAACAGCTTGGAGAGAAAAATCGGATTAATCGATAATTTTGCGAGGCTGCCAAATACCAAGGTCATGCCGTAGGGGGCAATGCTTTGGAAGTAATTTGCTATGAGATTATTTGGGAACAGCTCTGGATCAGTAAAGCGCATCATCCAAAAAATATGCTGTCGTGCGTCATCTTGGATCCAAAATTCAATGCCAGACATCTTCGCGATCGCCATGCAGGGATAAAGAGCACCAACACAAATTGCCATTACTAACCAAATGACACTCCGGGTGTCCCACCAGTAATTAACGGGAGTGAATAAAATGCTGTCTATTTTATTTGTTTTCATTAAGGGCGACGGCGTCAGAGACTAAGCTGCGACGAGAGTAAGTTACTGGGCTTTTTTTGCAAGATGGTCACTCAGAGCTTTACGCATAGTATCCACTGGAACGGTCTGACCTAACCATTTCTCTAAGGCGATCGCCCCTTGTTGGACGAGCATTTCTAGACCATCGAAAATCATCGCACCTTGGTCTTGGGCTAGCTTGAGAAATTGGGTTGGGGAAGGGGTATAGATGAGGTCATAGGCGATGCTGCCGGCGGT
>CAZXBK010000037.1:0-26170 GCA_964638765.1 uncultured Synechococcus sp. | reverse complement strand
CGCATAATATTTTCCGCCGACGGAGACCGACAAATATTACCGAGACAGACAAATAAGAGCTTGTAGGCCATGGCGATCGCTCCAAAAAACACAAAATAACACCGCGCTTTATTCTAAGTTGCCACCTAAAAAATCACTAATGCCCATGACAAAATCACCATCTGCCTTAAAAATAGGGAAGGATTTTGTTGCGAAGGAAATAGTTCATGTTTAAGCGCGGTCGTCGTCGTAGTTATTCCTCCTATGGTCGGAGTAGAAGACGAAAAAAGAAAATTTCGCCTTGGACTATAGCCATCGCGATTCCTCTAGGCCTAATTGGTTTAGAGATTCTCGCCCGACTCGGTTCTAGCTATTTTGAGAAAGGAGAAGACCAGCTCTCCCGCGAGGCGATCGCCTATAGCCTCAAATTTGTAGACGAAGATCAAACCGAGTACCAAGGTCTCGATAACCGTGGCGAACTGCTAGCGACAGAATCTATCTCCACCGGCTACGAACTGCTCGGCAGTCAACAAACCGAATTTTTTGCCCTCAACGAACAGGGCTTCCGCGATAGCGAGCCACTGCCCCTAGCCAAACCCCAAGGAGAAATCCGCGTTTTCATCCTCGGTAATTCAGCAGCCTTCGGTCGTGGCGTCACTGACAATGAATTAACCGTCGCCCATCGCCTCGAACAACTTTTACAAGAGCGTGTCCAACGTCAACGACAAGATCCGGGCAGTTATCGCCCTGACGTTTTTCCCTTCTTCCAGCCATCACGAGAACCTTTATTGGAAAAGCCCGCAAAGATTAAACAAGGCAATTACCGGGTCATTAATGTCGCGGTACCGGGCTATAGCTCTGGTAACGAATTAGCCCAGTTTGCCCTAGAGATTTTGCCTTACCAGCCCGATGCAGTGGTTGTGCTCAATGGCTACGAAGACTTGCTTCTAGACGCTAATGCAGAAGCTACCGATATCCCGAAACTCGACGAATTTGCGAAAGATCCAGATCGTTATTTCCAGCAATATATTCGGGAATCTCTCGGCAGCAAAATCAAAAAGAGTGCTCTTATTCGTGTAATCCTCAACCTTACTTCGAAGCAACCCAATGCTCAGGTGGGCGAAGTTTTGAGTATTCGTGAGCGCAATGAGCAATCCCTCGCCGCACAACTTCCCAGCTCAGAAGAGGCTTTTAATGGGCGATTAGAGCGCTACCGCACCAATCTCAAACAATTACTCAGCCTGTGTAGCTCTGCCCGAATTCCGCTGTTAGTAGCAATTCAGCCAGAAATTACAGGTCGTCCTGAAGGTCAACTTGATGCAACGGAACAAGAAGTCCTGGCGCAGTTACCAGCAGGCTATGTTGATGGCGTAACGAACTATTACCCCCAGATGATTGCGGCAGCGAAGGAACTGGAAAAGGCGTTCCCAAGCAACCTCAAGGTTCTGAATTTCTATCAACTTAACGATAAATTCCCTACCCCTACCTTCATTGATCCGATCCACTTCAATGGCGATGCCCACGGGGAAATGGCACAGCAGCTCTATACGGCGATCGCCAGCATTGAGAAAATGCAGATTATCCCTGAGAACTTCTATCTCGATTAGGATTTGCGAGGAATGCCTGCACTGGTGAGTACATGGGTCAACTTCGGACAGGCTGACTCTAAGCCGAAGCTGCGGGGATTAAAGGTTTTCTTGTAGGTGAAATGGCGGTAGTCCATACAAAAGCGATCCCAAGCCGCCATCTGAATACGAAAAACTTTAATGATGACTTTAGCGAGTCCAATGGAGAGGGGAATTTTAAAATAAACCTTTTGACCACGATGCTCACACAGTTCGGCGATCGCCTCATCTACCGTGAGAGGTTCATTACCGAGAACAAATAAGCGATTCAGATCTAGCTCACCCTTAGGCAAATCAAATCGCAAAATTGGTGGTTGCTCCGCCAAATGCCGTACAACAGTTGCAATATCTTCGCCGTGAATAAAGTGAAAACTACCGTCTGCACTAAAGAATTTTGCTAAGCCCAACCACTTAATCACTTCCTTTAAACCGCCAGACAAGTGGGAATAGGGTTTATCCGGCGCACCGCCTGCCACCAATGTGGGAAACACAACAGTAATTTTCGGAGCGAGCTGTAAGGTTTTTAGTTTTTGGTAACACTCATATTTTGTGCGGACATAGTCAGTCCCCAGATCCCGCGCTTGGGTCAAAATTTCGTTGTTACGCCCCAACAGACTTGCCGTCGAAAAATAAATAATTTGCTCACAAATAGTCGGATCCAGTAGATCAATCAGTCGCGCTGTTTTTACCACATTCGTTTCAAAGGATTCCTGGGCGCCGCCCCATGCCGTTGCCGCCAGAATTGCCACATTAATCGTTTTCAGGAGCTCTGCCTGCGCCTCAATATCCATCAAATCCCCTTGGACAATGTGAATGCCTTCGCGAGCGTTGATATCGAACTGCAGCTTTTGGGGCGATCGCACAAACAGATAAAGCTCATAATCCGTGTGCTGAATAAATGTCTCAGCGAGATAATGCCCGATACAACCGCTGGCACCAGTGATAAAAACCTTCTTTGTCATAAATGAGGGAAGTTGCAGAAATGAACCATTAGTTTAGTACGACAGCGCCGCCCACAAAATTGTGGCATTTTGCACAAGATAGGGACGTATTTGATTATCGCCAAGGAGTCTTCCGATAGATGGGACTAATGGAGTAGCAGATTTTTAGAAAAATGACTGATAATAGTCGATGTCGTAATATTTTTTTAAGAATTCCATGCCCTTACCCACAAACCTCACCACTCTAGACGGTGAACCTCTCGCTCCTGAAACAATTGAAAACAAAGTTGTTCTTTTTGTGAATGTTGCTAGTCAATGCGGCCTCACCCCCCAGTACAGCGGTCTTGTGGAACTTGACAAAGCTTACGGCGACAAGGGTCTCGTGATTATCGGTGTTCCCTGTAATCAGTTCGGCGCACAAGAGCCGGGTAGCCCTGATGAAATTAAAGACTTCACAAAGAGCAAGTACGACGTTGAGTTTACGCTCCTTGAAAAGCAAGACGTGAACGGTGCAAACCGTAGTCCTCTGTATCAATTCCTCGTTGGCGAAGGTGACGATATTGCTTGGAACTTTGGTAAGTTCCTCATTGGTCGCGACGGTTCCGTGATCGAGCGTTTCGAGCCCCAAACTGCTCCTGATGATGCAGCGCTAAAGGCCGCTATTGAAAAAGCCCTTGGTTAATTTTCGCGTCATCTTCTAAGCTAAGCAGCCAAATTTTTGGCGATCGCCCTACACTGAGATACAGTAATGCTCCAACAATTCTTGGAGTTTTCGCTAAACTCTTTGTAGGGCGATTTTTTTGAGACTAAAGTTGTCCTGACCTGTAGGACAGCTTGCAAACCGTCCTTCTTTTTTCATTGGGTGTTCTACCGCACCACGTTTGAGACTTAAGCCTGACAAGCTTTTCGGCGACCCCACTTCTACAAAACTGCCATAACCCTAGACCAGTTGAGAGAGTGTCACAGTGTTGTCCGGATACCACTACCATCACCGATAGATTCAAGGTGTCGAACACAGCAATCTACCGAGACGAAACCCAATGAACACTAATACAATTTCTTCTACCTCTTTTTCTTCTACGCTTCAAACTTGGCAACCGGAAAATTTAGAGCTAGATAGCCTTCAAATTTGGATCGAGGCGGAATTTAAAAATCAACTCGATACCAGCTTTAAAATGATTCGGGCGATCGCCACTCGCATGACCATTGAAGTCAAGCGCATCTGCGAAAAAAGCAACCGCATCCAAAATTCCGGTGATATCCCCGCTTGGGAAAAGTCCCTCGCTCGTCACCGCATCACAAAATGTGTGGGTTACTTTCGTCTCGGTTCTGCCCAAGGCCGTTCTGAGCTCCACAGCAAACTGAGCGTTATTGTTTACCGCTATATTGCCCCTTCCCGCGCTCAGCTAGGCTTCTCCGGTCGCTACACCTTAATTGAAGACTTTATGCAGGACTTCTACGCTGAGTCCCTTAAGGCCTTCCGTCGTGAAAATGATGTGCCCGAAGACTATCAACCCCGCACTCGCCTTGAATTAGCGGAATACATGGCTTTCACTGAGCAATATGCAAAACGCTCCATCACCCTCCCCGGTGGCTATAGTCAACAGCTCATTATTCTCCGTGCCCAAACCTTTGCGAAGCGGATGCCGAAAGAAGCTGTCGTTGATATCGAAAAGGCAACGGAATTTTCTAACGATGAAAATCCTGCACAACACTACTCTGCAACCATGCAGCAGGTGCGTGCCCAACTCGTTAGCGATATCCATGACCCCACCGAAGGTGCAACCCGCGATCGCCTAATTACTGCACTTTTCCAATACTTTGAAGACCAAGGTCACAAGGATTGTGCTGACTACCTAGCGCTCAAATTACAGGATCTCCCTGCCTGCGAAATCGACGAAATCCTCGGTCTTACTGCTCGCCAACGGGACTATCTCCAACAGCGCTTTAAGTACCATGTCGAAAAATTCTCCCGCAATTCCAACTGGAAAATTGTCCACCAATGGCTTGGTGCTGAGCTAGAGCAACGCCTCGGTTTAACCGACTCTCAATGGGAAAAGTTCTGTGATGAGCTCAACGACCTCCAGCTTGAAATTATTGAGCTACGCCGTGAGCAACTCTCCGACAAGGCGATCGCCGCTGAAGTTGGTTTAACACCCAAAAAAGTGCAGAAGCAATGGACTGCAATTCTTGAGATGGCATGGGAAATCCGTAATAAAAAATCCTAGAAGGTCTGCGCTGTGTCGGCTACGCTGTCCCAACTCTAGGTGATTTATGACCAAATTAATTCTGCATTGTCATCAAAATCTTCCCCCACCTCGTTGCATAATTTGTAGCGAGGTTCTTGCTATCTATGCACGTGGAGAAAGATCATGTCGGAGAAATTTGATGCCCTATTTGAGCAAATCGAAACGCTAGTGATGCACCATTCTCCCAGCGGTATGGAGGGGGAGATTGATCAGTATTTGCTAAACATCTTGACCGAACTGGAGTTAGAGCCTTGGCAGGATCGAGCAGGAAATATCCTCGTCAAAATTGCTGGAACCAATCCTGATGCTGCGGCGATCGCCATTACAGCCCACAAGGATGAAATTGGGGCGATCGTCAAAGAAATCCAACCCCAAACAGGTCGAGTACTCATTCGTGCCTTGGGCGGCGCTTATCCTTGGATTTACGGGGAAGGGGTCATGGATATCATTGGGGACTATCAAACTATTCCCGCAATTTTAAGCTTCGGATCACGCCACGTTTCCCACGAATCTCCTCAGAAAAAGCTCCAAACAGAAACCCCTGTGCAATGGCCCCAAGCTTGGCTCGAAACAAAGTGTTCTCTGAAAGAATTAGATTTAGCAGGTGTCCGCGCAGGGAGTCGGGTAGTGGTCGGCAAACATCGTAAAGCTCCTTTTCGCCTCAAGGATTACATCGGCAGCTACACCCTCGACAATAAAGCATCCATCGTAATTCTCATTGAGCTAGCAAAACGCCTCAAAAATCCGCCCCAAGATGTTTATCTCGTTGCCTCTGCTAAAGAAGAAGTTGGTGCTTTAGGGGCACTCTATTTCAGTCAAAATACGAAAGTGGATGCATTGGTTGCCCTTGAAATTTGCCCTCTCGCCCGGGAATATGCGATCGCCTCCGGGGACAGACCAGTTCTGCTACATCAAGATGGCTATGGTATTTACGACGAAGGTTTAAACCAAGAAATTATTACCGCTGCCGCCAGTATCCGTCGGCCTTTACAACAGGCAATTATCCAAGGATTTGGTAGTGATGCATCCATTGCCATGAAATTTGGTCATATCAGTCGCGGCGCTTGTCTGAGCTTCCCTACCGAAAATACCCACGGCTACGAAATTACCCACCTTGGGGCGATCGCCCACTGTATTGATATCCTCGAAGCCTATTGCAACGACATCACTAAATTAGTGATGACTTAACCTAAAAAATTTTTCACAATCTTCAGAATTTGCTGGGAGCTTGTGCCATCACCAAAGGGATTTGTCGCCGTCGCCATCTGTTCGTACTGATCATGATCAGTTAACAACGCTTTGGTCGCATCGAAAATATCAATAGCATCTGTGCCAATCAACCGTGCGGTTCCCGCCATCACCGCTTCAGGACGTTCAGTTGTTTTGCGTAAAACAAGAACAGGCTTTCCTAAGCTCGGTGCTTCTTCCTGTAGCCCACCCGAATCGGTTAATAACAAATCGCAGCGCTGCATTGCCCCCACAAGTTGAGGGTAGTCCAATGGCTCAGTGAGAAAAATCTGTGGATGTTTACCTAAGACTTCTTGAATAGGTTCTCGTACCTTCGGATTGCGGTGCATCGGCAACAAAAGCGCCACATCGGGAAAGGCATCAACAACTTTGAGAAATCCCTGCAAAATATTGTCGAGCGGCTCACCCCAATTTTCACGGCGGTGCACAGTCGATAAAATCACCCGCTTCGCTGACCAGTCTAAACCCGGAATTTCACAGGCAGGTTCCGCTGCTGCCACCGTCAATAAAGCATCAATCACTGTGTTGCCTGTTTGGTAGGCTTGACCCAAAATATCGGATTTCTTCAGGTTGGCGATCGCCTGATCGGTAGGGGCAAAATGCAGTTGTGAAATTTGGGAAATCAGACGACGATTCGCCTCTTCAGGAAAGGGATTGAGAATATTATCTGTGCGCAGACCCGCTTCTACATGACCGACAGGGATTTGTTGATAAAACGCAGCCAAAGCCGCCGCAAATGCCGTCGTTGTATCCCCTTGCACCAGCACCATATCGGGGGACAATTCACGATAAATTTTTTGTAGACCGTTCACACTACGGCACGTAATGTCGGACAAAGTTTGGCCGGGCTGCATAATCTCCAGATCAAAATCAGCCGTCAAATCAAACCACTGCATCACCTGATCAACCATTTCGCGGTGCTGACCTGTCAAAATTACGGATGTTTCAAAATCAGCCGCTTGCCGAAACTGACGAATTACAGGAGCCAATTTAATGGCTTCTGGTCTCGTCCCAAGGGTGATACAAACTGAGGGCATACAACTCTCACCAAAAGATCTTTCGCTATCTTATAGCTTTTTCCTTAGCCCAAAAAACTAGGGAGCGTTTCTATGTGACGCTTTCCTCTTAATTTATCAGATCGTAGTTTGACAAAATTTGCTAGAAGTTTCTGTTGTTGATCATTTGGTCTATCTTTTTACGCACTTCTGCCAATACAAATCGACTAAGTTTTTTTGGGATCGGCGATCGCCAACGAATTCATCCTAACTAGCTCCATCTTTTCACCGCTTCAACGGAATCGTTTGGCAGGCTATTAAAGGCAATTTTGGCCTTGGGTGCGTGTTCGTGGATCAGGTTAATCACTGTTTCAAACAAAAAAAATAAATCAGGATCTACCCTTACTCCAGCACCGACAAGAACAATGTCGGGTTTTTCATCAATCAGTGCGGTTGTGACTTGCTCCGATGCAGTGTCACCCTGATCTGTTAAACACCAAATTCCTGTGTACCCTTCATTTGAAAGATCCGAGATGACTTTTTCAAATGCGGCTTCTAATTTCTCTACGGATAACTCTGGCCATTTTTCATAATCAACGCAGTCGGAACGCAGACCAATCAAAAGAACTTTTTTACTATTTATATTTGCCATAATTTCTCTGGTTAAAGCGATTTGCACCTATCGTTGCAAAGTCAATTCTTCTACTTCTCTTAAATGTATATTTGACTTTGAATACTACCCAATAAGTTTGTAGAACTTTTCCCACATTAGTCGGTACTTTACTTAAGATATTTGACATAAACTAGCTCTGGATCACCTTCGTCAAGATGATGAATCACACCGCTCAATATGTAGCCCAACTTCGCTAAAAGTGATTGCATCGGCAAGTTCGATAGATTGGTAGAGGTAAATATTTTTTGTGTTTTGCAGTCAGACTCTACATGCTGCATCAACTTTTCCCCTGCGCCTTGTCGCCGATATTCGGGGTGGATGTACAACATAGAAATGAAGCCTTGGTCATAGAAAGAGTACTCCAACACGGCATAACCGATAACGTATTTCTGGGTTTCGATAATAAAGCTGTAGCCTCCACCAACAGAGCGTTCAATGAAAGTGCGGCGTTTTTTATCTTGTTGAGCAATATAGTCGAACTGAAAGATACCTTCAATATCGGCGTTCGTGGCTAGGCGAATTGAAAACATAGAGCCTCGCAAATCTAATAAAGAAGACGCTTTTATGATTGACTCTAGCGACACAAGCCAGCAAAATTGTTGACCAATTATGGATTGTGCAGATGTTTTCTTTACAGCGTGAGGCGATCGCCAAACTTGCAAGCATTAATCTAGATATTGCCCTTGCAGATATTTATCGCGGCATCTAAAGTTTCAATATTTATCTCCACCCTTATTGTGATAGCCCTCCAAACACTTACTGCGCTTAAAGGGCTACGACACATTGCCAATGTACTCAATATTTTATTGCTATTTTGTTGTTTACTGAATTGCATCTGTGATTTTGGCTTTAACAATCTAAGTTCTCCATTAATATCGCCTACCTACCCTAAAACCTACGGTAATATTCCATGTATGTAGGCTGACTCTGCATCTGCCAAACCAATATCTATTTGAGCAAAGAAGAAAACAGTATGAAAACCCCGAGAATTTTGGTCGTTTTAGCTTCAATGATTTTGTTTGGATGCAGCAATACCACTGCACCTGTGGATGCTCCTACAGCTTCAGATGAATCTGCTTCCACAGAGGTTGTTGAAACACCTAGTGAAGTTACAGAGGTCGCTATTTCTGAGGTTGCGACTATAGCTGATAGGTATGTTGTCAATGGAACAAACCCTGATGGTTCTCAATACGTTGGCCAGGTTATTGTTGAAGAAAGTGACGACGGTTCTATTGGACTTTACTGGACGATTAATCAAGACACATGGACTGGCATTGGAGAGATTACCGATGACGGTAAGTTGTATGTCAGATATGAAGGTGGTTTTAGTGGCGATGGCACCTGGACTTTGATGTCAGATGGTTCACTGAGCGGTGAATGGCAGGCCGATGGTGGTGATCAAAGTGGCACAGAAGTATGGAAAAAGAACTAAGAAAATCCTGCAAGCTAGACCATAAGTCATCACACGAATATTCCTGCTTCACTAAAAAAAGCTCTCTGAAAACTAAATTAGGAAGAGGATAGTGACATTCAATTTTTAGAGGAAAAGGCTGTTAACCAAGTTTTTTCTTCTAGCTCGGCGATCGCCTTTCAAAAAGTCATCAACTTTCCAGCATGGGAATTAATTTTATTTTCTAGAAACTCTCTTCGTCTTGATACACATACTAAGCAAACCTAAAGCTGAACCTGCGGGAGTCATACCAATCAGAAATGCTCTTTTCATGACGTATTCAAAGTGTTCCTCAGTGAAAGATTCAGGAGTAACTCCTTCAAGAAAACTATAGGGAAACAAAATTGATGCAGCGCCCCAAGCTAAGATCCCAGCGCAGCAAAAAAGAATAAACCAGAATAAACCTTTTTTCGTAGATTTACGCCTGATCAATAGAAAGAGAATTATTATGACGGCAAAGGTTAATACTCCTACTAGAAAACCAGCTAGTAGAGTTCCAAAAACAATTCCTCCCATTCCTAGAATAATCATTCCCATTTTTACAATTTATCTAAAGTACTTGGGTATCAATTCAGATGTCACGAATGATCTGGCTAAGCATTACTCCTTTGCATATATGTAAGTCACTTAATTTTTGACCAGTAATGATGACAGAGATTTGGTGTAAACAAATATTCAACTACTCGTAAAAGTTTGATTTTTAGGTTTCCAGCAGTTAAAAATTCTAGCTACTTTTTTATTTAGAGGATATCGAGATCTCCTAAATTCTATGAAGTGGTGTTTGGAAGCTAGCCCAATCTTAGCACTCATAAAAAACTCCCTCTCCAAATAATTTTGGAAAGAGAGTTGATTGTTTAACTAATGCTCTTGTGATTAGCGACTCAGTTTTTCTTCTAGCTTGGCGATCGCCAGTTTAGTTTTCAGTAGCGAATCGGGGTTGAGACTAATGGAATCAATGCCATTCTCAACGAGGAATTCGGCAAACTCTGGATAGTCAGAAGGAGCCTGTCCACAGATGCCAATCTTACGGCCATGTTTCTTCGCGCCGGCGATCGCCATTGTAACCATTCGTTTTACCCCTTCATTCCGTTCATCAAAAATGTGAGCAACGAGGGCAGAATCTCGATCTAAACCAAGGGTGAGTTGCGTGAGGTCATTAGAGCCGATGGAGAAACCATCAAACACCTCACTAAATTCG
Source organism: uncultured Synechococcus sp. (assembly GCA_964638765.1). GTDB lineage: Bacteria > Cyanobacteriota > Cyanobacteriia > Cyanobacteriales > MRBY01 > MRBY01. The sequence goes on along the minus strand of CAZXBK010000037.1, from coordinate 15,812 downwards.
TCTACCAAAATCACGTTCGATGGCAGTTCGCACATGACATAAACTTGCAGGCCATTATCGCCGCGACATAAATCATGTTTCGCCATTTCCGCTAAGACCCGGCGACCTTCCTCCGGCGTACGACAAAACGGAATCATCGGAATAATATTCGTCAATCCCATTTCATTGCGCGCAATTTTGAACGCTTCACATTCGAGGGCAAAGGCTTCCACATAATTCGGGTCATAGTAGCGGGACGCACCACGCCAGCCAATCATGGGATTCTCTTCTTTCGGTTCAAACTGCTTTCCACCCAGCAAGTTGGCATACTCATTAGATTTGAAATCGGACATGCGCACCACCACAGGATTCGGATAGAACGCTGCCGCAATCATCGCAATGCCACTAGCCAATTTATCAACGAAGAAATCAGCTTTATTTTCATACAAATGGGTCAGTTCGGCGATCGCCTTTTTCGCGAGCAAGTCTTCCAATTCATCGAAATGTAGGAGAGCTTTGGGATGCGCCTTAATGTGATTGGCGATGATAAATTCGAGGCGCGCTAAACCCACACCATCAGCAGGCAAAGGAGAAAGAGAAAAAGCTTGCTCCGGATTACCGACATTCATCAAGATTTTGGTCTTGGTTTCGGGGATATTTTCGAGGGAAGTTTCCTCAACTTCGAAGTCTAGTAAACCCTCGTAAATCTTGCCGTCTTCCCCTTCGCAACAGGAAACAGTGACTTCTTGAGCAGATTGAATGAGGGTTGTCGCATCACCACAACCCACCACTGCTGGAATCCCCATTTCCCGAGCAATAATTGCAGCATGGCAAGTACGACCCCCTTGGTCAGTCACGATCGCCGAAGCCTTTTTCATAATCGGCTCCCAATCGGGATCGGTGCGGCGGGTAATCAGAACTTGACCGGGTTTAAAGAGTTTAATTTGTTCCACATCAAGGATGACATTGGCTTCCCCTTGACCAACCATTTCACCCACACTGCGACCGACCGCAAGGACATTGCCTGTTTCATTGAGCTTGTAGTTGCGGAGAATGTTTGCAGATTTCTGAGATTGAACCGTTTCGGGACGAGCCTGAACAATAAACAATTCGCCGGTGATGCCATCCTTCGCCCACTCGATATCCATTGGGGTGTATTGGCCACGGACAGCGGAGTAATGCTCTTCAATCGTGGTTGTCCAACGCGCCAAAGTCAGCACATCTTCGTCACTAATACAGAATTTATGGCGTAGCTCTTCTGGGACGGAAACGTTTTCGGTGAGCTTTGCGCCGTCAGCATAGACCATCTTGATCTGCTTACTACCCAGGCGACGTTCAAGAATTGGCTTAAACCCTTCCTTAAGAGTTGGCTTGAAGACCACAAATTCGTCAGGATTTACTGCGCCTTGCACCACATTTTCCCCAAGACCATAGGCACCAGTGATAAAGGCTGCATCCTTGAAACCGCTCTCGGTATCGATGGAAAACATCACGCCGGAAGTCGCTAAATCAGAACGCACCATCTTTTGCACACCGACGGACAAAGCCACCTCAAAATGGTCAAAACCATTATGCTGACGGTAGGCGATCGCCCGATCTGTAAAAAGCGACGCAAAACATTTGTGGCAAGCATCGAGCACACTTTTTACGCCGTGGACATTGAGGTATGTTTCCTGCTGACCTGCAAAGCTCGCCTCGGGTAAATCTTCTGCCGTTGCACTAGATCGCACCGCCACATCGACATCACTGGCATGGTCTTCGCAAATTTTGCGGTCTTCCCCTTCAAAGCGATCGCAGACATCCGACCCAGTGCCATATCGCTCACACATTTTTTTGTAAGCCGAGGCTATCGCCGCTTGTAGATCCTGCGGAAAAGGTGTATTTAGAATTAATGCCCGTGCCTGACGACCCCGAGCTTGCAAATTTGCCACATTATCAATATCTAGATCCGCAAATAAGCTGCGTAATTTTTCTTCCAGCCCTGCCGATTCAACAAAATAGCGATAGGCGCGAGCTGTAGTCGCAAAACCGCCGGGCACATTGACTCCTTTTGGCTGGAGCTGCTGAATCATTTCCCCAAGGGATGAATTTTTTCCACCGACTAACCCGACATCGTGCGAGCCAACTTCCTCAAACCATAAAACCAAAGCCTCTGTGCGTTGATCAGAATTTTGTGTCGAATTAAAAGTGCTAACCATGCTTATCCATCTCCTTGGGTCAACAGTGGAGGATCACTCCCTCCAACTTCATCGTAAATCTCCCGTATGTCGCTTTTTCCTGACACGAAATATTTCCTTACCCAGGGCTTGTTCTTGATTAAAAAATGTCAATTAAAACAACATTTTCTTTGCTTATCCAATAAAAAATGAGCCTACTTTTAGACTCATTTACTGCAACTTATTTTTCTTTTAATCTTGCATTAATTACGAATTAGTAAGGCGATCGCCCTGGCCCCAGAAACCATCATATTTTTTTAGGACAAGATCACTTTCAACGGTAATCTGGCACGCGAGACGACGTTGCTTTTCTGGCTTGTGGGGTGGAAACGATAGTCTAGCTTTCTCTTTCCAGTTTCGCTCTGACAGATCTCCCTCTATCTCAACGGCGCAAGTGCCACAGGAACCAATGCCCATGCAATTAATGATATTTGCCTTGCCATTGTAAAGAGGTGCATTATTTCTCATAAGCACTTTACGGAGATTTTCTCCCGCTTCGCAGGTAATAGTTTGGCCATTGAAAATGATAGTTGGCATCTGGCAAAAGTCTTTACTAAAACAACATATATAAATAGTTTATAAAAATCCATTTATTTTTGCCGAGATATCACCAATAGCCTAGGCTTTTTTGATAGTTTAATATTACGGCTATTACTTTTCTTTTAGCTCAAATTAGTTTCTCAGAAAGACTAATCAACCTCCGGCAATGTCGGCGTGACTTGCCAAAATTCTAAAGTAAGACCGAGGTCTTGTTCGAATTGAGTAACTTGATTGAGATGATTGATTACAGCAGATAATTCATCATTTTTTGCCGTTACCAGTTCCTGCTCGAATTCAATGATATCCGTCACGGAAAAATTCCCACTACCTGACTGTCTCCGCTGTTTAGCATTTTCTACGGTTTGTTCTGCTAGTTCCCTAGATTCAGTTGCTAGACGAATAGCTGTAAAACTATCCCGCAGGTTGCGAATCGTGATCTGGAGATCACGCTCAATATTTTGTCTAATTTGCTCTAGGTTTAAAGAGGCTGTCTGAATGCCAATTTCACTTCTGGTAACAGCATTTCCCGTTGCGGCGCGACCAAATTCACGATTAAAAACAAGCCGCGTCACTAAATCCTCGGTGCTGGCCGTATTGTTATTTCCCGCCAAGCCATAATCAACTCCCAGTTGAAGATTCCACTTCTGCTGATCACGGGCTTCAATCAAGGAAAAATCAGCTCTCTCAATGGCATTTAACGCCGCCAAATACTCATCGCTATTAGCGAGATTCAGAGAAAGTAAAGTATCAAACTCCTCCAGATTTAAGCTCTCCGGTGCCTGAGGTCTTTCGATAGCAACGAGGGTTTGTTGAGCCGGAAGGTCTAACAGTTGAGCTAGGTTGGCGATCGCCTGATCCAGTTGACTTTGAGTGTTAACGAGGCTTAATTCTTGGCGAGCAATATCCGCTTCCCGTTCTACTAGGTTATTTCGAGGGATACGCCCGAAATTGTAGAGGGCATTTAAACGCTCCAAATCCCGACGCGAATTGTCTAAAGACAGTTGATCAATAGCTAATCTTTCTTGGGCACGAATCAGATTTCGATAGGCTAAAATCGTCGATGTGATGGTTTGGGCGATCGCATTGCGGAAAGCTAGCTCATTCTCTGTTTCATTTAGCTCCGCCCGCCGAATAGACAAGCGATTTAGCTGAGAACCAAAACCCCGCAGTAAAGGTTGCTGAAAACCAACAGAAATTCCCTGATCTAGAGAGTCATCAGTATTTGAGCTACCAGAAAAACTTTGGGCACGTCCTTGCCATTGAAAGCTAATATTTCCGCCCGTAGGCAATGACCAATTTAATGTCGCACCAACGCCGACCCGTTGATTGTTGGAGATCGTCGTGCCATTTTGATTGATGCTATTGACCGCGCTTAATTCTGGCGTGAAAGTTGGCGAAAAAATATCTTGGCTTTCCTCCAAATCTTTTCGTTGTAGTACTCGATTAAGATAGGTGATTTTTAAATTTCGGTTGTTTTCTAAGGCTAAATAAACTGCATCATCAAGGGTTAATTGATAGGGTGAATTTTCTGCTTGCTTTGTTGTAAGCTCTGACACAGCATCCCTATTTTGGGCAAAAGTTTGAGGCGCTATCAACATGAGATTAGCGAGTACGAAAAAAATAATTTTGTATTGATTTCTCATAATCTGACAGCAGAACTATTGGCTTCTGAGGGCATCGACAGGATCTAATTTACTGGCTCTGAGCGCTGGTAAAAAACTGGCTAAAACTCCAACTGCCGTAGCAGAACTTAAAGATATAAGCGGCGTTTGATAGTTAAAAATGTAAGGCAAACTAAAGATATTGACTGTCACAACGGTAATACCTTGCACTGCGGCGATCGCCAGAGTACCACCGACTAAACTAATCACTGTAGATTCCAGCAAAAATTGCAGCATAATTTCTATTCTCGTTGCACCGATTGCCCGCCTTAAACCAATCTCAGAAGTGCGTTCTACCACTGAGGCGATCGTAATATTTGCAATACCCACACCACCAACGAATAAAGCAATTCCGCCGATTAAGAGCAAAACTAAAGACACATTTCTGATCAGTGTTTCGTAAAATTCCACATCATCCATATTGGAATAGACCCAAACAAAACTACCGGGGTAACGCTGCATCATCAAGGCTTCTACTTCCATACTCATATCTTCAAGGTTTTGAGTATCTTCTGGCTGAATCACAATCTGATAAATACTTTGATTTGATTGAAGCGCTTGAAAGACCGTAATTGGAATAATAATAATGCCCTGATCTCCACCCCAAGTAGCCGCCTTTCTTAACTGAATAATGCCTTTGATGTAATAGGATTTTCCTTGAAAATAAATATTTTTATTCAAGGGATTTTGACCCCGAAAAACCCTTTGAGCTAATTGTTGATCAACTAAAGCAACAGGTCTTGAATTTTCGAAATCACTTTCCGAGAAAAAACTACCGGCAATAATTTCTCGGCCAGTAACTTCTAGGTAATCTGGTTTGACAGCAATCGAAGAAACAGTAATCTCTTCGTTATCAAAAAAGAGCCTGTCGGAACCAGCATTGTCGACAGTGGTAATGCGTTGCCAGCCTGATAATTTTTTTTTAAGCCAATCAATATCTTCTTGGCGATAAGGAACTTTCTCACGATTCACAAAATCATAAGGTGCGGGTAAAAAAACTTGCGGTGACTCAACATCTTTAACTAGTGATTTAATATAGCCTTTGCCAATATCACTAACTTGTAATGTGCCGCTGATCGCAAACACTCCCATAAAAACTCCCAAGCTACTTAGGAAAGAGCGCAGCAGATTTCCTTTAAGGGAAATAATGACTGAAAGACTTAAATTTCGATAATTCATTTTTTATTTCATTACTCCTTTTATGTTTCTATCTCTGGAATTGCAGTCCCTTCAGTTAAGGGAAACTCTAATGAAGGAATAATGACAACGTCTTCTGATTCTAAACCAGTAATAATTTCGGTATTTAGCAAACCTTCTAAACCGATTTCAACAGTTTGCTTTTGAGCTTTATTGTCCTCATCTTTTAACCAGACAAAATATTCACCTTCTTCGTTTTGATTAACTGATTCATTGGGGACATTTAAAACATCCTCTTTTTGATCCAAAATGATATCGATGGAAACGGGAGTACCAGGGAAAACTTGTTCTTCTGTCGGGTCTAAAATCACTGTTGCTGTTATTTTTGCCGGGGCATTACCCGAAGAAGAATTATTTTGACTGTCTCCAGCTAGTAAAGAAATATTTGAGACTTCGCCAGTAATTTTTTCGGCATCAACGCCAATTAAAGCAACTTCAGCTTTTTGATTTGGCTTTACTTTGGTCGCATCTAATGGGTTTAGCTGGAATTCGACAACTTTTTGGTTAGGATTCCCCACAAGTATAATTTCTGCTTTTTCTTCGACAAAATCTTCGACTTTGACTTTGATTTCTAAGACAACACCATCGCTAGGGGCTGAGATTGTACTCTGCTCTAACTCCGTAAGGGTTTTGGCTTGGTCAATTTCAATTTGGCGTTTTTCACGAAGAATTTGGTTAAATTCTAGTTCGGCCTGTTGATAAGCTTGGGTCGCTTGAATCAGTTGATTTTCTAGTTCCCGCAAGGCTTTCTGAGGTTCTGATAGGCCCTGCAAAATTGTTGAGTTTAGTTCTTGGCGATCGCCATCAATTTGCTGTAGCTCAATTTGCCTCAGTCGTAGCTCATCCCGAATATTTTCTACTTCAAGGGTTTTTTGAGCCACCTCTTTTTGGCGATCGCGCAGATCATTTTCCGAGATAAATCCCTTTTGAATAAGTTCAAGATCTTCTTCTAGTTTTATTTTTGAATCCGCAAGTTCTTCCATAGCGGATCTAAGTTGCTGTTCCTTACGAGTCACTTCAATTTTTTGTTGTTCAAATTCGATATTCTTTGTTTGTCGAAGCTTATTTAGTGACGAATCTTGATTATTTTTTGTGATTTCATATTCTCTAGCAAGCTGATCTTGTTGTTGACGAGCTTGCCTAAGATTAAACTGCTGACTTTGAATTTTTAGGTTGATCTCTTCTAGGTCAATTGTCAGAGCATCAAGACGTAAACGATTTTCTTCATCCTCTAAACGCACCAAAGGTTGCCCTTGGATAACTTGTTCTCCAGCTTGAACAAGAATCGTTTCTACAGTACCGGGAACAGCCGTTTTTAATGTGCGTTGACTAGCAAACTTTAGCGTGCCACTTTCGCCTGTGATTTTGTCAGCAACAGTAGACTCAGTTACAGTCACTAGTTGCATTTGAGATTCGCTATTCCGTGGACGAAAAAAAAGCCCAACAGAGAACCATCCTAATAAACTAATACCTGTGGCAAGACTGAAGATGACCAACCATTTTTTTCGTTTTGGCTTTGGTTTGACATCAGCAGATATGGACGTTGACATTTATATTTTTGCTGGACCTGATTAATGTCGAAATCTTAACAGAAAAAATACTTCTAGGCAGAATAACTTCCTATATGAGAAATGTTATTTAAGTGAATTCACCTACTTTTCTTTATTACCGATCATGCCAAAATAAACACCTGTTTTTTTTGCTTTTACTCATTAGTGTAAAAAATTCGCGTCAAAAGAGCACCAGTATTGATGGCATTGATAAAAAATTCAGGGTTAGCTATGGGTAAAGCCATCTTTAGCTTTTAGAAAATGAGGCGATCGCCTCATACAAATAACTACCAAGGACTACCAATCATCGTAAACGCTGACCAAAAATAAGGATGTGCTAGGGAATTATCAGTAGGGGTCGTGAATCCCGGTCCCAGCTCCACGGTATAGGGTGAGCGGGTGCCGCCGCCGCGCAACTGGTTTTCCTCAATGCGTACTTCACCACGAATTAGGGCAATTTGAGCCTGACGCAATGCTTCTGATTTAGTGCGAATATTGGGGTCTCGTAGATTTTGATAAAACTCGGTCATCAGCGCCATTGTCCCCACATCGCTGACATCCCACAAACTAGCAACGGCAGACCTTACTCCAGCTTTAATCGCTAGGCCGCCAAACCCCAACTCCGCCTCCGGATTGCCCAGAGCAGTCTGACAAGCACTTAGTACTAACAGCTCAATGGGTGGATTACGAAACCATTGCAACTGCTCCATTTCATTAATAGCTAGGCGCTCTTCACCCCAGAGCTGGATATAGGATTGTGATAAATCTCCTCCTTGGAAACTCGCATGGGTTGCCAGATGAATAATCCCCGGATTGAGGCGATCGCGCGCGGCTAGTAAATTCTCTTGGGTAAACTCTTCATTGAGAAAATATTCGGCATTATTAAACTGCTGACTAATTAGTGCCAATTCCGTAGGAACCGCAGGTAAAGCATTCAACTCCGTGAAATCTGAGGCTCCCATTGCCAGTACTTCACGATTATGGAGAGGACGGTAGGTCGTATCCGTCAAACTTAAATTGGGCGTAATGCTCAGGCCATATTTTTCAATGAGGTATTGCTCACCGTCGTACAAAGCAGCCCAGGGAATACTACGTAAACCTTGTCCCAGCGATAACAATATGGCATCAATTTCGGCATCCTGTAGTGTCGCTTCAACCGGAGTGATAATCTGCTGGTGAAGACTCGTTAAAACTCGATCCAAACGCCGTTTGAAAAGTTGATTGGGAGAAGTGATTACCCGCAATAATTCCCGCTCTAAATTTAGCAGTTCTTGACGAGTGAAAGGCAATGTTTTAACAACAATGCCATTGTCTGCTGTTGTGATAATAATTTCGAGAGGATCTTGACTACTAGTTTGGCGAGGAATTTGACTCAACCAAGGCTTTAATGGGTCAACTGATTTGTTAATTTTAGACTGGCGTAATTGGGAAATAGAAACATTCCTTTCAGAAGCTAAATTATTACTTACTGAGCGAAATCGGAAGGAAATATAAGCAGTTTTAGTATCTGTTTGGTCATTAAGAGTAGCAAGAAGACTTTGCGATTGTTCTGACGTTAAAGGTGTCGGAAACTGACGATTGAGATGACTGCCATACTCAGCTGCTTGTTCGAGTTCGGCGGCAGCAAATATCGCTGGATTGACAGCAATTGTATCTGCTTCATCAGGAATGCCAGCATCTGGTGGGATATCGCCAACATCAGGATTGTCATCTTCTATACCTTCTGGATTTTTCTCCTGTGGCGTCTTGCCACCCCCCCCTCTGAAAGGCCGATCAGGATTGCCAGAAAACCCGCCACCTTCTGTTCCGTCTGGATTTTTAAACGTGCTTAAACGTCCAGGACCTCCCCCTGTAAAATCGGGATTTCCAGCGGGATCAACTTCAAAAATAGGATCATTGAAAAAGAAATCGTCGAAAAATAGATCTCCAAAAAATGGGTTCTCGTTACCATCTCCTTCACTGACTAAAGCAGGGTTATTAGTATTATTAAGCGTGAATACGGTGTCACCAGTATCTGCGAAGGCAAAGACATCAAAAGTACCCACGATGCTATTAGCGCTGATGGGAATACTTACCTCACCAAAGATATCAGTGACATCAAAAAAACTTGTCGGATTAGTACTAGCACCTGTCATAGGCGCGAAGAAATCCACACCAATTCCTTCTAGAGGGTTGCCAAAAATATTTTCTACCGCAGCAAGAGTTAACCCAAGGGGAAATTCTGTATTTGTAAGAGCAGTTTGATTATTACCTTCAAGAATAATTAGCTCAGTTCCCTGAAATTCCACTGCACCAATATCAACTATTCCTACTTGGCGATCGCCACCCCTTTGATCAAAAGATGTTCCTACAAAAGCGTCATCACCTGCATCAATTGCAGGACTACCGGGTAGCAAAAAATGGGTTGGGATAGCGCTGAGACCAGTGTTGAAATCCCCAACTAAAAAACCGCCAAAGTCTCCTAAACCCGAAATCAAAGGATTCACATTCAGAATATTAAAACCAGTAACACTACCATCACGAATGATGTTTATTCCCGAGGCATTTGGAGCGGAAGCAACCCAATCACCACCGATATTGTTGGCAACAATACTGTTCGTCAAATCCGCAGTCGCTGCCGCATAAACACCTCCGCCAGCAAGACCATCATTACCTGTGATCGTGCTACTGGTAATCGTTAAAATTCCTTGGTTATAGATTCCACCGCCATAGGCATAGGCAACATTGCCAGATATCGTCGAATTCTCAATTCTCAAGGGATTACTTGCGGCTTGGCTAATACCACCACCAGTGGTCTGCGATGTATTGCCGGAGATTGTACTGTTACTGATCTCGACGTCTCCACCAAAGCGACTTTGTATGCCGCCACCACTATCTGTCGCAAAATTATTAGCAATTAAACTGCTATCAATTGTTAAAAATCCAGTGCCCTGCTTAATGCCGCCACCACCATCGCCAGCCGAGCCATTGGAATCATTACCAGAAATGACACTGCCGACTAGTGTTAAATCTCCACCCGATGAATTGTAAATACCGCCACCAGTATTATTCGCTGTGTTACCAGAGATGGTTGAATTGACGATGGTTGCAGTCCCACCTGTATTGGCAATTCCTCCACCAAAATTCGCAGTATTCCCGGCAATCGTGACATTTTCAACGGTTAACGTACCCGTATTGTAGATTCCGCCGCCAAACGTACCGCTATTGCCATTTTGAATAATGACATTTTCAATGGTGGCATCGTTGGCAAAAATGCGAAAAATACGACTGGAATTACTGCCGTCAACAGCAAAATTTTCGCCAAAACCATCCAGCGTTAAATCATCTGTACCCCAAAAAATCTCGCCAGTCGTCAGAAAGACAGTGCCCGAAATAGTTGGAATAATCAGGTCTCCCGGATTGGCGATCGCAAAGGCATTACGTAAAGAATTGGCGCCACTATCGTTCAGATTTTGAACGAGGATTGTGGCGAGCTTGCCTTCCCATGTGGCGAGAGTTTCAACAGTGAAAGGGTTACTCGCTTCGATATCGCCAGTACTGTATTCCAGCTCCCAGTTCCCACCAAATTCATCACTACCAGTGACATCTAAAGATGCGGCAACATCGGCTCCAGTTAAATCTGCCAACTGAGTCAGCAGAGCATCGCCATTCATCCCAAGCGCGGTAAAGCAGCTGTAAAGCAACAAATCTGCCCCATTACCCAACACGGATCGCCATTGTTGCAATTGGGCTTGGTAGGCTTCGAGCGTTGCACCATCAACTAAGTCACTGCCCAGCCAAAAGTAACCTTCATTTCCTTCGGCGACGATATTAATCACATCGAGAGTTTCACCTGTTGCAGCAAATTCCAACAGAGCATTGGTGACCGCTTCGAGACCTGCTTCTTGCTTTAGAACAATGGTTGCAATGGTTCCCGATTCACCGCCAAACAGTAGCTGGTCAGGATTATCAGCGCGCTGATCGATAAAGGTGTAACCCAAAGAATCTTCTAGGTTTTCCCGAAATCGCACTACCGTCAAACCTTGGCGATCGCCTTCACCTGCTCGAATTAAAGAGAAATCTGTGGGAGAGATCAACCCTGTCGCCATCAATTGCACAGAAGCAGCCACTATTTCACCGGCAACACCAACATCTCCCGCTGCAAACTGTATGGTTTTATCACCCTGTTGCAGCACTATTTCATCGGTGTCACCAACAGCTATATGTTCCTCAGAACCGGTCAAATACTGCGCAAGATCCGTCGCTTGCAAAAGGTTGATATCATCAGGCAATGCTGTGCCGCCAAACGGTATTGCATCTAACGTCAGGGACAATAAACCGCCGGGCTGGGAGATTTTAATTTGTCGCTGTTCCGGTATCGCCGTCAGACTGATATTGCCGTCGGGGGCAGATAAGCTATCGAGATTCAGAACGCTATTGCCAATTAGCCAGAGGGATTCACCATTGGAAACAGTAAGATTTGCTTGGTTGAGAATGGTGCCAGTAGTGCTATCAAACACAAAACTGGTGGGATTACCATTGAGCGCAGCATAATCATTAACCCCAAAACTCTGGAGAAACTCATCCCCAAAACCAACCCTTGTAGCAGTCGATGCAGCAAAGCTCCCACTGATATCTAGCTGGGCATTTTCCCCAAAAACAAACCCCGCCGGATTGAGGAGAAATAGATTTGCGTCGCTATTTTGTACCCTCAAAAGGCCATCAATGATCGATGGATTGCCGCCGCTAATATTCGACAAAATGTTTTGAATATTAGGATTCGCAAAAAAGGTTGCGCTTTGACTTTGGGTAAGATTGAACTCCGAAAAATTGTGAAAGAGGTTGCTAGCATCGCCGGATAAGCTTCCGCCTGTAATGGCAAAGTCTGCACCCGTTTGATTGACGACAGTTCCCATTCCGTCGTTTGCTGGCACAATTTGGGCGATCGCCTGTTGCTGAGGTTCGAGCCAAACCAATGTCGCCACTGGAATAGCCCACAAAAAATACGAAAGATTTGAACGCAACAAAATAGACAACTCGCTCATTATTCCAAGCCGATTGAGGATGTTTGTAGATGCCATCCAGACTCACATTTTAACGGTACATATTGACTCTCAACCGATTAGGGATGGGGTTTGTAATATAGGAAATTTCTGTGATTTTTCGGATTTAAAATCTCACTCTCTGAAGCATCATGTACAGGACTTACGCAAGTGGGCAGAGGGTAGAGTAGTGGAATGAAATCTTTCAATCGTTTGGATTACTGCCAATACCTCCTGAGCAGCCCGGTAAACTACACATTGACAAACCTAGCAGAGCACCTCGAAGGGGTTAGTCATGACAGGATTAAACGCTACTTGCAAGGAGTAAAACTGACAGCTCGTTTTCTCTGACAACAAGTAAAACAAGACCTGATTGAATCCCTTCATGGCTATATCATCTTTGATGATACGGTTTTGGATAAAAGCTATAGCGAAAAAATTGAATGTAGCTACTGGCAGTACAGTGGCAACGCGAAAGGATTAGTCAAGGGAATTGGCTTAGTCAGTTGTGTGTACGTCAACCCTGAAGTAGAGCAATATTGGGTAATAGACTATCGTTTGTACGACAAAAAAGCAGAAGGGAAAAGCAAACTGGAGCATGTCAAGGAGATGCTAGACCATGCAGTGGAAAGAAAAAAGCTGCAGTTTTCTAGGGTTTTGATGGACAGTTGGTATGCCACCAAAACACTGATGAAATATATCGATGAGGAGTTAGAGAAGATTTACTATTGCCCCATCAAACGAAATCGTTCTGTAGATGACAGTGGCGAGACAGCCCCTTACCAACAGGTACAAGACTTGAGCTGGGAGGAGCAGGAAATTGAACTAGGCAAAGAGATTAAGATACGCGGTTTTCCCGCCGAAAAGAAAGTGAAATTGTTCCGGGTCACGGTGTCACCCCATCGGACGGAATATGTCGTTACCAATGACTTATCTCAAAATTCGACTCAGGCGACACGAGAGGAGTGTCGGGTGCGTTGGAAGATTGAGCAGTTTCACCGAGAATTAAAACAGCTGACAGGAGTGGAAGCTTGTCAGTGTCGTAAAGGACGAATTCAGCGTAATCATATTCATTGTGCTCTTCTGGTTTGGAATTTCCTCAGACAGCAGGCAACCCAGAGTACGCTAACGGTCTATCAAATTTCTCAGCAGCCTTGGTCTAATTTCCTACGTCAACAACTTCGTTCTCCTACTCTCCAATTTTCTCTTGCGTAAGTCCTGCAGATGAATAATACGGCTGTTTTCGATGGTTTGTGTGACTAAAGTTGAGGTTGCCTCATCGCCCGTAATGAAATCGGTATTGAACATGGCGATCGCCTTTTGCAACTCAATAAAAGCGATGCAAGCAGGTGTTAGTTTGAGCTTTTAGCGATGGATAGTACTCTATATCTAGCAACGTTTCTATCCCAATATTTCCATGATTCTTTCCGCCAAAGAAATTGAAGAATTCCGCGTAGCACTCAAAGAATCGCCAGAAGCATTAGAGACTCTTGATCTAGTTAGCGCAATGGATGGCAACCTAGAAGGAGCCATGGGTTTGCTTGCGCCACAATATGACATCGAATTCACAAGGGCGGATAACGAGTCAATCGAAACCATCGCCAAACGCTTCTCAAAAATTATTTGCGATGAAGATTTTATTGACGATGTGATGAGTGGTTTGTTGACTGCTGCGGTTGGTGCGCTTGCTGCTGCTGGGCAAATTCCCCAGGCGATCGCCACACCCATTGTTTTGTATCTTGCGAAAAAAGGCGTCAAAAAATGGTGTGCTTTACAAAAAGATTCCTAAATACCAACGACCGTAAAACCAGCCCAATAATAAGGATGTGTGAATGGACAATCTGGTTTGGTAATCACAGCTAAATTATTCAGATAAGCTCGCTTGAGAATCGCTGGTTTATTCGCAAACATCCGTTCTACTGCGGGCAAAATACTGTCAATAAATGCTTGCCCTTTTTCCGGAGTTAACGTGCGCATCCAGTTCTGAGCAGAGTTGAGAGCCACAGCAACATGAAGAGAATCTTGTTTGAGATTTTGGTAGAGCTTAATCATCAGAAGGGATGTAGCCAAATCACTCACTCGCCACAGACTACTCACCACCGCAGACGAGCCAGCGTAGATAAAACCGCTCGGCAAACTAATGTATTCGTCAGTGAGCTGAGTGAAATCGACAATGCCTGTTTCACAAGCGGAAAGAGTGACAAGACTGCAATTGAGTAAATCCAGCTCAAAAATTTCAGCAAGAGTTAGACGACTATCGCTGTTCTTATCTAAATCATTGTTGAGTAAAAGAGCAGACTGGAGTGGTGAATTAAAATCAAAAACGCCATGACAGGAGAAATGAAGACAGTTCATATTTTCAAGATTTGGGTGCTGCCTTAAAGCTGTTTCAGAAGCCTGCTGCCGCTCGAGGATATCTGTGTCTGTGAAATAATCTCGAATTGCTTCCACTTCAAATTCAGAAAAAATGAGATCTTGAGTAGGATTTTTAACTGCAAATAAACGTTCAAGAGAAGGTTTTTGATTACGCTGGAGTACTTGCAACAGTTGACAGCTAGGGACATAGCTAACACCAGCCTCAAAGTGATCTAGTAAGCAACGACCATCTGTTAAAGGCAATGCATGTAAGGGTAAGAAATGTAGAAATCTATGGGGCACTAAAATCAGTTTTTTTAGATTTCGTGGTTGCAAAAGAGAGAAAATCTGATCAAGCTCTAGACCTTCCCTTAAGGCTTGCCATTTTGTCGATAAGAGTTTTTTTACTGCCACATTATTGGTAAAAGCTTCTGTCTCAACAAAAAACTCAAAATACGAGCTGATTGCATCGAGAAGTTTGCCTGATTCTATAGAATATAGGATTGGCTGGATTTGATTTTTGGTGATGATAAAGGCCAGCGTTATTTGATCTAACATGTGCCATTCAATAATCGCAGTATCTTCATCAATTAAGGCTTGAATTTCAGTGAATGTAATCGAAGAAACTGATTGAGTCAGGGTAAACGTCGGATCAATAGATTGAATTTTCTTAAGGACTTCATCCAACTCATTTCTTGCTTTCTTCAGAGCAGTTTTTGTCTGCGATCGCCTTTGCTGCTGCAATAATTCCTCTTCATCAGGATCTGCCTCAAGCATATGGAGCTGTCGATCTAGCGAAGGTATTTGACGGCGTAATCGTTTTAGGACAGTCAGAGTTTCTGGGTCGATATCACCTTTCGGATAAAGTTCGCGACTAGCTAGCAATTCGGTCAAATTTCGGCTTTTACTCTGCTCGGCATAGGTGAGAGCTTGTTGTAATTGTCCGAGTTCAATGTGACTTTCAATGATGTTGTTAAATACAGGAATCGACTCAGCCAAAATTTCTTGGCGACGTTGATCGCTAATCGCGACACTTCGAGAGACCTCAACAGCTTTTGTTGCTAACTCATAGCAGGCGATCGCCTCATCCCAGCGTTTCTCTTCAAAGTACAGATTTCCTAAATTAGTAGAGGCTTTCAAACATTCCAGTGGAAAAGCTTGTAATGTATGGACTTCCCTAGCATTTTGGTAATGAAAAATCGCCCTTTCAAGATTTTGTTTAGGGTCACCTTTTTGTCGATATTTGAGAGTTTCAAGCAAGTAACGTTGTAGCAAAATAGAGTGAGTAGTCCT
>CAZXBK010000036.1:0-26298 GCA_964638765.1 uncultured Synechococcus sp. | reverse complement strand
AGGCATAGAGTGTAGCTTTTGTTTTCTCTATTATCCTTACTCCTTTGTCACTACCGTCTCGCCAACTTTTACTTGAATGTTCTGATGTAAATGCTTGACTACTACAAATTAGAGAATTTGAGCTTGGATGCCGTGACAAGAAATTTGGGTAACCCAAAGGTCTAAATTAGGATCCGTAATATCAGTCGTTATTGATGTTTTAAGCTGGTTGGCTTGCTCAACGGATTCGCAAATAGCAAAGATACTAGGGCCAGAACCGGACATCATGGTGCCGATCGCCCCATGTTTTTTGAAACAGTCCCGTAACTCTTGTACTTGGGGAAATTCGGGTAAAACAACTTTTTCCAAGTCGTTATAAAGTTCGGCGGCGATCGCCTCAACATTTTTCGTTTGAATTGCTTGGATGAGGCCACCGGAATGAATCTGCGACATACGATTTTTCCAGCTTTCATCGTCGCGGAGATAGCCTTCCTCAAATTGGCTGCGATAGGTGCGATAGGCCCAAGGCGTCGAAACGGCAATATTGCTGTATTTCGCGAGAACAATGGGGATGCCATCGAGATCTGGCAATGGGTCAAGGATTTCACCGCGCCCTGTGGCGATCGCCGTGCCACCACCAATACAAAATGGTACGTCAGAGCCAAGTTCAGCTGCGAGAAGGCGTAGATCCGGTTGGGTTAAACCCAGTTTCCAGAGGAGATTCAGCCCCACTAATACCGCTGCACCATTACCAGAACCACCCGCTAAACCCGCTGCTACAGGAATATTTTTCTCGATAGTGATATCAACGCCGCCAAATTCATCGTAGGCATGGGGAAAACGCGCCATCATGAGCTGCGCTGCGCGATAGGCAATATTGCCCTCATCGAGAGGGACTTTCGGATGGTTGCAATAGAGATGGATGCCCTTGCCACGATTGGACGTTACTTCGAGGCGATCGCTGAGGTCGATTGCCTGCATGACCATTACTAGCTCATGGAAACCATCAGGGCGATCGCCCAAAATTTCGAGGTAAAGATTAATTTTCGCAGGAGCAGTCAAAAGGTAGCCAGACATCGCATATCACCAAGCAATAAACCGCCCACCATTATCTAATTTTGCCTCTCTTTTGAAAACGGTTCCCAAGCATTAATCCTCACTGGTTTAAAAAAAGTCCTTGTTCCTACTAGCATTGGACTTGATTTCTGCCTAGTCTTTTCGCCTCATACAAAGCCAAATCAGCACGCTTGATAAGAGAATCAACGGTATCATCAGGTTCGGCAATAGCCACGCCAAAACTTGCTGTAACTTGATTTACTGGTTGAATATTATAGTTAGCTATTTTTAATCGTAATTGCTCGACAAATGCTTTTACCTTTGTGCTTGAAATTGAAGATAAAACAATAATAAATTCTTCGCCGCCCCACCGTCCTACTGCATCCTCTGTACGAATATTATTTTGTAATAATTTGGCAATTTCAACTAAAACTAAATCGCCAACGTCGTGACCATAGGTATCGTTAATTGATTTGAAATAATCTAAATCTAAGAGACAAATTGCGGTATGTGATTCAACGTGTTTATTTGTGGCGATCGCCTGTTCTATAGTCCTTGAAATACTTCGTCGGTTAGCAATCTTTGTCAAAACATCAGTTGAAGCAACTTGTTGAGTCAATTGCAATTGTAACTGTGAAGTGGTGTAGGCATTTTGAATTTTACGGACACAAGTTAAAGTCCAAAGATAGACGGGATGAGCAGTAAATAATTGTAAAAAATGAGGCCAAAAAGGGTCTTGTTGGATTTCTGGCCAACCTAGTCCAGCTCGGAGTATAAACGAAATTAAAATAGATAGAAAAAAGGCGATCGCGCAAACAAGAGAATAATTGACTTCTAGAAATACAAAGTAAGTAATATAAATCAGCGGAACCCACTGCATAAAAGATCCAATTAAATAGATATTGGCAGAGGGTTCGTAACCCCAAATAATACTTTGACCTAAAATTTCAAAGTAAACTGAAAATGATCCTACAGTTAATACAGTTGAGAATAAATAATATCGAGGAGAAACGCTTAATAAGATAAAAGCAATGCTACAGGTGGTTAAAACGCTAATGTAACCGATTTTGTCAATCGGATTGACTTGGCCGGATGCTTGTAAATCAGCTACCCAAAGACAGGGGATAGCGACACAAATTAAGATAGAAAGGTATTTAAGCAGCCCGACTTGAACGTTATGCACGAGATCAAGGTCGCAATCATTTTCAGGTAAAAAATCGTGTCTAAGTGAAGACTTCAAATTAGAGGCTGTTACTTCGAGTTTTTTTGTCATTATGAAAGAAAATTATTTAATCAACGTATTAAAACTCGGTCTAAAATCCAACTTATAGTACTCTGCAGTGATAGCTGAAAAGGTGTTTTTCTGGTTGCAGAAGTCTCTATGAAAATAAGATACCGAGATTTTACTCGGGTCAATCATGTTGACTGAAGCCACAAAAACGGCGGCCTTGAAGAAACTCATAACTTTAAGCGACTAGTGTTGATGGCGATCACTAGAATGTGAGGCAAACCAGCTCCATAGAAAAGCTATTTTCAATGGCAGTAGATAATTGGCGATCGCCCTCCTAGACGCTATTCAAAAAAAATAGCAGTAGCAGCCTCTCTTTATTATCTGAGAGACCGATATCCATAGCAAAAAAAGCACCCCGTAGGATGCTTTCAAAACTCAATCTTATTTTTGGAGTCGGGGGGAATTACATCATTCCCATACCGGGCATTCCCATGCCGCCCATACCGGGCATGCCGCCGCCCATACCGCCCATGCCACCCATGTCAGGCGCAGCAGCTTCGGGTTCAGGCTTTTCTACAACAAGGGCTTCGGTCGTGAGAACCATACCAGCGATAGACCCAGCATTCTGGAGGACAGAACGAACAACCTTCGCGGGGTCGATAATACCAGCGGCAATCATATCAACGTACTCACCAGTTGCAGCGTTAAAGCCAGTGTTTACATCGCTTTCACGAACATGCTCAACGACAACGGAACCTTCTTCACCAGCATTGTCAGCCAGTTGACGAAGAGGCGCTTCGAGGGCACGGGCAACAATGTCAACACCGAGCTTTTCTTCTGCATCAGTGAGGGAATCCTTAACACCTGAAAGTTTGCCAGCAAGGTGAATTAGGGTTGTACCGCCACCAGGAACGATGCCTTCATCAACTGCTGCTTTAGTTGCGTTGAGAGCATCTTCGATGCGGAGTTTGCGATCTTTGAGTTCAGTTTCAGTTGCGGCACCAACCTTGATGACTGCAACACCACCAGCGAGCTTCGCAATGCGCTCTTGGAGCTTCTCTGCATCATACTCAGAGTCAGTCTCTGCAAGCTGCTTACGGATTTGGGCAACGCGAGCATCGATATCACTCTTAGAGCCACCACCGGAAACTACAGTTGTAGTCTCTTTTGTGAGGGTAATCTTTTCCGCTGTACCGAGCATTTCGATTTCAACGGTTTCGAGGTTTAGGCCAACTTCCTCGGAAATTACGCGGCCACCAGTGAGAACTGCAATGTCTTGAAGCATTTGCTTACGACGATCGCCGAAGCTAGGAGCTTTAATTGCTGCGGCATTAAGAACACCACGAGCCTTATTTACAACTAGAGTTGCGAGGGCTTCACCTTCGATGTCTTCTGCAATGATGAGGAGAGGTTGGCTAGAACGAGCTACTTTCTCAAGGACAGGAACGAGGTCGGCGATCGCCGAAATTTTCTTGTCAGTGATGAGAACGTAGGGATTTTCAAACTCAACGATTTGACGCTCTTGATCCGTAACGAAGTAAGGAGACATGTAGCCACGGTCGAGCTGCATACCTTCTACAACATCAAGCTCGGTAGCGAGAGACTTAGACTCCTCAACGGTAATTACGCCGTCTTTGGTCACCTTTTCCATTGCTTGGAAAATCATGTTGCCGACTTCATCGTCGTTACCCGCAGATACTGCCGCAACCTGGGCGATCGCCTCACCTTCTACAGGCTTAGCAATGTTGGCAATCTCATCAACGAGGAACTTTACTGCCGCGTCGATACCACGACGGAGAGCAATGGGGTTAGCACCAGCAGTGACATTTTTGAGACCTTCATGGATCAAAGCCTGAGCCATTACAGTCGCAGTTGTAGTACCATCACCTGCACTGTCATTTGTCTTTGCAGCGACTTCACGGATGAGGCGAGCACCAGTATTTTTGAGGGGATCTGCAAGCTCGACTTCCTTCGCTACGGTAATACCGTCATTAACAATTTGGGGAGCGCCGTAAGACTTCTCAAGTAATACGTTACGACCCTTAGGACCTAATGTAATTTTGACGGCATCAGCAAGGGCATTAATGCCTGCTTCGAGCGACCGTCTGGATTCGTCCTTAAAAGAGACAATCTTAGACATAAAATTTTCGAGTTATAGGAGTTAACTTCACTAGCAAATTTAGCACTCAAAGGGGGCGACTGCTAATTGTGATCTGGTAGGAATTCCCGAACCTCTGGAAAGGATGATTTTGCGAAGTTTTGGCAAACCTTACTTCTTTTTTGGGCGTTTTTTGGGCGGTTATCTTGACCCCGCAAGTTTCTGTAAGTGCAACTGGGGCAGGCTGTCCTCAAAAACGACATAAACTATAAATATTAATTTGCCTAAAGTTTCGATGACTAAAGCTGCTGAACTTCCTTCTCTACAAGTGGTGTGCGATCGCCTAAATAATTCGCCGGAAGAGCATCATTTTGTCATTTGGGCAGCGGCAACACCCTTTGTGCGCGGTGTGGAAAAGGAAGATGTGTTGTGGGATGAAGAGCTAAGCAGCATTTGGCTAACGTGGCAGGAAATTTTTACGCCCTACCAAACGCCCCATTATCCGATTACAGGTGAAATTAAACCTGTAGCCTTACTGCCCGATCCGGAATTCTCGCTAAGTGCCAGATTGATGCAGGGATTGGGCGTGCAAATGTGGCAATGGCTATTTCAGAAGGCGATCGCCGAAAGTTTTGCGCGGTCGGAGGGCATGGCATTGGGACAAAAATCAGCATTACGGTTGCGGTTGGATATGCGCGATCCGAATTTGTTGCCGTTGCCGTGGGAGATTATGCAGCCAGAAATGGGGAAGCAAGCTGTTTCTCTCAATCCGCAGATTTTTTTCAGTCGCACAATCGGTGATGTTTCTCCTTTACGACTACAAACGACCGGGCGATCGCTAAATATTTTGTTGGTTTTGGGTACGCCAGAGAATGGGAATGCCAGCTTAGATTTAGAAGCTGAAGCGAAACGATTACAAGCCATTTGGCAGAAGAAAAGTTTTGGGAAAGTGCAGGGCGATATTTTAATTCAGCCGACTTCCAGCGAATTAACAGAAAAACTTGCCAGCAAAAATTATCAGCTCTTTTTCTATAGTGGTCACGGCGAACCCGCAGCAGATGGTGGCAAAATTTTTCTCAGCGACACTGAAACTCTTAACGGCAAAGAACTTGCACAAGTCTTGACCCGCAGCGGCATTCGATTAGCGGTGTTTAATTCCTGCTGGGGGGCGAAATCTCTCCAGCAAAATCATCAGGCGATCGCCGCCAGTAGCCTAACTGAAGTATTAATTCACCACGGTTTACCGTCGGTTTTAGCGATGCGCGACCCGATTAGTGATGATGAGGCAATGGCTTTTATTACGAGTCTGAGCCAAGCTCTGTGCAAACATAAATCCGTAGATGAAGCGGTGGCGATCGCCCGTCAGTCCTTGCTCACGCAATTTAAGTTCAATTCCCCCGCTTGGACTTTGCCGATTCTCTACATGCACCCAGAATTTAATGGGCGAATCCTTTCAAAATTGTCGTCTATTACAGAGTTGCCGACACGCTTACCCAAACCTCTGTCAACGCAAACATTTACCCTAAGTTCTTGCGATAATCCTGAGCGGGAATGGAAATTTAGCAGCAAACTTATTCGTATTGGTCGTCGCTCCGAAAATGACGTCACTATCGAAGAGCCTTGGGTCAGCAAAGAACATGCCGAAATAATCCAGCGCGATGAAGGCTTTTTTCTCCGCGATCGCTCCCGCTTTGGCACATTCGTTGGTCTGCCGAATCAGGACTGGCAAACGATCCACCAAGAAGAAGTCATGCTAACGGTCGATAGCTTTATCCGATTTGGTAGTGATCAGGGAGAAACCTTGAAATTTTCAACCATTGCCTGAAATCGAAACACAAATTCGCTAAGGCCTATTTCTAACGCGTCCCTGCACCATTAGTTGATGATGGCTCATTCCCGAATAAAATATTGAAAAAGTTGCGGATAGGATTAGAGTTTTCTTCCTTTGAACTCTCTAAATTATTAGAAAGAGTACAAATTTCGGGCAGACTATAATCTGTCGCTCGTGGCTCAATATTTTTGATACTACCGTTAGGACAAGAGACGCTCAGGGAATTACCTTCACTAACTTGAATGAGTTCATTGCCACTGAAAGTATCAGAAACATTAATATCTTGATAGGTATTTTCTGATGGCAATTTGTATTTGGCCGAACCTTGCACATTCACAATAGTTACAGGTTCATAGGCTGAACTTCTCTGCGCATAAAAGCCTGTACCGAAAAAGCATAAAAAAATAATCGTTTTACGGTAAGAAAATCGAGAAGAAATGAAATTAGCCATTGAGATACTACCCCTTCAATCTTTTTCTTGCTTCAATTAACCAGCGATCTTCATCGATATTATTGATATTACCCAACTCATTACAGCTTCGCCACATTGAAAGAATTAACTCTGGCTCTGAAGGCGATTCAGGATTTTTTGCCTCTAAAGTTTTTGCCATTAGACAATAGGCTGATGCTCGATTATCAAATTCTAATTGAACATCTGTGGGCTGGCTCTCATAAAAATCAATGGCAGCCTGTAAATAATTGATCGCTAAATCAAAATCCTCTTGCAGAAATCTCGCCCACCCAAAATTTTTCAACAAGCTGTAGGAAGTCTGATCTTCTCTATCGGGTACACGTAGACCACTCAGCAACATTGATACTGCTTCTGACGGCTTGTTTTCGAGGATGAAAAATCGTGCGAGATTGTTATATGCCGTAGGAAAATTCCCTTTAGCTGCTAATAAATATTGTTGTTTTGCCAGATCGATACGCTTTGTTTCTTCGTAGACTGCACCGAGATTGTAGTGGGAAAAATAGTTGTCTGGATCTAGAGATACTGCACGTTTATAGTGTTTCTCCGCTTGCCCTAAATTCCCTTGGGAATGGCTTTGAAAGCCTAGCTCGTTATATAGCAAAGAGAATTTTGGCAAAAGTAAATAAAGCGCCAAAATTACGAGGGTTAAAATCACTGTCCATAAAAGCTTTAGTTCTTCGTAGAGATAGGATTTTATTTTGAGTTTGGAAAGGAAATTATTAATACTTTGGTTGGTCTGAGTATTAAAATCACCGCTTGCTTTTAAAAGAGTTATGGCGCTAGGTAATGCAACGGTTAGAGCACCAATGATGCCAGTGCTACCAGCCACGAAAAAACGACTTGCAATATCTGTAATTAAAGTGATGTTAAATGCTAAGCCTGCAATATTCAGACTTTTCCAGAGCCAATCTAGTTTTTGCCAAGGATGTTTTTTGACCTTGCTATCGAGATGCCACCACCAGTAATCTTCTGGTTTGTTGATGCTTTGGTGAATGCCTAAAAAGTCAACGGCTTTATTGATTTGATTACTCTGTTTTAGAAGTTGTTGATCGAGTGTAATCAATTTTTCTTGGTTTAGGACAGAGACCTTTTGAGATTCTTCCAACAAAGTATGGAGTTGATCGCGACAGTTTAAAACTCGCAAAATCAGTTTTTGATCAACATTGCCCTGCGTAGCAATCTGATTAATCAGCTCTTCGTAAATAAATAGAAATTGATTGAAATCAGACATGACTCGGCAGATGTCACTAGATTAGCGATGCACCAATTTTAAAAATCTTAGATCTGGCTGTCCAATCTTTTTGAGGATTTTTCGGCGATCGCCTGCTTCTTTACAAAAAAAGACCCCTACAACAACCGATAAAAGTTGGTGTAGAGGTAAAGCAACAACTATGAACACTTGAATAAATCGCTAAGCTAACTTTTCACTTAGCCAGTAGATGCAAAACTTTAGGAGTTTTCTGCGACGATACCTGGCCACTTCTCATCCGCATCAGCGATAAAGCCAGGAATATCTTTTTCCCAACGTCTTTGTACTCCGGCATCAAAGTTTAGATAGAGGCTGCCATCGACGATAGACCAAGCAGTTGGATCAATATCTGCCACATAGCCCTGAGCCGCTGCCCATGCACAATGACCACCATATTGGGGCGCATACTGCTCTGGATTGGCGCTGAAAAGATCCCTATTTTCGGCGCTAGCAAAATGCCATGTTGCGCCATTCCACTCGTAGGCGAACTCATCGGAACCTTCTACAGCCTGACTCTCCGTAAAGTAAGCCACTGGATCAGTGCCTTTAATTGCCACGTTATCTTGTGTGTTGATAAAGCTAGCAACATCAATTGTGTCAGTCTCAGCTTCGGCTTCTGATGTTGTAGCCGTGCTAGTTGTGGTTTCAGTGGTTGTCGTGGTTCCAGAACTTGTACTGGCTTCGTTTTGAGTGGCAGTCGTGCAACCACCCAAGATGCCCATGGTCAAAAGAACGCCAAGGATAACTGTTTTCTTAGGAGAGATTTTCATAGTGATAAAAAAGTGATGGATTAAAAAAAGATGTGAAAGCAGGATGTTGTTTCGAATGAATTTTAGAGACTCATCTCTTTTCAGAGGGTTAGGCATTTCGATAGTGCCTAAGCCGTAAAGATATGCCTTGAATTTAGGTTTTGCTTGTGGGGGATTTAAATCTTGGCAGATCCCCCCGGCTTCGCCACCTCCCTTAGAAAAGGGGCAAATGTGAAGCGTAATTTTTGGGTGCAAACTTTATTTGCTTAGGACTAGCTGCCTAACATTTTCCAAGAGAGAAGTTCTTTATTCGAAACAGTTCCGGCTTAACGGCCGGAAATGCGGGGCCAGTTGAGATTTGCTCTCGAAATATGGCCGGGGATATCGTTTTTCCAACGGCGTTGAACACCGCCAGAAGCGTTTAGATAAAGTTTGCCGTCAACAATGCTCCAAGCACTGGGGTCAATGTCTGCGGTGTAGCCTTGACCGATCGCCCATGCACAGTAACCACCATATTGCGGCGCGTATTTTGTGGGGTTAGAAGCGAACAGGTTGCGGTTTGCGGCGCTAGAAAAATGCCATGTTGCGCCATTCCAACTGTGAGTAAAACTTGCACTACCTCGTACGGCTTTACCTTGGGTGAAGTAGGCAACGGGGTCTGTCCCTTTGATGGCGACACCGTTAGATTGCTTGTTGATAAAAGTGGTGTTGTTGTTGTTGAGCTTGTTGGCGCGAACAACTTTGTCGGCTTTAGCTGCAACAACTTCGTGGGTGGGTGCGGGCTTACTGTCTACTTGATGAGCAAATCCGGCGATCGCCCCAAGACTGAGAACAGCAGCGAGGGGAAGAGATTTAAGAGAAGAAATTTGCATGGTGTGGGGAGGAACTGAACTTCAACAATTTCATTATGTCGGTCGAATCCTGCACTCCCCGTAAACGCTTCCTGAGAGATTCGTAAGAATTTTTGAAGTTTCCCTGAAAAAGTAATGCAAGTTTGCTTATTTCAGCTCGCCGGACTTTTTCGGGTCGTTAAATTTCGCTTTAGCTTGCACGTAAATTTCTTCGTCAATGACTGTTGCCCCCATCTCTTGAGCGAGTTTTTCGATCTTCTTTTTGGCGAAAGGTCTCACGAAGAAGGGGATTTTTTTAAATAATGTCTTCGCGTCGTCAGTCCATTCCATTGTTTTGCTCCAGATAAAGGATGAAATTATTTGCTACTGTACCGAGTTTTTGAGTAAAAATGCTCAACTAAAATGTTTGATGCTCGGATTTAACCCCGCCGCTGAATCGTTTCAACGAGATCATTAAAAGGTTGCCAGTTATCCTCGGCGACAATCGGTTCCCAAATGGATTCAATTACAGGTCGTAATAATGCTGTCTTTGGATTTGTCTGGGTCAGGCGATCGCCCACGGTATTGAGTTCAGCTTCGGGAATAGTTTGGAGAGCAATTTGATATAAATTGCGCCATTTCTCTAGAACGGCTGAAGATAAATCGCTATTTTCCAAGATCGTGTCGGGGTGCGATCGCCATGCGTGATTAAACTGCGCCGCCAGCTGATAAAAAAAGTCGTGGTAGCCCGTCTGCGTTTCCTTCAGGAGCTGAATGGTTACAGAGAGAAGGTCGGCGCCAAGTTCTTCTGGTAAATTCTCAAAACCTAATTTCTTGAGCATCAGTTCGTGATAGGCGCGTTCATACTCAGCATCGTATGGTGCTAAACCCGTTTCTAAATCTTGCTTGTCCATCACCAAGGCGAGGGGACGCTGCAATACTTCAAGATTTATGCGGCAAATCGTGGGTTGGTTGGCATAGCTATACCGACCGCTGTAATCAAAATATGCCGCCGTAAACTTGCGGTCATAGGTGGGAATAAAAGCATAGGGACCATAATCAAAACTTTCTCCCGTGATCGCCATATTGTCGGTATTCAGCACCGCATGACAAAAACCTGCCGCCATCCATTGCGCCGCCAATCGCGCTACCCGCTTCACCAAGTCTGCATAAAATAAAGCCTTGGCATTTTCTTGGCCGACATACTCTGGATAGTAATGTTCAATGACGTGATGTAAAAGCTTCTCGATTAGCTTTGGCTTTTGGAGGAAATAAAGTCGCTCAAATGTCCCAAAACGAATGTGCGATCGCTGGAAACGCACCATTACCGAAGACCGCGTCGGCGAAGGTTCATCACCCCGCCATAAAGACTCTCCCGTTTCAATTAAGCTCACACAGCGAGATGTATTTACCCCCAACTGATGCAAAGCCTCTGCCGCCAAAACTTCCCGCACACCTCCTTTTAGCGTTAGACGACCATCACCATTACGAGAATAAGGAGTCCGACCAGAACCCTTTGTCCCGAAATCATATAGAAGTCCGTCCGGCGATCGCACCTGACCGAGAAGAAAACCGCGACCATCTCCTAAATCCGGGTTGTATTCTCCAAACTGATAGCCGTGGTAACGCATTGCCCGCAACGCATGGGGCACGCGAAACTGACCAAAGGCCTCAATAAAATCCTGATCTTCGACTTTGTTTGCATCCAACCCTAGCTGTTCTAAAACCTGATCATTGCGAAACCGTAAGTCGTAGCGCGGAAAGCTTGCCCCCTCCACCACATCAGAATACTCATCACCAAGACTGGCAAAGGAATTTTCGTAGGGTAGACAGGCCAGTGGATTTTGGGTTAGCTCACTAAGAGGAGGCATTCACTTAAAATTTGAAGAGTCAAATTCCAACAAAAAGATTAAGGGATATTATGCCAGATCCGATTATGTACCAAGAAGATGGGTATGTGCTTCTTCGCCACGACTATCCTGAACAGATTATGGAACCCGACGAAATTCGTCAGTTCTTTACGGAGCTATTTGCTGAGCAACCAGATTTACTCCCTTCGGAATTGGCGACCCTTGCCCCTGCCGATCAACTCACTAAGCTCCTCGAAGATTATTGTGAGCTAGAAATTACCGATGGTTTTTTGCAGTGGTATGCTGTCCGTTTCGAAAAATAAGTTTCAATGCGAGATTTTAAACGCAAGCTATTTCCACGTATGGCGGCACTCATTGCACTCATACTTTGGATTCGATTCCCGGAGATCGCAGCCTCCCAGCACGACCCAATTATTAGCGAGTTTTAGTTTTAGTGACTCATCAAAATTCATCAGCCCATACAAAATCAATGCAGTATTTTGAGCACCACAATTAGGACAAATTGTTTGATTCATCTGTTGGAAATATTTGCTTTCCGCCTCAGTTTTAGCTTCAGCCTCTGCCTTAGCTTTCTGAGCCGCGCGATATTTTTTACTGTTGATTCTTCTTGCCATAAAAATAGTCTAACGCCCACATTGATGTGTTTTGCGACATCTATTATTTGATTTTTTCAAACACTAGATGACGGAGATTCAGCATGTCCTATGGTGACTTCGGCACGGCAATTCTTACATATGCCATACGCGCTACTTGCATCTCCATCTATCCAATCAAAATCAACTTCCCCACAAAAAGGACAAGAAGGAGATTCTACTGGCCAAGCCTCAATAATAGAAAAGAACTTTCTACCGTTATCAGTAACGCCAGCAAGTGATGAAAGCTTATGAATAGTATTTGGTGGTAAATTCCAATTTTGTTCCACCAAATTTACTACGATATCTCGTGCCTTTGAGGCACTGTCTATATAAGTGTAGACACTACGTACCGCTCTTAAAAGTTGCGATTTAACAGTACATCGCTTGACCTTTCTTTCGTTACCACGCTCACCCAAACAAGCCCAGCCTGCATTATATTTTTTCTCCTCATAAAATTCGTCCATAACTTCTTGGATTTTTCTCAATGAGGTAGCAGGAAAATAAGCGAGCCATTCATTGCCACCGACTCTTTTGCATAGTCCATTACTTTTGGTATTCAACAAATAGTTGAAGTAATTAATCTCTTCATCCACTAGGAGATGACCAAAATAATCATTGCGTATTTTAAAACCAGAGCCGTTATATGAAGCCAAATAACCTGATGGGCAATTGGAGGTCATGTCAAGAAACTCTTGGAGTAGCTTTGGATTCATAAGCAGTCTAGATCAGTAATAGTGATCACCTCTCTTTACATATCTACTGATTGGCTAGCTGAAGCTGATCAATCAGAGCAAAGCGAATATCACCTTCTTTTGAGAGTACTTGTAACTCGGGGTTATCGGTCGTGAGATAGTCTAAACCGATTTCATTGCCAGAAATGAGAAATTCTACAGTCGCGACTCTATATGTATTGGTGGGATCGAGAGGGCGATCGCCGACTAGCCAGTTTTGGGTATCGGGATCTTGGGAGACGCCTGATGTTTGCAAAAAGCCGCCAGAACCCCGGTTGGCTAATCCTTGGTTGAGAACTCGTTCGAGTAATGCGCCAGACATTTCGACTGTGACGATATCGCCGCCAAAAGGTAATACCCGAATGACATCGTATTGGGTGATGATTCCCGGAGGTAGAACGTCATCAATACGAATAGCACCACTATTGAAGATGGACACTTCGGCATCTTCACTTGCATTTAAAACCGCTTCAGCAATGATTTTCGTCAGTTCCGTTTCTTCATTGCGTACAGAACTTTCTAAACCATCTAAAGCGACTGGACTGGCAACAATTTCTGCTCGCGGATCAAAACCATTTGCCTGAAAACCTTCAAAGGCTTTTTGTTCCCAATACTCCACCACCTTTGCCATTTCTGGATCAAGGGCGATCGCCTCATTCACTGGCAGAATGCGGGAGTTGATGGTGAGGTCGTCGGTATCAGTGTCGTAGGTGAGTTTGTGAATATAAACGGTACGGGCATTGGCATCCGCTTTGAAAATCGGCGTAAAATCTTTGCCGCGCCACTGCTGGATATTTTCATGTTCGTGACCGCCCAGCACAATATCAATCTCTGCAATGTTGTCTGCAAGGTATTGATCTTCTGTAATAGCTAAATGGGTAATGGCAACAATCACGTCAGTTTCATCTTTAATGGCTGCCACATCTGCTTTCATCTTCTCAATTGGATCAAGATAAGAAACATAGGGCGCGGGATTACTCGGTATCGTTGTACCCACAAAACCTACCCGAATCGCCTCACCATCTTCGCCTTCAATCGTTCTAATCACATAGTCTGGGATATCACCCCAGCGCTCTCCCGCCGCATCTCGCACATTGCCCGAAAACCACTGAAACTCTGACTCCGCTAGCCTTGCCCGAAACTGTGGCTCTTTAATATCAAACTCGTGGTTTCCGAAAGTCGCTAAATCCAAACCCAAATAATTTAGGGAACTCACCATTTGCTGTCCCGCCAGGCGATCGCCATCTACCGTTGCTGTGCCGAGGGCTGAGGGACTAAAAAAATCTCCAGCGATAATCGTCAAAGTATTTTCATTTTCAGCCAATAGCTCCTTCCGAATCGTTGCGACCCGCGCAAGACCTGCTTCTGTGCCGCCAGCTAGGGTCGAAATTTCGTAGACATCATTCATCTGCAAAATCTGAAATTCGATTTCCTCTGCCAGTACCGCACCGCCACTGAGCAACCCAACCGCACAGATGGGCAAAACAGCAAAAGAACCCAACCCAACACAAGAACGCCACATAACGATTTCGGGATATCCAAATTTAGCTTCTTTATCTTCCTGTTTTTTCTGGTTCTGACATTACCCACTTAACACTACTTGACAAAAATAATAATTTGACAGTGTGAATTGTTAGATCAAATGACTGCAAATAGAAATCCCCCACAAGTCTTTCTCTCAGGGGTTTCTGGAAGATTAGAACTTCTCAGCCACGCCATGTGATATCGATCACAAAAGATAGAGGATACAATCACTGTAACATTCTGTAATATTTTGTTATGATAGTTTACAGAAAGACACAACAGAGGTAACAACTTATGGAAACCCAATACCGCCAAAGAGGATTTATCGCGACAGACGATGGTTATACAAATACTTTTGCCCTTGAGCCTACTGTTTATGTAGACGCAGAAAACACAGCGGGTTGGACTAAGTACGCAGAAAAGCTCAATGGTCGCTTAGCAATGATTGGTTTTGTCGCCATGATCGCGACTGAGCTAATTGGTGGTGACACTCTAATCAATTTGATCTTCCAACTCTAAATTTCAGAGTTCGTGGGTTTTACCCATCAAGATTTTTGAAGTATTTAAGTCATAGCGAGGATAAAAGCATGTTTGCATCTTTAGTCGTCGGATTACGCCAAGTCATTGGTAAACGCCGTTTCAATCAAGTTCGAGGTAAGGTCATTGGTCTACACTGCAAAGTGATTTCTAATTTCTGCAACTCTGTTGGCATTGACTCTAAAGAGCGCCAAAGTCTTATCCGCCTTGCTCGCAGCAACGGTAAGCAGCTTGGTTTTATGGCTTAAATCTCAACATTTAGTTTTTAACTTTTAGATTTTCTCTCTCCAAACAACAAAATTGACACCTTTCTCCAATGTCGCTGTGCCGCACGTTGGAGATTTTTTTGTGATGTTCGTCACCGGCGATCGCCAGCGAGATCGGTTTGTGACTGTAATATCAATGAGTTTCACGGCTGACAAGGTTCATAGAAAGAGGCTGATGAAGTCACTTATTTTGAGACGTTGCTATTAGATGATAGAGACATAGAGACGAGCAACTTAATTTTTTCTCCAAAGACTACTCCAAATGGTTTTAGTAAATTCTGTCGAACACAACAAATCTAGGCGAAAGCTATAAAAGTTTATTTGTGGCGTAGAAATAAAGCTGTTTGAAATGTCTTTATAAAATAAAAGAATAGCTTTACATTTTTAAAGCTAAGCAAAATAAAAGACGTTTGATTTAAGAGGATTTCCACTTGATGGGAGTCTTTTTTTGTGTTTTTTTGCTGTCTTTTGGTGGGGTGTTTGTGACTGATTTTATGTGAAAAGGTTTCGTGTTGATTTGGTGTTTTTGATGTAGAAAAAGGGACTTAATTTAAGCCAAAATGCCGAAAGGTAAAACTAGAAAGTTACGCTATTTGCCCAATATTATTAATATTTGATTTCACTATACTAATGAGTAGGAAAGAAATTGATCGGCCCTGAACACTTCGAGAGTAGTAGTTCGGGGCTTTTTATTTTGAGTGACAAGGTTGTCCAGTTCTTTTTCTGAGGTTTTTGGGGAGATTATTTAGAAAAAGACAAAGTGCAAATTAAATGTCTGCCAAATTCAAGATGTGGCTAAAATAAGGATTGAAAGAAAAGCTGATTTTTTATCATGAGCCACGCCATTACGATTTTGTTTTATCCAGAAATGCCGGAACAAAACTCGATGGCATATCAGCTCTGTCAGTATTTAGGATATGAAATTTCAAATAATCCTACACAGCCCTTTGACGTCGCCTTTAAATATTTTGATGCGACTTTTTTTAGTGTGGATTTATTAGACGTGTTAGACGATATTCGTGAAGCTGTTGTCAACGCGTCAAGTTTGAATATTAGTAAAAATAAAATTGGTGAGGTTTTTGACTCCGTATTTGGCTATGAAATCAGTGTTGACCCACTTACAGCACAAGAATTGGGTTGGCAAAAGTCTGATATTAATCGCTGGCATGACGGTGAAACAGTTCAGTTGCCGTTGCAGGCTGATCGTGTGCAGGAAGATTTGATTTACCAAAAATTTATTGACACCGAAACTGAGGGTCAATACGTCGATATTAATGTGCCAATTTTCGATGGTGTGATTCCCTGTGTGTTGCTGAAAAGTCGCCCGCAGATCAAGCTGGCTGAATCGGAACAGATGGTCGTCACGATCGCCGAAACCACGTCTATTTTTTCTGAGATTGAAATTCAACGGCTGACAGAACTCAGTCAAAAACTGGGGTTAGAGTATGGCGAATTTGATGTGTTGCGCGATCGCCACGATGGCAAAATTTATGTGGTGGATGTGAATAACACGCCCTGTGAATTTCCCCAAGGATTAACTATTGCTGAACAAAAATTGCTCTTAGAAAAGCTGAGTAATGCCTTTGTTCCTTTAATTGCAAAGCGTTTGTAGCTTTCACTCTTCTACAAACATTTAGATAGTTTCACCGTGAACATCTAGGTTTGGGTGACAAGCCAGTTATGGAGAATTGCCTGTAAAACCTTGGTGTTGATGGGCTTACTGAGATAGTCATTCATGCCCGCTGCCAAACATTTCTCGCGATCGCCTTTCATTGCATTAGCCGTTAGAGCCACAATAGGGATATTGCGATAACGTTCCCCTGCTTCGCCGGTACGAATACGTTCGGTAGTTTCATAGCCATTCATTTCGGGCATCAAGCAATCCATCAAAATCAGACTGTAGGGTTCTTCTCTGGAGGATTCTCGCAGTTGCCGGAGAGCATCGTAGCCTTGGGTTGCAATATCGGAGGTGAGTCCCAGTTTTTTCAGGGAACCTTGAATGACTAGTTGATTGACGCGATTATCTTCGACGACGAGCAATTTCGTTTGTTCTGGCCATTGGGGCAGTGTGGGAGTGGATGGCTCCGCTGATTTTGTTGTTTCTCGTGCCGCTGGTATTGTCTGTTTTTCAGCCGCAAGTTTTGTGTTTGTGATGTTTGCGAGGGTGTTGGCTAGCTCTCGGGGAAGTACGGGTTTAGTTAGGTAAAGATCAACCGCTGAATTTGTCGTGGCTTGGTCGGCGGTGAGGTTGGCGATCGCCGTCATAACGATAATGGTGAAATGTGGATTCGTCGGCTGTATTCTGTCTTTCAGGGTGCGGCAAAACTGTTCACGGTCACAGTCGGCAATCATGTGATTGATCAGTGCAATATCAAAGGGAGTTGATCCAGTACGTTCTGTAACTTTGGCGATCGCCTCGACACTGTTCGCAACGGCTGTCACTTTAAGCTCCCACGCATCTAATTGCGAGCACAAAATTTCTCGTAGTACAGGATTTCCTTCCACAAGTAAAATTTCAAAAGCGTCAAGCTTGGGAAGTTGAGACTGCTCAGCCTGTTGGCTTTGCTGAACTTGGACACGAAACTCGAAGCGGCTACCTTGATTTGTCTCGCTCTGGGCCGTAATGTCGCCGCCCATGAGTTCGCAGATTTTTTTTGTGATTGTCAGACCTAGACCTGTGCCGCCATATTTGCGAGTGGTACTAGCATCTAGCTGGGTAAACGGATGAAATAGTTCCTGCAATTTATCCCCAGGAATACCAATCCCCTCATCAGTGACACTGCCTAGCAGCCATAATCCCGTTGCATCTTTAACGAGCTGACTCGCCAGAATAATATTGCCCCGCTCCGTAAATTTCACCGCATTGCTCAGTAGATTGGTGAAAATCTGTTGGATGCGGCTGGGGTCACCATTAATCACATAGTCATCGAGGCCACGCAAATCAACAATGAGTTCTAGGCCTTTTTCTTGGGCTTTTAGCGCGGTCGTTTTAGCAATATTTTTGATGAGGTGATGCAGCTCAAAGTCGATGTGTTCGATATCCAGTTTGCCTGCTTCGACCTTCGAAAAATCTAAAATGTCATTGATCAGAGAGAGCAGAGATTCGGCACTGGCTTGGGCAATATTAATGTGGGATCGCTGCTGTTCTGTGAGAGGCGAATCATTGAGCAGATCAAGCATTCCCACCACACCATTCATCGGCGTCCGAATTTCGTGACTCATATTGGCGAGAAATAGGCTCTTTGTCTGGGCGGCACTTTCGGCAATTTGTTTGGCGTGTAGTAATTCGGCCTCGGTCGTTTTGTAGGTTGTAATATCGAAATTGACCCCCAGCACCCGGCGCGCTGCACCTGCTTCGTCTCGCAGAATAATGGCATTGCCCTTTAAGTAGCGTATGTCGCCATCTGGGCGAATGATGCGAAATTCCGATTCCAGTTCATTAATATTGCTGAGCTTAAATGCCTGCGTAAATAATTGACACATGTGGGGCAGATCGTCAGGATGCACCCGGTCTGTCCAGTCTGTGACTTTGCCTTTAAAATCGCCTGGATCAACGCCGTAAAATTCATATTGCCTGTCATCCCAGGCAAGGCGATCGCCTTCAATGTCGTAATCCCATAAACCGATTTTTGCTGCGCGAGTGGCCAAGGATAGTCGGTAACTCGTATCTTCTAACTGAAGCTCTGTCCGTTTGCGATGGTTGACATTACGGGCAATCCAGAGGACTTGATCTTCGTTGAGCGCAGAGCAGCTTGCATTAAACCAAGTTTCTTCTCCATTGACATCGATGGCGTATTCGCAGGTTTGAGTCGTGCCTTGTCTTAAAGTGGTGCGAATGCAGCTCATTACAAGCGCGACAGTCTCGGAGGGGAAAAATTCAGCTAGATTGTGCCCTAGGAGTTCTGAAGAGGGGCGGATTAATTGATCGACTTTGGTGGAAATGATTTTGCGATAAGTGCCATGGGCATCAAAGACAAGTACAACGTCATCCATTGCTGCAAATAGGCTGCGCAGCTCTCTCTCTGAACTTTGTAAGGCTATTTTCGTGCTGTGGTAGTCACTGATATCCCGTGCAACCCACAGCAAACGTTGGTCTGGCAAAATGGAGCAAATTGCGTAAAACCGTTTCTCGGTGTCGTGAATCGGGAGTGAATATTCAAATTGTTGTGAACAGCCCGCTGCAAGGGTCTGCTGAATGCAGTCTGTAAAATATGCTGCTTGTTCTGGGGCAAAAATCTCTGAAATTTTTTTGCCATCGGCCTCTGTTTTAGAGCGATAGAGCTGCGTGGAGTCCTTTGAAATGATATTGAGCTTTTCTCCATCGCTATCTATGACAATAATGATGTCATCCATTGCCGCAAAAAGCGCCTGTAGTTCTGCTTGTGAGGCTTGGAGTTCTTGCTTTATCTGATGGCGATCGCTGATATCGGTCATCATCAAGTAGTAGCCCTGTATTTGATGGGCATTGTTGAAATCCGGGACAAAAGTTGAGGCGACGTAACGAGTAATGCCGTCCTGGCAAGGGAGCAGCGTTTCAAAATTTACTGTCTCGCCCCGTAAAACCTGCCTAATGTAATCTGCACAAAGGGCATATTTTGCTTCGCCATAGACTTCTTTGACTGTGAGCCCTAGGATTTCGCACTCAGATTTTTGAAACCATTGGCAGTAGGTGCGGTTAATAAATTGGTAATGTTCGGTGGCATCTAGGTAGGCGATCGCCCCGGGTATAGAGTCTGTGATTAATCGGAGTCGTTGCTGACTCTCCACCAACTGAGTTGTGCGCTGCTCCACTTGTTTCTCTAAAGTTTCGGTTAGCTCTTGCAAAGCTGCATCGCTACGTTTGCGTAGAAGCTCAGCCCCGGCCCGCGCAGCAAAAACCTCTAAAACATGACGAATCATTTGAGCTGTATCTGGCTCTAAAGGCTTGGTATCGAGCACACAAATGTGGCCAATCGGTTGTCCTGCTGGGTCGCTGAGAACGACACCGGTATAACTTATGGATTTTGTTGTTTGGACGTATGAATTGTTGGGAAAAGCTTTATCAAGATCCGTGAGCAGCTGCAAAAAGCCATCACGCAACACAACCTCGCAGGGGGTGTCTGCAAGTTTGTAGGGATCAAGAGGCTTGATACTACCTTTCTCCCAATATGCAAGTCCCTTTAACGTGTCACAGTTTTCTAGTTCGGTAATAAAGACATAGGCGATACCCATCGTTTCGCCGAGATGACATGCCAAGGCGTTAAAAAAATCGCAGCCAGTGGCTGTTGCTGTGCCATCGAGGATAGTCGCTAGAGCTGTTTCAAGGGTTTTACGCCGCTGAATATCGGTGATCGATCCAACATAACTGATGACATTCTCCTCTTGATCCGTTTCCACAATGACGGAGCGACCATGGACCCATACGTCAGAACCATCGGCTTGTTGAAAGCGATATTCCATGTCGAAAGGACGGTTTTCTGCGGCGGCAGCGTACCATTCTGCTGTAATTGTTTGGCGGTCATCGGGATGTATTGCTTGACTCCAACCGTCTCCAAGAGCGCGATCGCCGGGTAAACCTGTAATCTCCGACCAGCGTTCATTCACAAAGGTACACAAGCCGTTGGCATCGGTCTGGAAAATTCCCATGGGCGAGGAATTTACCAACAGATGATAAAGCTGAGCGTCATGCTCTAATTCTTTTTGTTGGGGGGGAAGTTGAGTGTTTTGCGCTGTTGCGGAATTTAGATAGGCTAATAAATTTTTTTCTGTCAAAATGCCGATAAATTTCTGGTCGGCATCCAGCAGCGGCAAATGGGAAATCTCGGCGTTCACAAATAATTCTCGTAATGCCGAGCCATCGAGTATTTCACCATCAACAGTGTGAGTAATGACGGGTGTACTCATCACTGAGGTGATCGCCAAGGTTTCAAAATTTTGGCCTCCTAAAACGCAATTTAAAATATCCTGTCGCGTCACAATTCCCGCTAATTTTGCTCCTTGAAAAATGACGAGACAAGATTGTTTTGGGTGCTGCTGAAATAGGGCGATCACCTCAGACAAAACAGCATCAAGAGGCAAACTGAGTGGTTCCTCAATTAGCTGTAAGTTCGTGGGAATCCAAGGAGAATCGTGGGAATCAGCAGTCATCGGCGACAAAATTTAATGGGGGTAAATGTAGAAGAAAAATCTACTGTGAGCACCTAACTAACAACTATTTAAAACTGTAAAGTACTTGATTTATTGTCCAATCTACAATCATCCTAGCTTCAGTATTATTCCGGGAGATGTTTCGAGGAGAAGCGTTGACTTGTTTCATATCCCTATGGGTCTGACCTTAAATTAATCAAATAACTACCAATGCAATCCTGCTTTAAAAGATACAAAATAATTAGAAAAAACCGTTGGCGAAACAATAAAAAAGAGACTCACATAACGTTAAGTCTCTTTCTCTGAAATATGCTTAATTTTTAGATCTGATTTAGCTGGCGATCGCCTCAGGGGTGTCCTGTCTAAGTCGCTCGCGAGTCTCCATTTGCTCTTGGTAGTTTGCCAACTGTTGCTCGATTTCCGCTTTAACAATTTCGCGGTACTCAAGGAAATGTTCGATCTGCGCACAAACCGTTAGATAGCTGGGAATACCACGGCGATTATGGATAAACATTTGCGCTAGATAATACCAAAAACTAAAGCGCGTTTTACGGACAATACCCTGTCGCCAACAGATAATTGCTAAGGCTCGCAGCATCGCAAATTCAAAGGGCTTTTTCGCCTTTGTCTTCCGCTTCTTAGGATATTTGTGGCAGGGCGCTTCACCTAAAATGCGGTAGTGCTGATAGGTGCGATCCAGATATTTTTGTGGATCATAAAGCGCATAAAATCCTCTAACAAATTCTTCCGCAATCTCTTCAACAGGACGCGTCGGAATAAAATTCATTAACGTTGTTTGGTTAATATCACCCGAACCAGAATCCTCTAGAAGACGACCCTCTTTATTAAGACGGTGCCATAAACCAGTGTCTGGTAGTACCTGCAACATACTGAAAATTGCAGTAGGAATGGTGCTCTTTTGTACGAACTCTACAACGCGATCGCCGGCCCCTTTCTTTTCACCATCAAAACCGACAATAAAGCCAGCCATTACCCGCAAACCAGAACTGATGATTTTATGGACAGATTCACTCAGTGGATCACGGGTATTTTGAAACTTCTTAGTTACTTCTAAGCTATCTTCATCAGGCGTTTCAATACCTAAAAAGACTGTGCCAAAATTACAAGCCGTCATCATATCCATCAATTCTTGGTCATTGGCCAAGTCAACGGATGCTTCGGTACCGAAGGAGAAAGGATAACCCTTTTCTTCCATCCAAGGCTGTAACTCTTTCAGCAATAATTTCACATTGCGTTTGTTACCAATGAAATTATCATCAACAAGGAAAATCGTACGTCGCCAACCTAGCTCGTAGAGATACTCCAGTTCGGCGATAAGTTGCTGGGGCGTTTTAGTACGAGGCTTACGACCATAAAGCACGATAATGTCGCAAAATTCACATTGGTAAGGACAACCCCGTGAAAATTGTACCGACATCTCAGAATAGGCATCTAGCTCTAGGAGGTCATAGCGAGGGATAGGCGTTGTCGAAACATCGGGCTTTTCTGTAGCGCGGTAAATCCCAGACTCTGCACCATTATTTAGCGCCTCAACGAACATCGGAATCGTGATTTCCCCTTCGTCGAGTACGAGATAATCAACTTCACTTTCCAACTCCTTCGCAAATGCAGTTGCGTAAGGACCACCGATCGCCACTTTAAGATTGCGTTTCCTCGCCTCAGCAATTTGGTCAGCAATGTCGTATTTTTGAACAATCATGCCTGAGATGATGACAATCTCTGCCCATTCCCACTCCGCTTCTGTAACGGCGCGAATGTTACGGTCGACAAGCTTAAATTCCCATTCTTGGGGCAGAATAGCCGCAACAGTAATTAAGCCCAAAGGAGGCAGCAATGCTTTGCGCCCAATTAATTCAATGGCTTTCTCGAAAGACCAAAAGCTCTTCGGAAAAACTGGATAAATCAGTAAAGCGCGCATGTTATCTCCTTTTTCAGAACGGTACTTGTTCAAAATTTTTTTATTTAGTTAGTATTAGCATAGTTCTTTTGAGCAGTACTGACATCTAAGGATGATTTAAACAAAAGAATGAGTCAGGGATTGATACTTTTTTCAGCTCAATGATTTGAAATTAGACAATTACTGATTGCCAGCATAAAAGCTCAATTTAGCTGGCGATCGCCGCAGTGTTGCTATCTGGAGTCAAAGACTTTTGTTGTAGTTGACTTTGTAACTTTTGATACTCTCTTAGTTGCGCTTCGATTTGTTCTTTGACCTCAGAGCGATAATCCAAGAAGTGCTCCATGTAGGCACAAACTGTCAGATAACTAATTACGCCACCGGGATTATGGCGAATCATACTAAATAGATAAACCCAAAATTTAACGCGGGTTTTATATAAAAATCCTTGCTGAAAAACAATAATTAAAAGAGCCTTTAAAGCTTGCCAATCAAAGGGCTTTTTCGCTTTAAATTCTTTTTTGGGGTACTTCGCATTACCAAGGATGCGATAGCAACGGTAGGTGCGGTCTAGAAAAGCAATGGGATCGTACAAATCCCAAAAACCTTGGATATATTCTTCCGCAATTTCCTCCACAGGACGAGTCGGCACGAAGTTCATGAGAGTCGTTTGATTAATGTCTGCGGATTGGCCTAATAAACGTTCTTCCTTTTCGAGGCGATGCCACAAAGCTGTATCTGGCAAGGCTTGCAACATACTAAATAATGCAAGGGGAATATTTGTTTTTTCGACAAAACGAACGATGCGATCGCCGGCTCCAGACTTTTCTCCGTCAAAACCGATAATAAAACCGGCCATCACTCGAATTCCCGAACTAATAATGCGATCTACCGATTCGCTAAGGGTATCCCTCGTATTTTGAAACTTTTTGGTTACTTTTAGACTGGCTTCATCGGGTGTTTCAATACCTAAAAAGACGGAGCCAAAATTGCACGCAACCATCATATCCATTAGCTCTTGATCCTGAGCTAAATCGACGGAAGCTTCTGTATTAAAGGAGAAGGGATAGCCTTTCTTTGCCATCCAAGGCTGTAATTCTTTGAGCAGTAATTTCACATTACGCTTATTGCCAATGAAATTGTCATCCACCATGAAAACAGTTTCGCGCCAACCTAACTCATAGAGATATTCCAATTCGGCAATGAGTTGTTGCGGCGTTTTTGTACGAGGTTTCCGGCCATAGAGCACGATAATGTCGCAAAATTCACACTGAAATGGACAACCCCGCGAAAACTGCACGGACATCATGGCGTAGGCCTTCAGATCGAGTAAATCGTATCTGGGAATGGGTGTGGTGGTAACGTCCGGTTTTTCCCCGCCACTCCGGAATACTCCAGAAGTCTCACCTTTGGCGATCGCCTCAACAAACATAGGGATGGTTATTTCCCCTTCGTCGAGGATCATAAAATCAGCGCCGGCTTCCTGACATTCATGGGGCACAGATGTCGCATAGGGGCCACCAACTGCCACTTTTTTACCCCGCGCCTTTGCCTCTTTGATGAGTCCTAATAAATTGGCTCGGTGGACAATCATTCCCGAAAAAATTACCAGATCTGCCCAGTCCCAGTCTGCTTCGGTGACGCTGCGCACATTACAATCCACCAGCTTTATATCCCATTCTTGGGGCAAAATTGCAGCAACGGTAATCAGACCTAAGGGTGGAATGAAAGTTTTCCGCCCGACGAGCTGAATTGTCTTTTCAAATGACCAAAAGCTTTGATGAAATTCTGGGTAGACCAATAAAGTTTTCATGGAGGTTTTGACCGTTACATGCGTGGGGTTACCTCAACTATACTGTTCATTTTTTGATCCCCAATATTGCAGGGTTGGGCATTGGGAACTTTGGGGATAGTTTGCTAAACCCATAACTTCCAATTATTAATGTTAGAAAATACGTGTTTTCTAGTGCGTTAACTTCAAAAACAAACGGACGTAATTGTAAGGCGATCGCCTATTTTCTCTTTCATTAAATCTAAAGAATTAGACAGTTTTTTAAAGATTAGAGACGACGATAACACATACCCGGTAACTGACTGACCAATCCCTCAAGCTCCCACTGTAAAAGCGTGGCTGAAACGCGATCTGCACTCATTCCGGATTGCACCACAATCAAATCAAACGGCGTTGCCTCCGGTGAAATAGCATGCCAAAGGGGAAGTAATGGTTTCGGAATTTGGGAATAATCCGGCGGACTTACAATGTCTGGTTCCGGCACCGCGTCAGAATTTTCGGTTGGCAATAGAGACAATTGCAACGACGATTCATCAAGCTGAGGCAGACCCCCTAAATCTTCGATCAGACCTTTTTCGCTAAGAATCATGCTGGCTCCCCGACGAATTAAATCTAAACAGCCACCAGACTGCTGCTGTTCGGGAGAGTTGGGCAAGGTGTAAACATCGCGGTTAAATTCGTTGGCATAGCGCGATGTAATGAGAGAGCCAGAGCGGGTGGGCGCTTCCATCACCAAAGTGGCGCGGGTCAACCCAGCAATAATACGATTGCGAGCGGGAAAATTACTGCGATCAGGTTTAGTGCCGGCGGGATACTCACTGACAATTAAGCCCTTGGCCGTAATGTCGTCATAAAGCCGCTGATGATTAGCGGGGTAAACGACATCGATACCTGTCCCTAAGACTGCTATGGTGCGTCCAGAAACCTGTAAACAAGAAGTGTGAGCGACACCGTCAATGCCCTTTGCCATGCCGGAAACAACAGTAAAACCGGATTGTCCCAATGCTCTGCTAACTTTAGCTGTCCAGCGTTTGCCGTGCTCTGTGGGATGCCTAGTCCCAACCATGGCGATCGCCGGAACTTTGCCTTGATTTTCTAATAAATTGACTTGACCACGATAGTAAAGCAGTGGGGGCGGACTCGGAATTTCGAGCAATAATTTAGGGTAATCTGCATCTGCTGGTGTCCAAAATTGTGGGTTCTTCGCAAGATGCTGTTCATAAACCTGCTCTGGATTTAGTCGCGATCGCCCAGCAATTACCTTTTCGATTAATTTGCCACCTAAACCTTCAACCTCTCCCAAAGCCTGACGTGGCGATCGCCAGGCCGCTTCCAAAGACCCAAAATGTTGCCAAATTCGCTTCAGTAAAACAGGCCCAATACCTTTTATTTGCGACCACCCA
>CAZXBK010000035.1:0-26303 GCA_964638765.1 uncultured Synechococcus sp. | reverse complement strand
ATGGAGAATCCCTCCGCCTTCGGCACCTCCCTTTGAAAGGGAGGCAAGATATGTATAGATTTGAGGAGGAGTGATGGGGTTGCGGGAGAGTTCACTTTATTTTCCATACAATCCAGCATTGGTGGCACGGGCGAAAACTCTGCGTAAAAACATGACTCCCGCTGAAAGAAAATTATGGTTTGAATATCTCCGACCATTGCCCCTAAAGGTTTATCGGCAACGTCCCATTGATCACTACATCGTCGATTTTTTCTGCTCCAAACTAAAGCTTGTCATTGAAGTAGACGGAGACACTCACTTCAGCAATGACGCAAAGAAATACGACCAAATCAGAAGTGAAGTTCTAGAGGGCTATGGTTTAACAGTTATCCGTTTTACCAATGATGAGGTCGTTCATAATTTCTCAGAAGTCTGCGCGGTCATCGAAGAACAAATCCCCTTCTAAAAATTATTCGTGCCCCACTGCCTCCCTTCCAAAGGGAGGTGCCGAAGGCGGAGGGATTCTCAACAGGTTAAATACCCCAAAGAAGGATTCTAGATTTCTGCGTTAGAGTTTGAAAAGAACAGCTTTTTTTGGATTGGCGCGTGATTCTCCATCTCGATTTGCAACGGGTTCAGGACAACTGGTTAGAGCTACGGTACTTCACCGATAACCCAAATAACTTTGAGGAGCGGCGACTTAATCTCACAGAGATTCAAGATCTAGCCACCAAGGCAGAAACGGATTATTTTTCGCGGTTCCCGGTGAGCTTCGAGCAGACGGGCAAAATCCTTTTCGATTGGCTTGATGGTGAGGAACGCTGGTTAACGGGATTTCTGGAACAGCATCGCCGGGAGATGACGGTGCTGGCAATTCGGGCGGCAGAGGGATTGTCGCATCTCCCTTGGGAAGTGCTCCATGATGGGAATAGTTTTCTTGTGGAAAAATCTCCGGCGGTGGTGGCAGTGCGCTGGGTAGGGAATAGCACCCATCTCACTTGTGCAGAGCAACCAACAAATCGGGCGTTAAATTTACTGTTTATGGCGACGGCTCCGGAAGGTCAGCAGTCTCTAGATTTTGAGAAGGAAGAGGGGCAAATC
Source organism: uncultured Synechococcus sp. (assembly GCA_964638765.1). Taxonomy (GTDB): domain Bacteria; phylum Cyanobacteriota; class Cyanobacteriia; order Cyanobacteriales; family MRBY01; genus MRBY01. Next base: position 25,223 of record CAZXBK010000035.1, on the reverse strand, counting down.
CTCGCGGCAACGCAACGGCAACCGTTAAATCTAGTGGTGGAAGAAAGTGGTTGTCTGGAGGAGTTGGGCTATGTGGTGGAGGATCATGACAAGGGCTTTTTTGATGTTTTTCACCTCACGGGGCACGCTGGGATTAGAGAGGAACCGATCTTTCTGACGGAATCGCCCACAGGGGAGACGGTTTATGCGACGGCGCAGGATCTGACGGATGCGTTGAGACCCCATTTGCCACGGCTTCTGTTTGTGTCGGGTTGTCAGACGGGGAAAGGGAAAGTCGTCACCGAAGATGATCAAAAACGGGTAATTGCGTCACTGGCGGAGGAGTTATTGCAGCGGGGGGCGGAATCCGTATTGGGATGGGGTCAGAGCGTCAGGGACACGGATGCGACTTTGGCAGCAGGGGCAATTTATCAGAAGTTGGCGGTGGGTCAATCGGTGGTAGAGAGTTTGGCGTTTACGATTCAGGAGATGAAATCGCTCGGAAAAGATGGAAAGCCTAAAACGCGGGATTGGCATTTGCTGCGGTTGTATGTGGCGGATCGGTTGCCGGGGGCTTTGGTGACAACGCCAAGAACTAGGGGAAGAAAGGCTGCTCCGAAGGTGTCTGAGGCAGACAAATTTGAATATTTAGATCAGTCAGGAAAACGACAAATTAAGGTTCCTACCAGAGAGGAATTTGTGGGGCGGCGGCGACAGCTTCAAGCTTCTCTGCGGGCTTTGGGAGATTCAGAAAATCTGGGCATCGTCATTCACGGGATGGGTGGTCTGGGTAAGAGTTCGCTGGCGGCGCGGCTATGTGACCGTTTATCGCAGCTCCACCCTGTGATTGTGTTTGGGCGCTTGGATGAGGCGCGGTTGGTGAAGGAGTTGGCGGAGGTGGTGACGGATCGGGATTTGCGGCAATGTTTGCAGGATCCGGATGAGGAGCTGAAGTATCGGTTACGGCAGGTGTTGGCGGCGGATCTGGGGAAGGATTTGCTAGTTGTGTTGGATGATTTTGAGGAAAATCTGGACGGGGCACAGCGGCTCAAGGCGACAGCGAAAAGTGTGCTGGATAGTTTGGTGTGGGCGTTGTCGCATCTGGAGGAGGTGCGGGGGCATCGGATTATTGTGACTTGTCGGTATTTGTTTGGGTATGGGTCGGGGTTTGTGGAGATTCCGCTGGATGGTTTCGCGGGGGCGGATCTGGTGAAAAAGTGTCGGCGGTTGGATGGGTTTAAGGAGATGGCGACAGTTATGGAGGGATCCCCCCTAGCCCCCGGAGGATCCCCCTCAGTCCCCCTTATTAAGGGGGAAGCTCTCATGAAAAGGGCGTTGGGGTTGGCGGATGGGAATCCGAGGTTATTGGAGTGGTTGGATCGGGTTTTGACGGATGAGAAGCTGGATCAGGAAAGGGTTTTGGTGCGGCTAGAGGGGCTGGAGTCGGATGATGCTGAGTTGCGGCAGGAGGTTTTGGCGCAGTCGTTATTGGAGCAGGTGGATGGGGATTTGGCGCGGCTTTTGGGTCGGGCGAAGGTTTATGGTTTGCCTGTGCCACGGGAGGCGGTTTTGGTATTGGCGGAGGGATTTCCTGTGAAGCCGGATGGTGAGGGAGGATCCCCCCTAGCCCCCCTTATGAAAGGGGGGGATAAGTTGATAACGCGGGCGGTGAGTTTGGGGTTGCTGGAGGTGTCGCCGGATGGGGGATTGCGTGTGCCGAGGGTTGTGCCTGTGGTGGTGGCAGAGGATGAACGGGAAACGCTGGCGAAGATGGGGGCGGAATGTCTGTATCAGCTCTGGTGGGAATCGGGGGACTATACGGAAGCTCAGGCGTTAGAGATTCATCGTTTGGCAATTGAAGGAAATCAAGGAGAAATCGCTGTTGAAATTGCAGATCAAGTAACAGGTAAATGGAATCGAACAGGTCGGTTTCGCGATGTTTTAGATACTTGCAAAGATACTCTTACTGTCGCTCAAAGTCATGAAATCTTACTCAGATTGGCTTGGGCAGAAGATGATCTTGGTTTGAAAGATAATGCAATTCAGCATTACGAAAAAGCTTTAGAAATTTGTCCAGATGAAGATGAGACGAGAAAAGCTGCCATTATTCATAATTTAGCGATTGTCTACCAGAACCAGGGGAGAGTTGACGAGGCGATCGCCCTTTATCAACAGTCCCTTGAACTGAAAGAAAAAATCGGGGATGTGCAGGGGAAAGCCGCTACTTTGCACTGTATCGCTATGATTTACGCGAATCAGGGGAGAGTTGACGAGGCGATCGCCCTTTATCAACAGTCCTTAGAACTGAAAGAAAAAATCGGGGATGTGCAGGGAAAAGCGGCTACTTTGAGCCAATTGGGAATGCTTAGATATCGTATGGGACAAATGGATGAAGCATCGGCGTTACACCAAGAGTCTCTGAAACTGAAAGAACAAATTGGTAATGCTCAGGGAAAAGCAACCTCATTGCATGCAATTGCAGATATTTACGCGAATCAGGGGAGAGTTGACGAGGCGATCGCCCTTTATCAACAGTCCGTAGATATTGAAGAAAAAATCGGTAATGTGCAGGGGAAAGCCGCTACTTTGCACTGTATTGCAATGATTTACGTGAATCAGGGGAGAGTTGACGAGGCGATCCAACTTTTCCATGAATCTTTGGAAATTAAAAGACGCATCGGTTATGAACAAGGGCAAGCAATGACTCTTTGGTGGTTAGGTGATCTTGCTGCCAAATATCAAAACGATTCCCAACAGGCATTGATATATCTCAAGGAAGCGTTTGAGATTCTGGAACGCATCAAATCACCCGATGCCCAGTCTGTCTATAATTTGATCGAGCAAATCCAGCAGACAAGATGAACTTTTCCCTGACCTTCATTATTAACCCAAAGAAGATCACCCATTATTTGCTCATTCCCCAAGAAAAAAGTGAATAAATCTCTATTCTTGAAACGATATGGCTACACTCAGCAAAACTGGCAACAATTAGAGCAAGATATACTAAATTCAACTCACCAAGCCGAAATCATAGATATCATTCCCTCCGGTTGGGGACTCCGACTGAAATGCAGTAACCATTGGCAAACCCCCACAAAACAAACCATTCAAGTCATTACCATTTGGCAAGTCGATCAAAGTAATCAAAACGCCAATTTCGTCACCCTCTACCCCAACAAAACGAAGGAGCCTGAATAGATGCAAAACACAGAGCTATTTCAATGGGTCAAACTCTCCCAAGACGTACCGGGTACATCTTTTAAGCAAGGAGATGAAGGTGTTGTTGTCGAGTGCTTAGAAGCCAACGAAAATACCCAAGAATCTGGTTACCTCCTCGAAATGTTTCAAGACGGCGAAACAGTTGATGTCATTGCCGTACCAACAGCTTGGACAAAAAAAATCAAACAGACCTCAAATCCTATTACGATTTCCTCAGAAATCTTGCAGGGAACTCCAGTATTTTCGGACACAGAAGTTCCTATTCAGACCCTATGGGATTACCTCAAAGCAGGCGATAGTATCGATGATTTCCTAAAAAGTTTTCCCAGTGTAAAAAAAGAGCAAGTCATACAATTCCTAGACCACATTGCCTCTTTCGTCGGTTAAATCGTCGTCACCCTTCCTCGGTGAAGGTACCCGAAAGGGAGAAGTGGTTTCGGTAGGTTACGCGATCCATGAAGAATCCCTCTGCCTCCGGCATCTCCCTTTGAAAGGGAGACAAGTTTTACCTAAATTTTTTATGTTCTTATTTGAAGAAGGTAGATGCGGAATAAAAGTCCCTCCTTGGGGAAGGGGTTTCGATAGGTTCCGCCACCTACGGAAAAGTCATCCATTGAATTGATCGCGGGCGTTTCCCGAAACGCCCCTACTAAAATACTTGTATGGGAAAAAATCTTTATTTCGTTGCACTACTTTTACCCGAAGATGTCGCGGCGATCGCCACCGAGTGGAAACAATATTGTGCCGAGCACTTCGATACAAAAAAAGCCTTTAATTCTCCGCCCCACATTACCCTGCAACCGCCCTTTAAATGGCACGACCGCGACGAAGGGCGGCTAATCAATTTCCTAGAAACCTTTGCGGGGAACTACGCACATATCCCAATTACCTTAGATGGCTTTGGGTGCTTCGAGCCAAGGGTTATTTTCATTGATGTGGAGCAGACTCCTGAACTTTTAGAGATTCAAAATCATCTAAAAACCACATTCGCCGAAACATTATCAATTCGAGATGAACGGTACGGCGATCGCCCCTTCCATCCCCACGCCACCATTGCGTTTAAAGATTTGAGTAAAGGGAATTTTTACCGAGCGTGGGCAGAATTTAAAGACAAATCCATTCATCATGAATTTTCTGTTCCTCAGCTCACCCTCCTCAAACATAACGGTCAGTCGTGGATTGTAGAGCGTAATTTCCCGTTTCAAAGACCCTAGGATGTGTGCAAAATCACTCGGGGGACTCTTCAGGCTGACTAAGACTTACCAAAGTATCAAAATCTAATTTATCTACCAAAATTCGGAGTTGTTGGGCGATCGCCTGATGTTGAGTGGGAATTTCAGCAATGAGACTGTCTAGGGTTTTAATGCGAGCAGAACAGGCCGCCGTGTAAAAATTGTGTCGCCACTGGAGTGGTAAAACCTCTAAATCTTCGGACGTTAGCATATGACTAGCGTCTGCCGTTTGGTGGGTGTCTTGAGTCTCTGGTTCGAGGTACCTAGCGCCCTTCGTATCCCATTGCAATTCAAACGAAAAACAAGAGCCAATATTCGGTTTACTACTGACCCTGATTTCGCTGCCCATCAGTTTGACAAATTTTTGGCTCAGGGCTAATCCCAAACCGCTTCCCTGTCCGTGGCGATCGCCTGCCTCTAGTTTGACGAAATCCTGAAAGAGTTGCGCTTGGTCTGATGGCTCAATGCCAATGCCTGTATCCGTTACGCTGAAACAAATGGTGAGCGGCTGATAGCTAGTCACCTCAGCGGTTAGGGTCACTTCTCCCTCGTGGGTGAATTTGGTGGCGTTACTCAGCAAATGGCTCAGAACCGAATGGAGTTTCGTTTGGTCAGCGGTAATGTAACGCGGTAAATCGCTGCTGCGTTGGATTAGAATTTTGAGGTTTTGGCGATCGCCAGAAGTCTGGAATCTTTTCTGGAGATCATTGAGAAGTTCATGGAGATTAAACAATCCTAGATTTAATGATGCTTGGCCCTCTTCAAACCGTGCCAATTCCAAGATGTCATTCACAAAGAGCAGGAGCTGCTGGCCCGAAGCCGCAACGATATCTAAGCGGGAACGATGTTCTTCGGGGAAAGTGGGCGATCGCTTCATCATCTGCGTAAACCCTAAAATCGCATTGAGTGGTGTACGCAGCTCGTGGCTCATATTCGTAAGAAATTGGCTCTTTGCGAAGTTGGCAGCCTCTGCTTTTTCTTTGGCTTGTTCTAGGTTTTTCCGCGTTTGTTGACGCATTAAATGGTGATACATCAAATCACCGGCGATCGCCAATAAATCCAGATCTTCTTGGGACCAAGACGGCGGTTGTGGCTGATCAGAAGAACAAGCCAGATAACCCCAAGCATTACCCTGATCATCTTGGATCGGCACTAAAACTAAGGCGCGAATACCCAGACGCATGAGAGTCTCACGTTCTAGACGACCCGCTTCAGGGATATTCTGCACATCAGAAATGAGTATTTTTTTCTGTTTCTGCCATTTTTCTAGCCAGTAAGGAAAGCGGGAAATCTCAATCGTTGACCACGACTCTTCAGCGGGATTTTTGAATGCTTTAGACCAGTAACCTAGCTTTTGAAGTTCGGTTGTTGCGGGTGGGCAAGACAAAAGAGCCATCCACGAGGCTCCTAAGGTTTTCCCTAGCAATCCCAAAACGAGGGGAATATTTAAGTTGTTATTGACAATAATCAGGTTAGAGATTTCTGCTAGAACCGTTTCTAGTTTGAGGCGGCGTCGGAGTGCCGCATCGGCCTCTTTTTGTTGGGTAATATCGAGGGCTAAACCACTGACTACATATTCATCTTCATCGACTTTTTCGATACTGAAGGATTTATCGCTAAACCAATGCCATTGACCATGGATATCTTGAATGCGGTACTCCACCAGAAAGGGTTTGCCTTGCTTTAGATTCGCAATAATTTCTTCCACTTGGGGGCGATCGCCGGGATGGATCGACTCAGTCCAGAGGGTACTATGGGCGAGGAGATAGTCTACGTCATAGCCAAGGATGTTCTGCACCCGCTGAGAATAAAATATGTCCCCTTTTTTCGTTGAATATTGATACATAATGGCGTGGACACCATTAACAAGATCCGCATAGCGATTGCGAGTTTCTATAAGTTCATCGGCAGCTTTTTTGTACTCAGTAATGTCTTCGACTAACCCCAAAATATAGGCCGGTTGACCATTTTCGTCGTAGATACAAGAAACTATCGCCTTTGACCAAACGTCGTGGCCTTGTTTGTGGCGATAGCGTTTTTCCATCACTGTACTCACGACATCGCCAGCTAAAATTTGGTTGACGCCCTTTAAACAATTGGGCACGTCTTCTGGGTGGGAAATTTCTGGCCAAGCTCTCCCTAAAATCTCTTCTTCGGTATAGCCAATAAGGTCACAAAACGCCTGATTTACAACAACAAATTGACCGTCTAAATTAACTTGGGCAATACCAAGGGCTGCTTGGTCAAAAATACTGCGAAAACGAGATTCACTATTTTGTAGGGCGACATTGACTTGCCGGAAGGCCGTCACATCTTGCAGTGTGCCGGAATACATCGTGACTTCGCCAGCTTCGTTGCGGAGGGCATCAACATATTCGACAACAATTTTTTGTCCTTTCGGGGTATTCACGCGGTACTCAAAGCCGTCAACCTTTTCCCCCGCATTTAAAATCTCTATCGCTTCAAAAATACGTGGGCGATCGCCAGGTTCTACCATCGAGATAAATAGATCAAAGCTTGGCTGGATCGATTGTGGCTCCAAATCAAACAGCAAATAAAACTCATTTGACCAAGACAAAGTATCGGTTAGTAAATCCCAGTCCCAGACGCCCACTTTGGCAATTTTTTGCGCCTTTGCCAGTCGAGCTTCACTTTTGGCGAGATTAGCGATGATCTGTTTCTCTTTTGTGATGTCGTAATTCGTTCCTCGCAAACAGGTGATCTTCCCTGATGCGTCTCGAGTAACTTCGAGATACGCTTGCAGAACTTTTCGTTCACCATCCGCTGTAATAGCGCGGAATTCGACAGACATTTGATCTTGCTCTGGGTTATCAAACAAGTATTGAATAACGTTATCGTTAAGCTTCTGGCGATCGTCAGGGTGAACAAACTCTAAGAAATTTTCGTAGCTGGGGGCAAAGCTATCTGGTGTAACTCCGAAAAGTTCGTAGTTCATTTCAGACCAAAAGCCTGTGTTATTAACCAGATCATTTTCCCAATAGCCCAACGTGGCAATTTTTTGTGCCTGCGCCAAACGAGCTTCACTCTCTTGGAGAGCCACTGTTTTCTGATGAAACTCGGTAATATCTTGAGTACTGCAAATCAGATGGGTGATATCGCCATTAGCATCGCGCTTGACTTCCATCTGATCAAAAAGATATTTGAGAGTTCCATTCTCGGTAATTAATCGATACTCTATTTGTCCATCAACTTGCCCTGCGAGGAACTGTTGGACATGGCCATCAATGCGTTCACGATCGCCCGGATGAATATAGGTCAAATACTCGTCATAGTCTGGTGCCGGAGAGTCTAAATCTCTCTCGAAGATCCGATTAATTTCTGGGGAACAGATGGTGATGTCTCGTTGAATATCCCACTCCCAATAGCCGACCTTGGCGATCGCCTGTGCCCGAGCCAGTCGAGCTTCACTCTCTTCTAGGGCAGCGATGGCTTTCTGATCCTTCGTAATATCTTGGCTGAGACCTTGGAGCAAAATTGCCTTACCGGATTCATCGCGCTCAACGGTAAAACGATCCCGCATAAACTTGATATCACCTGCTGGAGTCACTATCCGATAATCTGTTTCTCCAGAAGAGACTTGACCATTAATGATTTTCTCTACCGACTCGAGAAGAATAGAACGATCATCTTCGTGGACATACGACAGAAAAGTCTCAAAAGTTGGCGTCAGGTGATTGGATTCAATGCCAAACAACTCATAGGCATTCTTTGACCAATCACTCTCGTTATTGACGATATCCCATTCCCATACCCAAATCCGGGCGATCGCCCGTACCTTTGCTAAACGAGTTTCACTCTTGCCTAGAGCGGCGCTCATGCTCATTTCTGCTGTGATATCTTGGGTTGCCCCCCGCATAGTCGTGACCTTGCCCGATGCATCACTAACGATCTCAATGTAATCCCTTACAAATTTCGTTTCGCCCGCCGGAGTAACAATACGGTAGGTTTCATACTCGTCATACTCGCCGCCAGACAAAATATTATCGACAGCCGCATTCACGCGAGCATAATCCTCTGGGTGAATGGAGCATGCAAATATCTCCGCCGTAGGCTCGATACTATTCACCTCATAGCCAAAGATTTCAAAACACTCCGGTGACCAGTACACCTCGCCACTCGCCACGTTCCATTCCCACCCACCTAGCTTGGCAAGTTTTTGGGCTGCCTTTGAGCGAAATTCACTAGCCCGTAGAGCCTCTTCCGCTAACTTTCGTTCGTGGATGTCCTCGACTGTGGCGATGAGATATGCCGCTTTACCATGGTGATTTTTTACCGATGCGACCTGAAGATTTCCCCAAAACCAACTGCCATCACTCCGCACATAGCGTTTCTCGCACGTGAGCGTGGTAATTTCTCCATCTCGAAACTGCCTTAGAATTTCTTCACTGAGGGCTTGATCTGGGTTGTAGGTAATATCAAAAACTGAGCGATCCAATAGGGTGAGAGGGTCCATGCCCAGCATTTCGGCAAAACGCTTGTTCGTAAAACGAAATTTGCCCCAGAGATCTGTTTCTGCAATGCCGACGGGGGCACAGTCAAAGACACTGCGGAGACGTGTTTCACTCACGGCGAGGGCTTCGGTACGTTGGCGCACAAGATCCTGTAGCCGCGTCTGATAGATAGAGAGTTGGGTATTTAAACGGTTTTGGGTTGTTATGTCGACGAGTATTGCGAGCGAGAGTCGTTCTGCACCCGAGTCGTCTACTCTCCCAGACAAAGAAATATCAATGATCTCGCCATCTTTTTTGACGAACTGATACTCAACATCATTCACTTGACCCTGCTTGTAAAACAGTGGCAGCATTTTTTTGGCAAAGGCCTGTGATTGGATCGTTAAAAATTCTGTTGATTTGCGGCCGATCACTTCCTCACGCCTATAGCCCATCACCTCTAGCCAGCGATCGCTGATGGCGACAATCTCTCCCTGTTGGTTCAGAACGTGGAGCATAGCAGGTGTTTTTTCGTAATAGGCCAGCTGCTGTTGGGCAATTTGTACCTGACATTGTTTTTGGGCGGTGACTTCGGCAATAACGCCGTCAATCCAGAGTAAATTTCCGTTTTGATCAAAGACTCCCTGACCCCGTTCATCGACCCAACGTACGACACCGTTGCAATCCACAACACGGTATTCCAAAGTGAAGGATTCTTTTCTTTCTAGAGATTGTTCGATAGTTTCGGTAACGTAGGCGAGGTCGTCTGGATAAATAAAACTAGCTAAGGTGCGATCGCCCATAGGAGCAAAGTCCGCAGCAGGGTAACCAACGATCTCTTCGATCATGTCACTGACGTACATCCCTTGCCATGGCTCATTTTGCAGGCATCGGTACACAGCGCCGGGAATGTTTTTAATTAAGGTCTGGAAGCGATCGCCAGAAAATTCCGTTAAGGGGTCTTCTATTGATGGTGTGGTGGCAGTACGTTGATGGCGACGTAGGCAATGACTAAATAAATCACTATTAAACTCTGACCATAAAAAGCAATCGGCGATCTGTTGATTTAATAATTCTGCTTGGGCAATTTCAGAGTCTGTTAACCAAAAACATACCTTATCTTTGAGGAAAATGAGGTGGTTTAGCAGATATTCAAGGGGAGCATCACCAAGAAAAATATCGTAGCCAGCTAATTCTTTGGCGAGGTCCACTTGAGTCGTGTCTAGCCATATCACCTGAAATTGTCGTTGGGAAGCCTGACTAAATAGTGATTGAACCCGCTCGTAGGAGGCTCGTTCTGCGGATAGGAAAGCGATAACAGAAGAATCTTGACCCATGGATTTGTCAAAGCGCTGCCTAACTTTAGGGCGATCGCCTACCGTTTTCTATGTAGATTATGTAAAGGTTTAATAAGTACTACTGTGATCTGAATAGTGAATACTCTAAATCTTTTACAAGAGACAACGTTGTTGCGAGTCGCTGATGGTTGCGTTACCCACTTTGCACCTCAAACCACTCAATTTCAGCAACCATTATTAATCTTAATTTTATCTCAGCTCGGAGATTTCGATAGTCTCGAATATGCTTGGTGGCTCCAAAAAGATCAGCACTTAGTTGCCAATCTAAATGTTGTCGCAGTAGGTATCGGTGATCGCGCTGCTGGTCAAAAATTTTGTGAGTATACAGGGTTTAATCCAGAAAAATTATTCATGGATCCCACAGCAGAATTACACCAAAAATTAGAACTTTATGCCGGTTTGCAGTGGAACTTTCCGGGTCTAAAAGCGGGACAACAGGCTTGGGTAAATCTGATGCTGATGTGTGCGGGCATTGCCAGTCCTGGCACATTAAAAGAGGTGTTGCGGGGTTATACGGGTGATAAAAGTGCGCCTCAACTGTTCGCAGATGAAGAGGTCGTCAAAGCGCCGCCCCTACCAGAACTGAAGGGTGAGTTTTTTGAAACAGCTGGTGGCAAAGGATTTCAGCGTCCCCTTGAGTTGGCAACTTTGCGGTTACGCAACATGGGCGAAGTGCTCGGCAATTGGTCAACCTACGTGCCTGATGCGAGCTACATGACCCAGCGAGGCGGCACATTTTTGTTTGATACGGATGGGGAATTGCTCTACGAACATCGCGATCGCGGCATCCTCGGTTTTGCGGAAAATATGAGTCGCCCTCTGTCATTTTTAGAAGACATCAAATTCAAATCTGCAACTACTTAAACGCACATAGTTAGCTGTCTTGACTGATATTGAAAACTTCGATCCCCCTAAATCCCCCTTTCAAAGGGGGACTTGGATTATTTGTTTGTTTTAAAAGTTATTGGGCGGGACGCAATATGCACTATCAACTTAATTTTGAAGTCTACCGTCGCCCTTTCCGTATTCCTCTCAAAACCCATCACGGTTTATGGAGTATGCGAGAGGGAATTATTGTTTCTCTCACAGATGAAAGTGGCAAAATCACTCATGGAGAAATAGCGCCATTACCTTGGTTTGGGACAGAAACTCTAGAGGCGGCGATCGCCTTTTGTGATGGATTTTCTGGAAAGATTTCTGTGGCAGAAATTAAGCAAATTCCAAAGCATTTACCCGCTTGTCAATTTGGTTTTGAAACAGCAACATGGTCAATCGATTCTGAGGTTTCACCAACTCTTTTGCCTCCGGAGAAACAATGCCAACTCTTAACTAGAAAATCTGATTTTAAATCCCAAATTGAAAACTTAACTAAAGCAGGTTTTCTTTCGTTTAAATCAAAAATTGCGGTGAATAACTTTGCTGATGAAATCGAAGCTTGTGAGCAAATTTTAGATACATTACCGTCGGATGGAAAATTAAGGCTTGATGCCAATAGCGGTTTATCCTTCGAACTAGCAAAACAGTGGTGTGAATGGGGCGATCGCCAACCTCAGCTCGAATTTATTGAGCAACCATTACCGCCAGAGAATTTCGAGCAATTACTGTGGCTACAGCAGAATTTTCAGACCACCCTTGCCCTCGATGAATCGGTCACCAATTTAGATAATTTAGTGAGCTGTTACGAAAAAGGTTGGCGGGGTGTTTTTGTGATTAAAGCTGCGATCGCCGGATTTCCTAGTCGCCTAAAAGAGCTGTGCAATACCTTGGATTTAGATGTGGTCTTTTCAACAGTGTTTGAAACAGAAGTTGGGCGCAGTGCTCTTTTGCATCTTGCCTCAGAAATCCAACACGAACGAGCCTTAGGTCTGGGCGGTAGCCATTGGTTTAACGATTGAGATTTATACCAGTTGCGCACAAAGCCTGAGGGGGATGAGTATAAAATACTTACATACATAAATAGCTTTGAGGATTTAATGTCGTGAGTAGGCAGGTCATCACAAATTTTTTGGCGAATCTTTTGGCGAAAATGGCGATCGCCTGTTTGTCTTTAGTCATGATTGGCAGTATTGCGACGGCCTTTAGCGCTGATGCATGGGCGGTAGACTACAACAAACGCACCTTTATCAAAGAAGATTTCTCCCACCAAGATCTCACAGACAATAGCTACGATCTCGCTAGTCTGCGGGGTAGTGACTTTAGCTATTCCGATTTGCGGGGCGTACGTTTCTTCTCTGCCAACCTTGAATTTGTCAACTTTGAAGGGGCAGATATGCGCGGCGCAGTACTGGATTCGGCTCGTATTGGCCATGCAAACTTCACCAATGCCAACCTTGAAGGCGCTTACCTTGCCAGCGTGAAAATTACGCCCAGCACAGTAATCGATGGTGCAGACTTTACCGATGCCTTGATCCTGAAAAATGAAAACGAAAAGCTCTGTGAACTAGCCCAAGGTACAAACCCAACCACCGGGCGCGACACCGCCGAAACTCTTTACTGTCCCTACTAGGACATGACTGCAACGTCTAGCTTTGATTTTGATGAACTTCAACCCCTGTCTGCTTTTGTACGGCGGGTTGATTTTTTTATGGGGCAGGCATTACAACACGCTGAAACGGCGGAAGCTACTACCCCACCGATCCAATTTGAGTTTGTAGACTCCCCTCAACCACCGGCTGAATATGGCCATCCAGCGATTTTAAGTTTTGCTGAAGCCTTTCAATTGAGGGAGTTTGAGCTAGATGTGATCGCCCTTGCCCTCGCCCCTGAACTGGATTCCCGCTACGGCGAAACCTACGCCTATTTACAGCAGAATAAGGCGAGTCAATATCCGACCATAGACTTGGCATTAAAAATGCTCTGCGGTAATCTCGGCGATCGCCTGAAACGACGGCATCATTTTTCCGATGACGCACCACTATTGGCGCAACATATTATTCAGTTAGTGCCGCCTGCCAATTTGGTGAAACCTAGTCTGAATAGCCATTTTGTAGTGTTAGACGAGCAAATTGTTCGTTTGCTTTTTCAGCAGTCGGGATTAGACAAACGTTTACAAAATTGTTGCACGCTTCACACCCCCCAGGTAAAAACGTTGCAAGCGTCCCATCAATCATTTTTGCAGCGTAATTTATCCCAGTTTGTGGCGGTTCATCGCAGCGAAAATTTGCCGTTGCGTCTGTATTTGCAAGGGAAACATCCAGCAAATCAGCTCAATATCGCCTTAGAACTTGCCTCGGAACTGGAGGTGTTGCTGTTAGAAGTCGATGTTGCGGCTTTACTAGCAACTGAAAATCACGGCTCTAGTTTGTTGCCTTTAATCTTGCGAGAAGCTTGGTTTCAAAATGCACTGTTGTACATCAATGGCGTTGAGGGTTTTTGGCAAGACAAATACCGCAGAATCAATCAGGCACTACAGGAGGCGATCGCCCGCCATCAAGGCACCGTCATTTTTTCAGGACAACAACCGTGGCAACCTAGCTCTAGAGAAACTTTTGGGGTGGTCACCTTTGCTGTTGAACCGCCCAGTAGCGAGCAGCGACATCACTATTGGCGACAAGCTTTAGCTGCTGCGGATCTCGACATCACGAGTACTCAACTGGATCAACTGAATAATCGCTATGGCTTAACGTCGAACCAAATTATTAATGCCGTGGCGATCGCCCAGAAAAAAATTCAGTGGCATGACTTTACCGCAACAAACACCGATCTATTTCAAGAATTGTGTGTTGCTGCCCGCTCCCAATCTGGTCATAGTCTGGCAACCTTAGCCAAGAAAATTGAACCCAACTACACTTGGGCAGATGTAGTTTTGCCGTCCGAGATTTTGACCCAACTTCAGGGGATTTGCAAAGAAGCAGAGTATCGCTACATCGTCCATGAACAATGGGGATTTTCTGAAAAATTGTCCCTTGGTAAGGGCTTAAACGTCCTATTCGCAGGTGCGCCGGGAACAGGCAAAACTATGACTGCCGAGGCGATCGCCAACCATCTTCAGCTCGATCTCTACAAAATCGATTTATCCCAAATTATTAGTAAGTACATTGGCGAAACCGAAAAAAATCTCAGCAAAATTTTTACCGCTGCGGCTGACTCCAATGCAATTTTGCTTTTTGATGAAGCTGATGCTTTGTTTGGTAAACGCTCCGAGGTACAAGATGCCCATGATCGCTACGCCAACATTGAAGTGGGGTTTCTGTTGCAGCAGATGGAAGAGTACGAAGGGATAACAATTCTCACTACAAATCTGCGCAGCAATATGGATACAGCATTTGAACGTCGCCTCCGATTTATTATCGAATTTCCCAAACCAGATGTTGGTGATCGCCTAAAAATTTGGCAACAAACCTTCCCGAAAATTGCCCCGATATCGCGCGACATTGACTGGCAATTTCTCGCCAAGCAGTTTGATTTAACTGGTGCGAATATCAAAAATGTTGCCCTCACAGCGGCTTTCTACGCCGCCGATACCCAAACTGAAATCACAATGACTGCAATTATTTTTGCTCTAAAACGCGAGTATCAAAAAATGGGTCAAATCCTACGGGATAAAGAACTCGGCGACTACGCCCATCTTCCCTAGGCGATCGCCGATATCTCTGGTCACGGGGTGAGCAGTCGTTTCTTTCTTGTCATGCAGCGATCGCCACTAATTCGTAATGGAGAAGCATGAGATTTTGAGTGGGTATTGTTTCCATTGCATAGGTTGAGCCATCGTTACTAGAGAATTCGACTTCAAAAGCTGTACCGTCAAATTCCATCACTACTGTGCCAACCTGTCCCTTATAAAGAGTAATACTTTCCCCTGTTTCATAGTGGGTTGTTTGTATGTCTTCTGTGATGGCAACAATATCCAGATCTTTTATGGCTTTCATTATGTAATCTCCTATTTTTCTACGGGATAACAACTGGTAAGGCGTGGAAAATCTTCTGTGTTTCTGATAATCCAGCTTGCCAAAATTAATGATTCTCCAAAGTTGGTTTTTAACGTGAATTTCATTGTGTAGTAAGTGCCGTATTTATCCTGTTTCTTAGGGATGGCAGTTTCGTTAATAGCAGCTTCAGTGAGGGCTTGTTTGAGAATATTGCTATTGGTGAAGGTAATACCAAGTTTGCTCTGAAACAGCCTAGCTTTATGTTTTCCCTTATTATGATTGAAGTTGAGACAATACCCTTCTATTTTGTTCCCAAGATCGGCGAGGTGTCCATTTGGTAGTTTCATGAAATTAAAGCTTGGAAACGATCGCCCTCACAGATAGAGTCAACGTCACTGTCTGTTTTTGCCATTTCTTGATATTTAGAATCTAGCTCAATTGCTTTCTTGAGTAATTCTATAGCTGTTTCAATATTGTTCTGAAGTGCAAAAAGACAAGCTTGATTGTAGTAAAAATTTGCGTAATCATGATTAATCCCAAGGGCTTTATCATCGAGAGGCGATCGCCGAGCCTATAGAGTGTATTCAAAATTATTAGCGATCGCACATCTGACTGCTCCGAGAAATTCGCCTTCATCTGCAAGGTATGCTTCGATGATTACCTCACACCGATTTGCTTGTTCTCGCAATGCTTGATTTTCGGGTTGATTTTTAGACAGTTGGACAACTTCAGTGAGTCTCTTCAAAATTTTGAGTTTTTCGAGTCTTTTTTCGACCAAGCTTTGTCTATTTAAATCAATTAGCTTAATCGTTGTACTTCCGCGTTTTGTTTCCTCATCTAAACCGACAGCTATCTCGCCATTAAAGCTGAGAAAATCTTTAATTTCATCATTGCCGGGATCGAGAAGTACTGATCTTTCTTTTGTGAGATCAGATTTGTGGCTAATTGCTCGCTCATCTGGATTCAGTAGCGGGAAGTAATCGTTTTTATTGGTATTGCAAACATCACAAGCAAGGTACAAGTTATTCCACTCATAAGCTAGCCAATAGTAGCCGGGATATTCTCGCTGATCGCTTTTTTGATTTCTGAATGATGTTTTTGGACGAAAATGCTCTACTGTAGAACGTTCTTTAATATGTTTTTCGCAGTAACAACATTTAGAGTGTTGGATTTCTTTCAAAGCATCTTTGACAGATTTATGAGTATAAATCCCATCATTTAATTCAAATTTTTGTTCATTAGAAATATAAGCTTCTGAATTTCTGGTGAATAGGTTAGAGTTGCGACGACGTTCTGTTTTTCCGTCTGTCTGTAATTTTTCTGGAGCTGGAAGATATTTGTTTATTTTGATCATCTACGACTACTTCTCTTCTAAAAGCTTTGCTGCTTGTCGAATAATATCCATCGCATGAATATCGTTAGTATTTTCTCCTGTTGGCATTGCACCAATGTCTTCTCGGAGCTGCTGTAACTCTGCTTTATCTGCATCGGTTAAATGAGATTTGCTGAGAATTTCTTCCCGTCTTTTTAGCTTGTCATCTAATTGCGGAGGTCGTGCTGATGGAATATCAAAAATGCTTGTTAAAACTTGGTCTACACGCCAATTGTCTACAATCTGCGGATCGTTATCAATAATTACTCGGTCACCTTCTCGACGCAGCAAAACAATATTTGCATCTTTAGCAGCTTGGACCACTAAGGGACTATGGGCAGTAACAATAAACTGAGTATTTGGAAAACGTTCAGTTAAGAAACTCATGATTTGTCGCTGCCACTTGGGATGTAAATGAAGATCAATTTCATCCACTAGGACAATTGCTGGCTCTGAAAGCGGATCATCACTATCTGGATATCGTTCGTAAAGTCGAATGATGAGATCTAGTAGCCATATGATCATGGTTTTGTATCCTAAGCCTAGATCTTCAAATCGTACCCATCCGTCTAATGTTTTGAACTTTACATATGCTTCCGTGTCCCATCGATCACCAAAGTCAAAATCGAAATCATCTACATCTGGCAAAGCATTCCTAAAAACTTTCTTGATATCGTTGAGTTTTTTTGTCAGTTTTTTCTTTCTTTCTCCCTTAGAGGATTTCTGAGCATAGTCAGTTTGCAGTAGCCATTCTTCTGCATTAACTAGAAATGCTTTGTCAGAAAATAAATTAGCAAAAGGATGAGTGATTGGATTTTCGCCTAAAGACACAGGATTGGTAATGCGAGTAGCACTGTAGCCAAAACATCGAGAATCTAAAACTCTTTCGGGTAAGAAACAATCGTAAGTTAACAACGACCACAGATCTAAATATGTTGGTTTGGATTGTTCTGTATCTTTAAAAGCTTTATTGTCACGAGATGCTGCTTTTAGACTTTCTCCAATGTAGTACTCTGCGTAAATAGTATTGATTTCTCCTTCTAATGGACGGAAGGCATAACAATCCCACACTACTGTGTTGTAAATGTCTTTAAAAGTCATAGTCACATTGATCTCTTTTTTTACCTTTTGCTGTGTGACTTGAGTCGTGATTTCTTTCTCGTACAAACTCATTCCTGCAATGCACCGTAAAAGAGTCGTTTTTCCGACTCCGTTGTCACCTAAAATCACTGTCCACTGAGCAGGTGAATTCTTCTCATTCGATAAATTTAATGTCTGTTTATCTTTAAAACAAAGAATATTTTCAATCTCAAGATTGAGAAAATAGGCAAATTGCTTTTCTTCTGATTGAGCCGTCATGGTTATACTCACAACTGCTTGGTTCGCTTTCACATCATAAGTCCTTCGTCATTAAAAAAGCTCCTAAGGCAACTCAGAAGCTTGATCTCAATATTTTGTTTATTGTGACGACACGACTTTGGCGATCGCCCAAGTCGTATAGATCAAGCCATCAGTCCAACCGATGACCCAATCTATCCAGATTCCGTAATCTTGTTTTTACAAAAACAATCTTATTTATGCCGCGCGCAAATCTTGACGATCAAAACAGTGCCGCTGCGGTGGGAAATTAGACGTTAACAGGCGATGGAGGCGAGGAATTTCACCGCTATTGTAAACACGAAATTCGCTTTCAACAGTTGCACATTCTTGCCTAACCGCTTGGTTCAAGACGAGGGAACCATCGGGGTCTGATACCGAGCGATGAAACGTGCCGGGTGGGATGCGCAAAATATCACGGTTAGCCTCAAGGCGCACCATATGAAATGGATGTTTCCACGCGAAGTTAACAATATAAAACGTGCGTCCACCTGAGAGAGCTAGCAAATTATCTTCTTGGTGGGGATGTAAGTAAAACTGCCAATTACCCCGGTCATCATTATTTGGACTCATCGCTGGGCCGTCATGGAAAACTAAGTCCCGTGCATTCGACTCACCAATCGTAATGTCAAAGAAACGCACCTGCGGAGTATCACGAAATTTCTCAAATGGGATGAGTTCTAGCATGGTTGGATGCCTCCAAGAATGTTAGGGAAAGTTGGGCAGTTGTCAGGGCAAATCGCACCTATGCAGATCAACATAGCCTCAGAATCTAGAACATTCAAAACCGATTGACAGGGCTATCTATACGCTTACCGAATAGATGATTGGCGACAATATTCCCAAAAAAAGCATCAAATAAATCCAATACGAATTTGTCGTTTTGCGACTAAGGGTAAAAAAAACTACACCTGCAATAGGGAGAAATACGTAAAAATTGCGTTGTGGATGTTGTTGCTAGGGCGATCGCCTCAGCCTATTTTTTGGCTAGAGAGAATAATCAGCAACATTTTCACGTCACTGATTGGGACTTTGCTCTAAGTCTTTCTAGATAACGGGAGTAGTAGATCGACTATGGTGAATATGCATCAACTTGAGGTTTTGGCGCAGGTTGCCCACCATGGCAGTTTCTCTAAAGCCGCCTTAAATTTGCAAACCTCCCAAGCTTCCGTCAGTCGGGCGATCGCCGCCCTAGAAAAAGAATTAGGCATACCTTTACTAACACGGGGTCGATTCGGGGCACGGTTAACTTCAGTGGGTGAACGCATCCTCAATCACAGTCATCAAATCCTGGACTTGCGGGAGATGATTGAATATGAGGCGAATCTAGAGAAGGGTCTCTATGGCGGCAGAGTGCGGATTGGTTCATTTCGCAGCGCCGCAACCCATGTTTTACCGCCCCATATCGCCCAGTTTAGTGCCGCCTATCCCAAAGTCGAAGTATCCCTCGCCGAACTTGAACCCGCAGGAGTTGAACAAGCTCTTCGTTCAGGAGAAGTAGATATTGGGCTAGTGCCATTACCGCGATCGTCGGAAGAATTTGACACCTGGGAAATCGCCCGCGATGAATATGTTGCCTTACTTCCCCAAACTTGTACCTGTGGCGACCAAACTATCTCTTGGGATAATCTCGCGAACCATACATTTATTCTTTATAACTACGCTGAATGCACATCAACTGTGCGGGATTATTGGGCGGCAAGGGGGCATTCTTTGCAGGTCGCCTATGAGGTTCGCGAAGATTCGACCATTGTCAGCATGGTGGCTCAGGGGCTAGGAGCGGCTATTCTACCCCGGCTTGCAGCAATGCCGATCCCCCAAGAAATCAAGGTATTTTCTTTGCCAGCACGATTAGAGCGGGTGATTGGGGTGGCCACCTTAGCAAATTCACCGCAAACCCCTGCTGTAGAAATGTTTGTGAACCTCTTAAAAGGACAGTGACCGACGATAAAAAGACATAGACTCAAGAATTAATCAGCATCACTCGGAGGCGATCGCCTGTTTGAATTTCAGCAACGCCTTTTGGCACGATGGCAAGGGCATTTGTTTGGGAAAGGTTAATCAGGTTGGCAGAACTGTTACCACCACTGGGTCGGGTAAATGAATAGCCGGTTTCAGTCATTGTGAGATTACCCCAGAGATACGCATCGCGAGTACCCGCGCCTTTGAGGGTTTCAGGGGAAGTTGCCCAGACCAAATTTGGTTGCCAATTTTTCGCTTGGCCAGAGAGCTTTTTAATGGCAGGTTGCACAAAACGCCAACAACCGACTAAAGCTGAAACGGGATTACCGGGAATACCAAAATAGATTTTGCCATCGGGAAATTTTGAGACGGTTAAGGGCTTGCCAGGACGAATCGCGACTTTCCGAATGAGGATTTCACCGCCCAACTCTTCTAATAATTTTTCAACAAAATCATATTCCCCAACCGAAACACCGCCAGTGGACATAACAATGTCGGCCTCGGCTAAGGCGGCTTGCATAGTCTCTTTCAGTTTCTCTGGATCGTCCGGCACAGTGGGGAAAGGCCTGGCGATCGCCCCTTGGGATTCCACAAAAGCTGACAAAGCATAGCGGTTCGAATCCACAATTTGTCCCGGTTGGAGGGTATCTGTCGGCGATCGCAATTCATCTCCAGTAGAAAAAATGGCAACTATTGGACGGCGAAACACCTCAAATTCTGCACATTGACATGCCGCTAAAACCGCAATATCCGCCGCCCCCAAACGCATTCCCGCTTGCAATAGAGGTTCGCCCGCTTGGTAATAATCTCCCTGGGATCGTACAAACCTGCCGAGGGTAGGATTTTCGAGAATTGTGACCGTATCACCTTCGCGCTCGGTATTTTCCTGCATCACGATGGTATCTGCGCCCTCTGGTAACATCGCTCCGGTAAAAATTCTGGCAGCCTGCCCCTCTTGCAATGTCTGCGTTGGCACTTCCCCTGCCGGAATGGTTTCAATAACTTGCAATTTCACGGGTTGCTCTGGCACATCTGCCGCCCGAATTGCATAGCCATCCATCGCCGAATTGTCCCAGTGAGGAATATCCAGCTTGCCCGTCACATCTGTCGCTAAAACCCTGCCGCGAGCCTGCTCTAGCGTTATTGTTTCCGTCTCTGTTAGCGGGGTGATCGCCTTTAAAATTATTGCCTCAGCCTCATTAACCGGAATCATAAAATCACCCCAAACTCTTGCGCCTCAATACCTTAACCCATCTCCGCGTCACCTTCTCGCCCACTCTCTCCATCTAATCCTTCATCAAGCTTCTGCGGCGATCGCCCTTCGTCGTAATACCGTTTCCACTCCGTCGAACTCCGTACCGCGAACCACAACAACATCATGGCAATTACCCCGCCATGTTGCGGCGATCGAAAGGCAAATAAAACAAGCCACACACACAGAAAATCTTCCGCAAAAGACCACCACAACGGCAATCCCCGCAACCGAAAAAACCACCCCGTTAAGACCAGCTTACAGACGAAAGAAATCATGCCGCCGAGGAGACCGATGAGCCACAATGGCCGAAACTCGACTCCCACAAATTGAGCCGCTGTCACACTCAAAACAAAGCCCGCCAGTGGCGCAAAAATTAGTTGAATGACTTGTAGCACCCGTTGACCGAGCAATTGCTTCGATGCCAATAGTTCAAACAGCGCCCAAATCGTAAAAATAGAAATCAAAACCTGTGGTGGCAACCATCGCAATAACGGCAAATTAGCCAGCAATGATTCACCATAGAGCAGCAAAATAACGAGTATTGGCAAAGCAATTCTCATGCCTGCGGCGACAGATGCGGATAAAACTGCGAGAAAGCCAATAATCATAAATAGCCGTTGTGAGGGGCACTCCAAACCCTGATTAGCCCACCAATTGAGTTTATCGTTTCGTTACTAAAATGACCGTTGCCACAAGAGTTTGTTCCGCTGTTCCGCCACAGAAATGTAACATTCACTACATTTTATGAATTGACGTGATTAAATAAAAGTAGTGGACTTGTGGGACGGAGAGAGAGAATGTCTACAACACTGTTAGCAGATGCCAGTATTCGCCTAGAAAATGCGCTAAAACACGTCGATATTTCCGAAGATGCCATTGAACGGCTGAAATATCCGAAAACGAGTTTGATGGTTTCGATCCCGGTGCGGATGGACGATGGTTCCCTACAAATTTTTCGAGGCTACCGTGTACGCTATGACGATACGAGAGGCCCAGGTAAAGGTGGTGTCCGCTATCACCCTAATGTTTCCCTCGACGAAGTGCAGTCCCTTGCCTTTTGGATGACCTTTAAATGTGCATTGTTAGATCTGCCATTTGGTGGTGCAAAAGGTGGCATTACAGTTGACCCAAAAGCATTGTCTAAGGCGGAATTAGAAAGATTAAGTCGCGGCTATATCGAGGCGATCGCCGATTCGATTGGGCCAGACACAGATATCCTCGCGCCGGATGTCTACACCAATGCCATGATTATGGGCTGGATGATGGATCACTACAGCATTATGCAGCGCAAAATTGTGCCGGGTGTCGTTACAGGCAAACCACTCTCAATGGGCGGCAGCCAAGGACGTAGTACCGCGACTGCGACCGGAGCCTTTCATGTCGTTAATACTATCTGTGCAAAATTGGGGCGATCGCCAGAAAAAACAACCGTTGCGGTGCAGGGCTTTGGTAATGCCGGCGCAGAAATTGCCCAGCAGCTTGCAAATATGGGCTATCGCGTTGTGGCGGTCAGTGATTCTCGCGGTGGCATCTACGCAGAACAAGGCTTAGATATTCCCAGCATCCGCCACTATAAAAGTGAAAATAACGGCATCAAAGCGGTCTATTGTAGGAAAGCACTCTGTAATATCGTTGAGCATAAGGTCCTAACAAACGACGAGTTGTTAACCCTCGATGTCGATATTTTGATTCCGGCAGCTCTCGAAAACCAAATTACTGGCAGCAACGCATCTCAGGTTAAAGCCAAATTAATTTTTGAAGTTGCCAATGGCCCCATCACCTCCGATGCCGACAAGATTCTTGAACGTAACGGCATCATGGTTGTCCCCGACATTTTGACGAATGCAGGGGGCGTGACAGTCAGTCATTTTGAATGGGTGCAAAACCGTAATGGCTTCTATTGGACGGCGGCAGAAGTCCACCAAAAGCTGAAAGAGAAGATGATCCGCGAAGCAGAAAATGTTTGGGAACTAGCTCAAACAAAAGGAATTTCGATGCGAACTGCGGCCTATGCCCATGCTCTAAATCGTCTCGGAGCCGCCCTTGATGCAAAAGGCACACGTAACTATTTCGTCGGTAGTTCAGCTTAATCTAGCCAAAAATATCTTTTACGGCGATCGCCACTTCAGGAAAAGCTAGCGGAGCCAATGTATCCGTGTCTTTCAAGATTACTTTTTGGGCATAGCCTGAGCCATCAGGTTCACGATAAATTTCCAGTTGCCGCTCTTGAAGAGTAACAATCCACACTTCCAAAATCTTGTTTTCTATATAGAGAGGCAGTTTCACTTGCTGGTCGTAGCGCAGCGTACTCTTTGCAACCTCAACTAGCAAATAAACATCATCATTAGTTGGGGCTTGTGTCTCGTAAAAATCTGCTCGTGGCTTGTAAATTGCGACATCAGGCTGTGGCTCAGAATCATCGGGTAACCCGAGGGGATTTTGAATAGCGACAATCGCTTTTTTTCCGAGAAATAAACTAAAAAGCTGGGTGAGACGATTTACTGCAGCAGCATGTTGTGAGCCGATCGGCGACATCGTGACAATATTTCCTCGAATGAGTTCAAAGCGTTGCTCGAGCGGCAAAGTTTCTGTCTCAAGCATTTGATGGTATTGCTCAATTGAAAACTTATAGGTGGCTAATTGCATAGTGGTTTGCCTCAACCTTCTAGTTCTGCATTGTAAAGGGGAAACGCTTTTCGATAGTCGCCTTGAGTTAAGTACTAGCTAAATAGTCACTGAGTATAAATTTCTAATCGCTGGACATAGATGCTGCGGAAGCAAGTTTGGCAAAGATCATTCGACCTGCAGAAGTTTGTAGTGAGGAAGTCACAGTAACTTTGACATCTTCACCCATAAAAGTTTTTGCTTCTTCTACAACAACCATAGTGCCATCTTCGAGATAACCCACCCCTTGTTTATCCTCGCGACCCTCTTTCAGAATTTTCAGATCAAGACCATCACCGGGAAGGTAAATAGGACGAATTGCTTGGGCAAGGTCATTAATATTTAAAATTTCAACGCTCTGGAGATTTGCAACCTTTTGGAGATTGTAGTCATTAGTGAGAAGAACGCCGTTAATCTCTTGGCTCAGATGCACCAGCTTGGCATCAACAGTAGAAATATCGTCGTAATCAGCTTGGTTAATGGTGACTCGCTTAGGAAAACGTTTTTGCATGCTTTGGAGAATATCTAAACCCCGACGACCTCTTGCTCTTTTTTGATCATTGCTGGCATCGGCAAGTTGTTGCAATTCGTTTAGAACAAAGATCGGTACTAGAATTTGACCTTCGATGAAGCCTGTTTTTAAAAGCTCTTCTAAGCGCCCATCAATAATGCAGCTTGTATCAATGATTTTTGTGGGAGCTGGACGTAATGTTCCCTCTGCCACCAGCAATGTATCAAGACTGTTGGGATTAATGAGCCGCAAAAAACTACGGCCATGGACATCTGCCAAACTTACACCAAGGTAAGCAAAGCTGATACTACCCAAGATTGCAAAAGTTGGTTTTAGAAACCCAAATTCTTCAGGAATGGGAAGGAGGAAAATTGGGGCTAACATAAGGTTTGCCACCAACAAACCAATCACTAAACCCACTGCTCGGGTAACAATGATTTCAATGGGTGTCTGACGGAATTGGGATTCAAGACGACGGTAGGTACTTTGGGCAAGTAAACCTACGGACAGACCTAGTAATGATGCAAATCCTGCCCCAATCCAACGGAGTGCTTCGATATTAGAAGCCTGATCACGGATTGAAGCGGGAAGTAAATCAATGACGTCAAACCCCACAAGGGCGATCGCCACGACAAAGATTAGGACAAGAAAAACATCAAACATAGGTTCTAGATCCGTCTACAAATCCCATGTTTTACGGGAAAGCGGGGAAAATAAGAATAATGTTCTCATTATATCGATGAGGTTTCCCGACGTTTGGATTTAGTCGTCATCATTCACAAATAACCAAATTTTTCTTAATCTCATGGTTTTTTCCCACACTACGCAGCAAGTTGATCGTTCTCTTCAAACGTCCGTCGCTAGTGCCTACGTTCATTTACCTTTTTGTATCCAGCGATGTTTTTACTGTGATTTCCCGATTTCTGTTGTAGGTAAAAATCGATCAGATGGCATCCGCGCCCGTATGGAGGAATA
>CAZXBK010000034.1:21162-26653 GCA_964638765.1 uncultured Synechococcus sp. | reverse complement strand
GAAAGGACTACTCACTCTATTTTGCTACAACGTTACTTGCTTGAAACTCTCAATTGTCACATTACCTGCATCACCTTTACCGAAGTTAATTGTACTTAGCTGAGTTCCATCGTTGACGAAAAGCGAACGCCCTCTAATGTCAATATCACCTCCCTTTAACTCACCACGATTTTCACTAGTTATAAAAGCATTGCTGAGAAAAATATCCCCGTTTTGACTGATCAAAGCGATATTTCCGCTACTCCCATTTATCCCCCCAGAAGTATTAATGCTGCTACCAACAATATTGCTATTGGCCAATAATGTGACTTCTCCACCCATCCCATTAGGAGAAGAAACATTAATATTGCCATTGAGAGTAATCTCACCTTTGGAGTCAAAAGTCACAGAGCGAGTGTCTATATCTCCACCTATCTGGATTGTTCCCAATCCTTGAGTATCCGTGACAGTAATATTGCCAGCCAGCGATGCATTAGGCTCATATTGATTTGTCAATAAAACTTTCCCTGGCAAGAGATCTGTAAAATCAGCGCTATTAGCAAATAGGATTGAACCGACTTCAATGTCGGCACTAGTTGGAGGTGATATCGGTACAAAAGCAGTGAAAATACCGCCATCGGTGATTGTAGTGGGTGTCCCTAATCCAGCCAAAGTCATTCCAGCTCGAATATCTAATGTTGGTTCACCTCTACCATCGATTGCGATAGATGTCCCATTCGATAAAGCAACATTATCTGCTAAACCGTTAATTGTGTCTGCACCTGTAATCCATACATCATCAGAAATTCTGACCCTTCCCGTTGCCCAAATATGTAGTGAAGCCCCTTGGTAAGACTGAATAAATACATCTCCATTCGTTTTAATCACAGGGTCGTTGGGACTATACAAATCGCCTAAACTCCCGTCCAATTCTTCGATGCGAAAACTACCACCACTCTAATAACGCGCATCACCAATGACAGGACTACCCGAACGCAAGACCATTTCGCTGCCTGAAAATAGACCACTCTGGGGATGGTTTAAGGCAAAAAGATCAACTGTTTGGTTGCCTTGCACCAACAAATCCTTACCTGCCGCAAGAGTTAAAGGATTTTCATTTGTATCTCGTAGTTTTACTGTGTCTTGAGCTTTGAGAGTTAAATTCTCTCCTGCCTGTAACTGTCCCTGTAGGTTTAAATTTTCAGCAGCTAACGTTAGATGCTCACCTGTTTGTAATTGACCTAGATTCGTGATTGTGCTGGGAGGGTTATTGCCAAACTGCAAGCCCGGTTGGACATTCACTGTCAGTAACGGCGCTGTTTGCGGATTCGTCGCACTAAAACTTAAACCATTGTCAAATTGAAAAGCATCGGCTGTGGTCGCAAGGAAAGAACCTGCGATATCAAGACTTGCATTCTCACCGAATAAAATACCGTTGGGATTGAGTAGAAATAGGTCGGCGCTACCAGCCACTCCGAGAGTGCCAAAAATCTTGGAAACATCGTTACCTGTAACTCGACTAAAAATAGCCTGGGTCGCTGCTGGATTGTCAAAGTAAACACTTTTTCCTAAGTCAACATTGAAGTCAAGAAAACTATGAAATAGATTATCGCCCCGTACTGCCCCACCTTGAATCAAATCAACGACCTGACCATTGAGCGAAACATCGGGTGTCAAAATAGAAGATTCAATCCCCAAAGTATCGTCTGGAGTGATTTGGGCGATCGCCCCCTGTACACCTAGCCGTAATGAGAAATAGGCTGTCAATACAGCCACATAACGATTTATCCCAAACACGAAAATAATACCCTGCTTTTGTTTTTGTTAATTTCACACACCGACAACATTAGAGCAATAATTAATCAGCGAATCTTTAGACTTGTGGATAATTTTTAATAAATGAGTGATTACGCTCAGTCATAGTCCAGTAGCAGTTCATTGCAAAAGCTCCAATTCTGGATGTCTGCAATTAGATATGGCGTGAGGCACAAATTTTTGATTCATTTGGGCGATCGCCGTTCGCAGTTGAATGATTCCATTTTCTGTAACATGCCAGCTGTCTATGCCTGCAATTTCAGAATTCGCCATATTTGTTGAAAGCTGAGGTGGTGAGCTTATGGCATTTTCATTAGTTGTTTGTAAATAACTTGGCCCGATATCTTCTAAAGATTCGCTCACATCAAAAATATCTGTCGGTTGCGGCGATCGGCCTCCTCTTCCCACTAGTCGAAATTCACTCGCGTTACCCGGTGCTGAACCAATGCAACGGCGATCAATCAGTTCCGAAGGATCAATCAAAGTCTCTGGTAATTCTCTATCATCTTCAATATCAGACTCGATAATCACAGAGCCGGGCAAACCACCAAACAATAAAGAAAAAATAGGAGAAAAAATCAAACGAGATGATTCTATTATTGACGAGGCAGTAATATCGTTACGAACTGGAATATTTTCGGTCTGAAAGCCAATATTCACGAGTTTATCAACGGAAACAAAGATGCGTCCGCCAAGACCACTAAACGCATCAGCAAAAATATTACTATCTTCATTTGGACTCGCAACAATAGATGATGCAGCCACGGTAATATTACCGCCATTACCTGCTTGTTGAGCTAGCCCCGCAGTAGCTGTTACATTACTTGCTTTTTCAAGAAACAACCGATTATCAAGGTCTAAAAAAATATTGCCCCCATCACTACTAAATGTCTCAGTTGTAATGGCTGAATTACTTAGGTTGATGAAGTTTGAACCGACAGAAATATCGCCACCAGTACCACTCCCTTTCGAATCTACCGCGATTCTTGAATTTGCGAGATTAGCACCTCTATGATTGATTTTGATGTCTCCACCATTTCCAGTTGAGCCGACTCCTGTACGAGCTTCTATAGAACTATTGTTAATGTTTAAATCATTGGTGACATTGAGTCTTGTTTCTCCAGCGTTACCGCTACTAAAAGTATTAGTTTGAATGAGTGAGTTAGCTTCTAGATTTAAATTTTCAGTATTTACAAGTATTGCACCTGCTAGACCATTACTATATGTTGATGCAGAAATTTCAGCATTATTAAGGTTGATATTTTTACTTTCAATCTCAATATTTCCGCCAGTTCCGGGCGTTGAAACGTCACCAATAAATTGTCCTAAATCTGCCACCGATATTTCATCAAGAAATAAGCGTAGTAAATCAAATTCGGCATTGCGAGACTCAAACAGTGAGAAAAACTCATCTATCGTAAAGTTAGGGCCAAGCATAGATGTAAAGAAATCTTGGAGAATAGGTTGTAAGTTATCACCAAGATTAGGAAATACATCGCTTAAAATAGAACTATTCTCAATTTGTATTGATTCAGTAGCCAACAAATCAAGCTTGCCTGCATTTCCAATCCCAAAAGTATTAGCTGCAATACGAGAATCATTTATTACCTTTAGAGTTTTAGTCGTTATATTCAAATCTCCTCCATCACCAATTGCCTGGGCAAATATTCCAGTATCAATGAAACTTTTATCTACTTGAATTTCTTCTGTCGCATTAATATTCAATTGACCAGCCTGACCACGCCCAAGAACTAGTGCATCAATCCCTGAATTATTTGTCATTATCAATCTACTGGAATTGATCATGACATCGCCTCCATTACCAACAGCATCCGGGTCTACTCCGCTACTGATAGCACTTGCATCTAATTTTATAGTGTCTAGTACAGTTATTTTTGTATCTCCCGCATCCCCCTGCCCGGACGTACTACTAAAAATTACAGACTCATTATTTAAAGTTAAATTATTTGTCTTAATCTGAATATTCCCTCCTTCTCCTATGCCGTTTTCAAAAAGTTCTGCATTTATAGCTCCCTTGTTTAGAAGGATTGAGTTAGTCGCATTAATGATAATATCGCCGGCAGTGCCATTCCCATTATTAGTTGTGGCAAGAACACCGCCATCTGCTAATTCTAGAAAAGACGTATAAACACTAATATTGCCACTATTACCTACAACGCCAAACTCAACACCATTGATAACGCCGTCACCGTTTTCGTCCCCAGAAAATGAAATACTAGTGATCGGTTTGCTAGAAGCGCCAAGAAAGATGTCACCACCTCCGGTCTGAATTAGACTAGAGTCATTTTGATTAGTAATTTTGTCGGCAATCAGAGTTAGTGAATTGGGACTGTTCAGGTTAACGTCGCTGGCAATTGTAATTTGGTCTGTAGCTTCCAAAATTAAATTGCCATTATTTAGGAGTGTCGCCAAAGTCTCTGCACCAAAGTTTTGATCCCCCGGATCTTCTGCACTGTTCCAGATGCCATCTGCTGCGCCAAAAACAGGAGATGTACCGGCAATAATATTAATGTTTGTTGGATCGAGCAGAAGAGTTCCCGTTTCCCCTAATGGTGAACTTGTATCTACCAATCCATTGAACTGCAAAGATTGTGCGCCGCTAACCTCAACGAAACCACCATCACCGCCTAAACTCCCCCCCCGACTTTCGATATTCCCCCCAAATTGAGTCGTATGATCTGCCCATAAAATCACTTCCCCCCCATCCCCTACACCAAAGCCATTTGCTTGGATTACCGCTCCCGGTTCGACAATCAGTTGTTGCGCTGTCGGCAAAATCCCTTGACCTTGATATTCACCGCCGATTAATACCTGTCCTGCATTTCCGAACCCAGTCACATCGATATGGGTAGTCTCATCTAAGCGGAGCCGCTCTCCTAAAATCTGTACCGACCCGCTTGGAGCCACCAATGTACCTCTATTAATTACATCCTTACCCCACAAACTAAGATTTTTACTCTGTCCAACTTTTAATGTCCCTTCATTAACAATGTTGCCAAGTGTTGGCACACCAGCCTGTAAACCGGGTTCTAGAGTTACTGTGAGTAGTGGTGCTGTTTGAGGATTTATTGCACTGAATTCCAAATCATCACCAAAATCAAACTTTTCTGCTGTTGTCGCTAGAAAAGAACCCGCAACATCTAACGTTGCGTTTTCACCAAACAGAATGCCGTTGGGATTCAGTAAAAACAGGTCGGCATTGCCAGCGACTCCCAGTGTCCCAAAAATTTCAGAGACATTATTACCTGTGACTCTACTAAAAATTGATTGGATAGCTGCTGGGTTATCAAAATAAACATTTTTTCCTGCGTCAATATTGAAGTCAAGAAAGCTATGAAACAGATTTTTATCTCTTAATGCACCACCTTGGATTAGATTTACAGTGCGATTATCGAATTCGATATTTTGTGTAACAAAAGAGGATTCTGCACCTAAAGTATTATCTGGGGTAATTTGGGCGATCGCCCCCTGTACCAAAAAAATGCAGGCCAGATTAATCGTCAGTAGAGCTACTCCTTGATTTATCTGAGACATACTGATGCACCTGTTAGCAATTAACTACAAGATATGGGCTTCGAATAAGGGTTTATTATTTCTCAACTAAAATTTAACCTTGCGAAAAAATAACTTAATATTGTCAGACTTGAATATAGTGACGACTATTACTGTGCGTACT
>CAZXBK010000034.1:0-21062 GCA_964638765.1 uncultured Synechococcus sp. | reverse complement strand
AAATACTGTGCGTACTAAATACTGTGCGTACTAAATACTGTGCGTACTAAATACTGTGCGTACTAAATACTATGCCCATCTAAACTACAGTTGGAAAAAGTATTGGCGATTGACGAGATTTCGTTACGAGCATTTGCACTAAAAAGCTCGATTTTCCCATCTTCAGTGATCTGCCAATGATCTGCTACTTCAATAGTATTTATTACTTGTTTGGGTAAAGAAGTGATTTTTATGCCAAAGTTTTTATTACCAATTTTTCCGGGATTTATTCCAGGATCTTCAAGAGCTTCACTAACATCAAAAATATTATGAGGCTGAAGTGGGATACCACCTCTACCACGGTTAGTGAATTGATTAGAACCAGAAACACTTGCTCCGACACAACGCGGATCGATTAGATCAAATAAGTCTCTAAAATCACTGGGTAGCGCTGGTTCATCTTCGAGATTATCTGCATTAATATCTAATAGCCCAAAATTAGCTTGCACCGAATTAGCCGTAATATTATTACGCGGATCAAGACGTGGATTAGCAATATTCTCAATCAAAAAGTTTTCAACTAAAGTTGAATTTATTGTGACCACTCCGCCATTACCAGAAAAGGCATTGGTGACAATATCGCTATTTCCAAAACCAAAAAGTAGCGAAGAATCAATCAGAATATTGCCTCCATCACCACCAGCCTGTGCTGTCCCTGCTTCAGTGGAAATGACGCTGTTATTAAATAATGAAAGTACTGAAGGGACATCAAAAACTAGGTTTCCACCATTACTACTAGCCGTTTGAGACGTTATCGTAGCATTGTTATTTAGCCTTAAAGAATCACCTAGGAAAAAGCGTATATCTCCACCAATACCACTACCTTGAGAGTCAACAGCAAACAGGCCAAAATCAATAATATCTACTGTATTTGCGTTAATGAGAATATCTCCACCATCGCCAGAAGAGTTTAGTTCAGTTAAGGCTTCAATTCTACTATTTTGTATATTGAAAGCATCTGCAATATTAAATTCGATATTCCCTGCATTACCACTACTAAAAGTGTTTGTTCTAATCAGCGATTTACCGCTTAGATTGATTTGATTTGCCTTAATCTGAACACGGCCAGCATTACCTTCACTAAAAGTTGAAGCTGAAACTTCTATTCCCTTATCAAGACTAATAGTCAGTGCATCGAGAACAACGCTACCCGCACTACCAGTACCAGTAGTTTCAACGAGCAGCTTTCCCAAGCCTTGTAGCCCAAGTTCATCAAACGAACGAACTTTAATTGTCCCAGCATCACCGCTTGATGATGTACTCGAAGAAACTTGCGAATCTTCATTAATGAGGAAGTCTGATACAACAATGTCTACTTCGCCGGCTTTACCTTGACCTGAAGCGCTAGCAAGAATCCTAGCTCCGTTTTCAACCAAAATACTTTTTGCTGACAACTTTAAACTACCGGCATCACCCTTTGCTATTGAATTAGTAAATATCCCACTAGGAATGGCTCCATCAGATGAAGTTCCAGAAACTAAAATTTGCTCACTAACATTAATGTCTAGTAGAGCTCCCAAACCTTCTTCAAGAGTTGCTGTGCCAATTCTCGAACCATCCCAAATAGATAGGTTCTTCGCATTGATTCTAAGTCCTGTGGCATTACCTGAAGCAGTAGTATCCGCAGCAATGACAGCCCCTTTTTTTAATTGAATATTTGCTTGAGGTGCATCTATGATTAATTCGCCAGCGTTACCTGAACTCGCTGTACCTGAAGCCAGAATGGCTAAACCTTCTAACCTAATAGATTCTGTCGCTTTAAAGAATAATTTGCCGCCATTTCCGCTTGTATTTGCTCCAGTTCCTGTTGTTATCAATGCACCATTACTAATGTCTGCTGTTTTTGCCTCAATATAAACATCCCCAGCATTTCCTGATCCACCTGTTGCGGAAGTAATACGTGTCTCAATATTCAATATAGTTTCAACAGAAGCTTGATCAAAAGGAAGAGAAAAAGGATTAGTTTGATTGCCTGTTATTTCAAGATTATCGTTGACAATAATTTTGATATTACCCGAATTGCCTGTAGCATTACCGCGTCCTCCTGTAGATGTACTAATCCCTAATAATCCAGTGGAATTACTATTGTCTTTGATAAACAAGTTGTCCGTAACAACAGAAATATCACCTCCATTAGTGTCGTCAATTGCCAAAGTTACAAAACCACTAGAGGAATCAGAAAAAATACCTTCAGAACTGTATAAGTCCTGTAACAAATCATTTTGTGGAGTGATTTGACTAACAGTTTCTTCTTTTGAGATTTTAATCAAATCGTGAGCTGTTATGACTAAATTTCCACCTGTCAATTTTCCAGAAGGATCAAAACGCCGAGCAACAGTTCCAATACCTGAAAGTTTATTCAAAAATATAGAGCTTCCATTAAATTTGATATCTTTAGAGATCCCAGAACCATATGCCAAATTAACAACAAAGCTATTTATCATCTCGATATCTGAGGTGTGACTATCGAGAGTTATTTCTCCACCTAAGTTTCCAACTGATTCTATTGTTGAGCCATTTATGAGTTTGATTCCTTGATTTCCGTAAAGATAAACATTGCCACCGTTTGTTGTCATCGAAGTAGTGACTAGTGAACTGTTATCTAACAAGATTTGCCCTTGAGAGCTGATAAGGAAAATATCACCACCATCAATGGCATTTTGTTCTGACAAGAGATTCATGCCAGTTAAATCGATATTTTCTTGAGCAGACAAAGAAATATTCCTCGCTTTTATTTCTCCCTGAAGATCTAGGATTCCTGCGACAAGAGTCAAATTTTTATCAACTTGTAAGTTACCTAAGCTAGTAATGCTGCCAGAAGAGTTTGCGCCAAACTGCAATCCGGGGGGGGCTGATATTCTTAATAAATAGTTTGGCTGAACACTAGTGTCAACGGCACTAAACGAACCGATATTTCCAAAAGTGAGGGCTTCGGCTGTACTGGCAGTGAATGAACCTCCAATATTTAAATTTGCAGTCGCACCAAAGTTAATACCGTTAGGATTTATAAGCCAGAGATTAGCTGTACCAAGGGCTTCAATAGTACCGTCAATTTGAGAGGTCTCTCCCCCTGTGACTCGGCTGAAAATATTTGTGATTGTTCCAGTATTGGTAAAGATCGCCGTATTCAATGAGGGGACAGAAAATTCTGTGAAACTATGGAATAAATTACCGTTGCTGATAGTGCCACCGGCAATCGTAAGATCTGTTCCGATAGAGGCGACAGTTGTCCCAACACCACTCATCATCTCTGCTGTGATCTGCGAGATCGCCGCCTGTCCGCTGATAAAAAGTGCAAAATTAACTGCGCATACAGTAATCCCTTGGTTTAGTCTCGACATATTCGTAACCTTTTGCCCAATGGTAAATATCTATGCAAAGAGAGTCCGAAACATAGCCAAACTACTCCAGACCCTGAAAAAAACGTTGTGAAGATTAGTTCTGTGATTCAGAAATTAATGCAGGTTTAATCAGCCCAAGGGAAGTTTCTGGCAAAAGCTCCTGCCAAATTGCTTCAATGTTGGGATTGTCTGGTTCAGTTTGGATAAGCTCGATTAGCGCGGCGATCGCATCATATTGGAGGCCCATGTCTGCAAAGAAAAGTGGGCGATCAACCATAGCAACAGTTTCACTCTCAGCAAGAAAATCTGGCTCATTATCAATTTTCCGCATTAAACCAGAAACACGAGGATATTCATCCACCATCTCTGTTAAATCGCAGTTCAAAGTAAGTTCCCATTTATAGGTTTGACCGGCCGTTAAAGTAATAGGTGGATTTGCTTTAGTCAGATCTATATTGAGCAACGTCGGCAAGTTCAACGTTAATTTACTGGTGTAAATCACATCATCAGTTGACATGTCACTAATACGAAAAGTTATTGTTTCCTCGATACCACGACTTCGCTGTCCCATATCATTGGCACTTGATTCATCTGGACGAACTGAACCTTTTGGAATAAAGAAATACAACCCAGCAGCTGAATCTTGCATTACAACACCAATACCATTAGTCGGCGTTAGGGACTGCAAACTAGCTTCTGTTGCACATTGACCACGAGAGCCTGTTCCGTTCCCTCCCACACCACCGTTGCTGGGTGGATCTCCCAGCGTATTATTTTTATTTTGAGCAAGTCTTGGAAAATCGACATAAGAGCCAGAAACTCCTGAAGATAATTCTGTATCAACACCTTTAATCGGTAGAGTTCGTAGCTGTAAAGCATAAGTGTCCGTATCATCAGATGATTCTAAAGGAAGGCTATTAGCTCGCGTACCTAGAACAAAGGCAAAACTAATCAGCAAAGAGTGAATAAGAGTATGCAACCAAATCTTATTTTTC
The DNA here is from genome assembly GCA_964638765.1 of uncultured Synechococcus sp. Taxonomy (GTDB): domain Bacteria; phylum Cyanobacteriota; class Cyanobacteriia; order Cyanobacteriales; family MRBY01; genus MRBY01. Next base: position 16,687 of record CAZXBK010000034.1, on the reverse strand, counting down.
ATGGATCCAATGAGAAACTACATCATTTCAAGGGACAGATCTTCATGACACGGCGATAACAATCAAAATGACCCTAATTATTACAACGATCATTAAAGCGACTTTTCGCACTTCATCTATAAAAATAACCTTAATAACTTAAGTATTTTGTCACACTAAGTTTATAGGATTAAAAATCTTTTTAAAAAAGACCAAAGGATTTATATCGGTAGACAAAGAGTATGCCAGCCGAACAGCCTAAAGCAAGTAATGGCGGTACGAAGGGAATCCATCCCCCGATTAGTAATACCCCATAACAAATACCGCTAAGTAGAACAGATGAGCTGGATAGCACTATAAAAAATTTAAGACGAGAGTTAAAGTACCAGGCGATCGCCGTACCGGCACATCCCCAGGTAAATATCCAGGAGAGTTCTATAAATTCTGGCCACCACCAAATAATGTGGCGGTTATCCATTACTGCACTAATTAACTGACTAACTATATGGGCTTGTATAACAATTCCTGGGGTTTGTTCTAACAAAGCAAATTCTTTGTTAGATGGCGTGCGGTAGAGGTCTCTGAAATTAGGATCAGTAACTCCAACCAATACGATTTTGTCTTGAATCAACTCTGCCGAGATTTGATTATCCAAGACCTCTGTTAGGGTTAAATGATGAGGAGTTACATCTTCTAAAGTTTTAGTTGCTCGATAATTTAAAAGAAGTTGATAGCCTCGATCATCAAGCTTCTGATAAGCACCACTATTGAATGTCAGACGTGGAAATTGCTTAATTCCATTTGTTAGGACTTGATCTTCAAAACGTAGCTCTTGATCTAAATCTCGTAAATAGTGATGAGCAACTAAAAGACTGAAGGCAAAGGGGGCTTGGCAAAGCGAACTAGGACTAAACTGACTCGAAACAAGATGCCGTCGCAACAATCCATCATGATTATCTAGCGGCGGAATATTACTGAAGCCTACCCGCATCAATTGATCTGTTTCAGGTATTGCATTTGGAGGTGCATGACCTAGATTTTCACTATCATGACCACCCTTACAAAGGGAAATAAACCGATTGTTATTCTGAAATTGATCAATTAGATACTTATATTCTGGCTCGACACTAGCTTCTCGATAGATGTCCACAGCAATGATGCTTGGCTCATAGGTATTTAAATTACGTAGCAGCTCTTCAAGAGAACCATCTTCAAGGGATCGCCCCTTTAGTTGATCCTCATCTTGTCGCTGCACATCCTCTGCCGTCACCTCTACGATCACGATGCGATCATCAGGTTTTTCTGGTGGACGCAACCTCATTAGCTGATCAAAAGCCGCAAACTCAGCAGGTTCTAAAAATCCCATCATCCGGATGGCAATCACTCCCAAACTTACGGCAATACTACTGGCGATCGCCTTAATCCCTAACTGCGACTTTTGGGGACTCCGAGGTGAGTTCGGCAATTTTTCTAAATAAAGTAATTCTGTTAGAACCTTTGAGCCAATACCTTTTAAAAAAACCGGTGGATGTTCATAACAGGCCAAACCATTGAACTTAGAATCCCGTAATAATATGCTCGTCATTTCAGACATTAATATCTGGGAGTTATCCGCCAAAGCACCAACTCGGGCAGCAAAATCAACCTCTTGACCGCTATAACCCCGACCATCTTTGATTGGTTGTCCCGTATGCATGCCAATCCGAACTTCTAATTTTCCTAAAGGCGTTTGAATTGGATGAAGATGATAATGTTCTTGCAGACTAATTGCCCACTGAGCAGCTTTTACTGCACTGCCAAATACCAAAAAATGGCCATCCCCTTCCGTCTCTACAACTCGGCCACCATACTTCGTAATTGTGCGTTCAATATACTGCCGATGAGGTAATAATATTGTTTCGTAATAAATACTATTTTTCTCAGTTATATTCTCTCCCGGCAACAGAGACTTTAATAATGTCGACTGCGCCAAATCAGTAAAAACAAGCGTTACTAAATTATCTAGCGCATCCCCTCCTACATCAATTGTAGTAAACCTTTGCGGCTCCATACTACGCACAAGATCAAGCCAAGTCGGCGGTGGCTGTGTAGGATTTTGACAAATCACTGGCAGCCAGCTTGCACAAGGAAATAACTCTTCCATCCCCTCTAATCTTTCCTTTGCCTCTCGCACCGATTTATAGAAGGGTGCACCACCGGAGAAAGTCTGTAGAAAATTTTTTACAAAATCCTGGGCAACAAGATCTGGAATTGGTTCCTTCATTACAATCGCTTGGGGTAAATTCAGCTTTGCTAACTCTTTTGCTAAACCAAGCCCATCGCAAGAGTTGAAAACTGCTAATTGTAATCCTTGGGAAATAGCTTTCCTTAAAGCATTTACTAACTGTCTGATCGTAATTTGATTTCCTGGACTAAGGCTAAAATAACCTTTTTCTTCTTCAAAGTTTGTATTACTATGTCCTGCAAAAAATAGAATGTCCCATCCTGATTCTTCCCATAAATACTTTGTTAATTCTTGGAGTGTTGGCTGTGAAATTATAGAAACATCTGCATTAGGTAATTGATGCAAAATTGCACTGTCTTTTTCTGTGTCAATACCATCACTGTCACCGAGAATAGCAAGAATTTTAACCTTACCAATCGCTGTACGTTCAACCTGAGAACGTTCATATTCGGGAAGACTTAAACCAACTTCTGCATTCGGATAATCGGCAAACAGATTCCATAAATGCCACGGTAATCGCCTGAGAATTTTATCTTCGGTCTGAATAATCATATGAATATAGGCTTTGGAACCGAGTCGAGCTCTCAATCTCCTTTCTAATTGCCTAAATCCCTTTGAGTCCAACCAAATATTTAGCTGCTGTCGAATTTGTTGCGTTAATCTTTGAAACTCCGAGAAAGAAATATTTGTGGAAGCTTCATCCGACTCTAATATAATTCTGAATTCTGAGGTCTGTTTTCGCCAATCCGTAATGGATTGCAGTGATTGGTAAAGTGATCGCCAACGATAATAACTTTCGTACAAAATGGGGCAAGCCGGCAGTTGCGCAACTAGCTTAATAGGTGGTTCATTATCCCTTTCCCAGACTTCAGCTACAATGCCGGGGAAGCCATCATTCAAGTTGCCCGACCCTAAGTTTAAAATAACAAGCTGACTCATCGAATATACCCAGCAATAACTTCATGATAAAACGGCAACTTCCAGAGATATCGCTTTTCTGAAAAAATCAACATCTTGAACCTCACAAAAATCAATCATTTTAAAGCAACTAGCCAGAGAAATGAGTCAAAGTTATACCTTACAAACACTTATTCCTCTCAAAAAAGCAGCATAAAAATACAATTTTGTGCTTTTTTTAGATTAAAATGTAGACAAGTATCGAGCATAGCTAACAGTGAGCTTTGATGATTTTTAGACTAGAAATCTACTCCTCAAACCATCACCATAACTAAATCAGATATTTATCTTCTTTCTGTATCTCCGTAGTTTCTACCTGATCTTTACGACGAGAGGCCGCACCAAACATACTCATCACTATAGGAAGCATAACAGCAGGTGTTGGAACTGAAGAAACCCTTGAAATTTGACCATATAGCTCTGCGCTACTTGTCCCGCCTTCTTGAGAAACAAACTCGGTTTGACCTCCAGTGAAACCGAGTAACTGAAAGTTATATTCAGAACCACTGCCGTCAGAAAAAGTCCCATCAAAAAATAAATTGTCCCAAGCGATGATATCCGGACAAGGATTTGGCTCAGCTGGGCATTCTATCGGACTATTTAGAGTCTCGTTTATCCGAAAAGTTATATCAAAAACTGGTCTAACGACATCAAAATCTAAAGTAATAGCAAGGTTCACTGAAGACGGTACGCTACCCGAAATGGGATTATTGAAATGTTCAAGAGTCCCCAGTAAAAATGGCTCATTATTTGGTAGCGGAGATATCGCTCCTACACCGGTAAAGCCTAGACCGCTTCGACCTTGACCCATACTAGTACCCCAAAGAACTTCACTACCACCACCATTAAATTGACCAGATGTGCCAACTAAACTAAGAGCACTAGCGCCAGTAGCGATAAGGCTAAAACCAATGGTTGTAACTGTAACTCTGACAAATTTTGATACGACTGACTGAAGATTCAACATAATTTACCCAACTCAATTTCCAAGTATATATAAGACCTAAAGCGTGCCACAAAATTTTCAGCTGTAACGCTCTTCTCTTTTCAACGAGGTTTAAACGAACAATTCGCACTTTATGTTGCGAAAAGTAAATATCATCGTAAAGTGCGAAAAACTTCATTCTGCGTCGTAGTAATTAGTAAAAGATTGGAAAAATAGTTTTTACATCGACTTGTTAAGTTGATGCTTTCGTCCAGTCATTATGTCTTCGGCAACGATTTATAAGTCAAGTCATATGTCAACTTGCTCATCCAAGGACATCCCATTGAATTCCCAGTTGCAAATATTAGCGAAAGAAGCTTGTTCTACATCAATTACGACAGAGCAGCGAATTTTAATAGTTGAACGTTTATTTCGTCATGTTCTCAAGTCAGGAAAGCTATGGCGATCACGAGTTCCCTATTACGAAGACGCTTTACAAGAAGCTTTGGAGTATTGTTCACAGAATCTCGAAGAATATATCCATGAATATGCGGAGCTACAAACTTTTATGACTTGGATTAATGATTGGATTATCAAAAAATTGCGGTTGTACCGCGATCGCCAAAATCGTCAAAATCAGCGCCATGTCTCTAAACCTTCAGTACAAGAAGGATATGATCCGCTTCAACAATTACCAGCATCCAATGATTCAGATTCTAGCCTTGCTATGTGGGACGAACTCATGCAGTGGATCTATTCTGATCCAGAAGAGAAGCTAAGAAGTCGAGTATGTAAAAGATTTCCTACTATCAATGCTCAACGTCTTTTAGTCCGAAAGCTTTCTCTAGATAACGCATCTTGGGAAGTCATATCCGAAGAATTTGAATGTCCACCAAGCCAAGCCAAGTACTTAGCGCAATGGTATAGCCGATATTGTTACCCTCTACTGCGACATTGGGGAATAAAAGAAGGCTATCTCAACAGTGCAGAAAACACTTAAGGAAACTAATTTACTATGCTTACCAACTTAGAATCAATATTAAGCGATGCGGTATCAATTCCAATTACTGTAGATGCAAGGAGTACAGCAAAACGATTTGCAGATCAACAACTCACACCACAAAAAGCCCGTCAAGTTTATCAAAATACACTAGCAGTTTTAGCTGTCAACAACTATCTGCGTATAGCACAAGTATTGACGGATCCAACTAAAGGAGAAAGCTGGGATCCGTTACTCCAAATGTCTAACGACGTGGCCGATTTGTATGTTACTAATTGTGGTCATTTAGAATGCCGTCCATGTACTAAACAGCAAGAGAATTGTCGAGTACCTTTTGAAGCTCAAGTCAACCGCATTGGCTATGTCGTTGTACAAATTGATGAGGATAACCACGAAGCAACTCTTTTAGGATTCCAAGATGTCATTGAAGGTAATGAATTATTTATTCAAAATCTACAAAGCATAAAATCTTTTATTCCCTACCTATTGCAAGTTCGTCCAATTATTGATTTAAATCAGTGGCTAAACTCTAGCTTTGACTCTGATTGGTACGCTGCCGAGAGCTTATTACAACACAAACCTCACAAACAAAATCATTCAATTTCTGGCCACACCATTTCTCGCGCCAAGCAGATTCAGTGGAAAATCTATCCAGAACTACCGCCCGTTTCACTAGTTGTTTTAGTGAAGCAACACGAAGACGAAATCTTGAGTATTCGTATTCAACTACATCCAGCTGTTTCAATAAGGAAGCCAGCTCTTGCAAAAACGGGATTTCGCTTTGCATCATCTTTTCGCGATCACCTTCCACCTCATGTTGAGCTTTCTCTACTATCTGATAATAATCAAGTTTTACAAACAGTAACTGTGCGCAGTGACCCGCCAGATGATTTGATTCAGCTAAGTCGTTTCCGTTGTGATCCGTGCGAAGAATTTAAAATTCAGCTGAAGTTTGAAGATGAAAGAATTATTGAGAGGTTTTCTTGCTAGATCACCCTCAATACCTTGTAACCCATAAGTAATAAATATTCACTTTACGGAGAGACAACAAGTAATATTCAAAGACCAATTAAAAAGTAAAGTATGCATTATATTCTACGGTGAAAAATTCTTTAGTTACAAAAATAACCCGTCTAAAGTTTGATTCAATTTGTCATCAGAAGCCGTATTATTTTCGTTATCAAAGGGTCATTATAAAAAGTCAAACCAAGTTATTTCATACTATTTTGTGCGTTTACCAAGAGGACTCAAGTCTAATGACAAGTATTAAAATTTTCGAGGGAAACTTAGTTGTAGAATCAGAAAATCCACTAGATATACCATTAAAGAATACGTTGTGGAATGCATTATCAATACTAGTCAAAAAAATGCACTTAGCGGCGAAGGATTCACACTTTCAAAATAACATGTGTGAGTTTTTTGGGCCTTCAAGTAAAATAAGGTTTCTACAAGAACGCTGGATAGCTAAAGATTTTAGAATTCTTTCAGGCATTTATATTATTGCTGATCGGAAAATTGATGATACATCAGCAAATCAACATAGTGCATTTAGTCAGATCAGACTAAACGAACGTTTCATCCGGATTTATCACAATGATATTAACAAACTAATGAGTTTTATCTTACAAGCTTTAAGTTATCGAATTAGCGGACAGATTTTTGGTGGTGACAATCCAGAAAAAGACTTTCTATCTTTCACCAATTTCGTATTAAGTCAAGAGTCTGAGTCACTAGCCAAACCATCGAGTGTAGATTCTAAAGAAGTATCCAATGACAATCCTGATAATAAGATAGATGAACAGATTTCTTTAGAAGATGCACCAGAAGAAATCACACCTTCATTTTTTAAAGTGCAAGGCGAATTCCAATGGAAAGATAGTTGCGGAAATCTGCATTCACTTCCGATTGATTAAGCAAGTGTACACCATAAATTATATCTACCAATTTTTTAATTTATTTTTTAACTTTCTTTGTCAAGTAAACCAATCTCAAATTTTGTTCAAATTGATTCATGTTTAGAAGAGTATTTGTATGGATCAATTACTTTATAATATCAGCGATAAATTGATAATTTAAAGTCACTTAAAGTAGCTCAAAAACAAGAGTTTTGAACTGTTGACTAGTTTTTGAATATCTTGTTATAACTTAGGTTCAATACGACAAGTAGTTTTAGATGGATAATGATATGCAGACTAGCGTGCCTGGAGGCCATGTGAAATTCGATCTATTTCTCATCTTAAGCAATAATATAAAACCGTGATTTTTTGATTTGTTTTTCGTGAGGCGAGATGTCCAGACTTCCCCAACAGCGTTGGCGTATCGCCGAGAATCAGCGAGAAACTGTTGCGACTTTAGTTGATGCAGTAGGCGTTAAACCACTGGTCGCGCAAGTACTTGCCAATCGCAATATTCGCACTGCTGAACAAGCAAAAATTTATATTCAACCGGAAGCTGAACGGCTACCTGCCCCAATGGTGGAGTTTGAAGATCTCGCGCTCAGTGTCGAGCTACTACAGGAGGCGATCGCCGAAGAGACTTTAATTGCTATTTGTGGCGATTATGATGCCGATGGAATGACGAGCACGGCATTATTATTGCGGGCACTACGTCACCTAGGGGCAAATGTCACCTATGCGATTCCCAGTCGGATGACTGACGGCTATGGCATTAATGAACGCATTGTGACCGAGTTTGCAGAGGAAGGAGTCGGCGTTATTTTAACTGTGGATAACGGCATTTCTGCCTACAATCCTGTCGCTTTGGCACGAGATTTAGGTCTAGATGTGATCATTACTGACCACCATGATTTACCAGAAAAGTTGCCGCCAGCCAATGCAATTTTAAATCCAAAATTAATTCCTACCATGTCACCTTATTACGGTTTGGCAGGGGTCGGTGTTGCCTATGTTTTAGCTGTTTCTCTCGCCCAAGCTTTAGGGAAATTGGAAGGCTTAACTTCGCAAATTTTAGAGCTATTTACCTTAGGGACGATCGCCGATCTTGCGCCTCTAACAGGTGTTAATCGTCGTTGGCTGAAACGAGGTTTAAGACTACTCCCAAAATCTGATTTAGCTGGTGTACAGGCTCTGATGCAGATGGCTGGTGTCGACGAAAAACAGAAGCAATTAAAGCCGGATGATATTGGGTTTCGGCTAGGGCCACGGATTAACGCAGTGGGTCGTATTGATGATCCACAAAAAGTAATTGAGCTGTTAATTACTGAAGATCAAGGAATTGCTCTTGAACGGGCAATGCAGTGTGAACAAATCAATAAAGAGCGCCAACAAATGTGTGCTCAAATTGAAGAAGAGGCGATCGCCCTTGTTGAAGAAACACCCATTGATTACCGAGGCTTGAGGGTCTTGGTGTTATGCAATAGTGGCTGGCATCACGGCGTCATAGGTATTGTGGCTTCGCGTTTATTAGAACGATATGGAGTGCCTGTTTTTATTTGTACCGATGAAGAGGATGGACATTTGCGCGGTTCAGCGCGGGGGATTGAAGAATTTAATATTTTTGATGGACTAAATTATTGCAAAGATATTCTAGGAAAATTTGGTGGTCATAAAGCTGCTGGTGGCTTTTCTCTAGAGAAAAAAAATCTAGAAATATTCATTCAAAAGTTAAGTGAATTTGCCCACAAATGTTTAGAACCTGAACATCTAAAGCCATTGGTTAATATCGATGCTGAAGCAAAATTCACTGATTTAACACCGGATTTTTACCAACAAATTGATAAGTTGCATCCTTGGGGAATTGGTAACCGTGAACCCATCTTCTGGACACCAAATATCAAAGTTTTAGAGCAGCGAGCAATTGGCAAAAACCATGTCAAATTTTCCCTTGGTCAAACTATTAATGATCAAACATTTTCGATTACGGCGATCGCCTGGCGATGGGGGGATTATTATCCGTTGCCGCGTACCATGGATATTGCCTACAAACTCAAAGAAAATCACTGGAATGACCAGGTCAATCTTGAACTAGAACTCGTTGGTGCACGACCCAGCAGCACAACTCCGTTAATACAAAATCAAGAGTTCCCTTCTGTTAGCAATCAGCTTCCACAGGTCACACAAGGGTCTCCAGTCAGTGACTCTGAAAAATCATTTCAATACAACAATCGACTATATATTTGCCATCTTGAAAATCAAGGCAAAACCCTTAATATTCGCAACGATCAAGGTAAGGTTCTCGCGATTCAAAAGGGCAAGCGTCAGGGCAAATTGGGTGAGCAAGTTGTCGATGTGACGAAGCCACCTTTTTTTCAAATGATAAAAACGGCGATCGCCACCCTCGAAAATTAATATTTCCCCAACAAAAACAGCAACCAACTAAATAGTTAATTGCCGTTAAAAGATAATGTTTTAAAAAATTCTTTTATAAAAAGAGAATTACATGTCGCCGCCACGGACTGCCAAGAGAAAAATAATGACAGGGCCAGAAATGAGAATCAAAGAGACAAAAGTCAATTGAAAAATCACTTCAAAATTGATGCTGCCAAAAAAACCTGTGATAAAATCCATATTTCTCCTATTCCAGAATTAAACAAAAAACAGGGTAAAAGTGTTTTTCCTAAAAATCATTGTCTATCATACCCTGTTGTCTACCGTGCTTTGCTGAGAATTAGAGAAAAACGATGAAGTTTTGTAACGCAACGGAGAATGAAGACGATGGCGACTTGGCAGTGTATAGAAAATTGTGGGGCATGTTGTCATCTAGAACCCAGCGATCGCCCGGATCTTGAGGACTATCTCACGCCAGAGCAGTTGACTAAATATATGTCGATGGTGGGAGAGGATGGCTGGTGCATTAACTACGACAAGGAAAACCGTAAATGCACTATTTATGCGGAAAGACCAAGATTTTGCCGAGTTTTGCCAGAAACCTTCGATGAAATGTTTGAAGTCCCCCAGGACGAACTCCAGCAATTTGCCATCGACTGCTGCGTAGAGCATATTGAAAGTATCTATGGTGACGAGAGTCCTGAGATGGAGCGTTATGTCACTAAAGTGGTCAAAGCAAATTCCTGATTTCTCTTCTACTAATCTCAATAAAAATAGTGAGAGACTTATATTTCTACTCAGGTAAAGCCATAGACAAAAGACAAGGTTAAAACCGAAGTTATTTCAAAATCTTTTAGATGAACACAACTTTGTAGTGGCTTTTTGACGGAAATTAGTATTGAGCTACATAGATATTTTATCCATAAAAAAAGAGTATCAGCCCAAGGATTCTGATACTCAGATATAAAGTCTTATCCCGAATTAAATCTCAAGTTTTTACTCACTCAAACTTTGCTGAGATAATTCAAACTAATACTGTTTAGTCTAGTTTGGAATAGGGATTACCTTCAAAAGGCTGTGTGCCAATTTCTGGGACTGGCTCTTCATTCGGAGAAAAAATACGGGCGATCGCCAACGATAGATAACGGGTTAACTGGTCTAAGAGTTTACGCATCGAGAAAACCTCTACAATTTTGTTTTTTGGAGGAGCCACTAAGTCATGGAAGTACAGGTTATGGCGCAGCCCGGTATCTCCTCAAAATAATCTAGTTTCAGATGATGATCTTGATATTTTTATGAAAATATCGACTTCTTTGGCTTAGATAATTACCGGGATACTGTTCTAACCTTACTTATTATTATTGACTAAGTGGTTTTGTTTAAATGAGAGCGGTATTTTTTCTTGAAATAGCTTTAGGTTAAATAAGACATTTGTGAGTATTTACCTTCTAGAATATTGCGAATTCTAAACTGTTTTTGATGCCGTTCTCTGCTGTAATGCCGTAATTAATTGTGGTTTGAGATGGGCGTTACTCGCGAAAGTAAAACGAGACTGAAGGCTATGGGCAGCGCCATCACTATCGAAAACTTGACCGCCGGCCTCGTTCACCAGCAATATTCCCGCCTGTACATCCCAGGGTTTGTTGGACAGGGTAATACTCAGGTCCACTCGACCCGCCGCCAGCCATGCTAACTGCAATGCAGCTGAACCAATCATACGGATACGCAGACAGCGCCCAGCATAATATTGCAACAGGTAGTGGGTCAGCTGATGTTTGGCGATCGCCTGTTTTCCCGTGGAGAAATCCCCCAGAGCGATAATGGCATCCTGAATATTTTGAGTAGAAGAAACTTGTAAAGGCTGACCATTTAGCGTTGCGCCTTGTCCTTTGACGGCAATGTAACGCTCATGGAGTTTAGGGAAAGATATTCCGGCGGCGATCGCCTGACCATTTGAAATTAGAGCAATAGTGATGCCAAACAGGGGCAGTTGTCGAGAAAAATTTACTGTGCCGTCAATGGGATCAATTATCCAAAATTTATCGGGCAAAACTGTATGTTGCGCAAAGCTTTCTTCCCCTAAAACAGGAATATCCGGCGTAAGTTCCACGAGCAGTTTTGTTAGAGTTTGCTCAATATGAAGGTCTTTATCTAAGGCAAAATCCCTAACGCCTTTGGCAAAGAACTCGTGTTCAGTGGCGATCGCCGTTAATGCCAATTCATCAGCGATATCAAGGGTTTGTTTTAAACAGTTGCGGTAAAAGTCAAGAGAAGATGGGTCGTTCATAAACAGATATTGAGCAGGGCACAAATTACCTTGGCAGAAAAATTAAGGCACAATAAACAAGAGTTGAGAAAGCCCAAACTATTCATGAGCCAAAAGCACATCGTTATTATCGGCGGCGGTTTTGCCGGATTGTACACAGCCCTGCGTCTGGTGGACTTTCCGTGGGATGCGGCGACCTGCCCTGAGATTACCCTTATTGATCGCCAAGATCATTTTGTGTTTAGCCCTCTGCTCTATGAATTGATCACTGAGGAAATGCAGCCGTGGGAAGTGGCGCCACGTTATTCCAAGCTGTTAGAAGATAGCTCCATCAAACATCTCCAAGCGCAGGTTACAGGCGTTGATGTGGCAGGTCAAACCGTCATTTGTGAGGGCACAGAAAGCGTTGCCTACGACTATCTGGTAATTGCGGCGGGCGGTACAACGAAAATTATTGATATTCCCGGTCTCAAGGAGAATGCGATTCCCTTTAAGACCCTAGACGATGCGCTACGACTCAAAGAAAAATTACGCTTGTTAGAGCAATCCGAGGTTGAAAAAATTCGAGTCGCAGTGGTCGGCGGCGGCTACAGCGGTGTGGAATTGGTTTGTAAATTGGCAGATCGATTAGGCGATCGCGGTCGTTTACGGTTGATAGACCGAGGCACAGAGATTTTAGAAAATACGCCGAAGTTTAACCAAACGGCTGGTCGCGAAGCCCTCGAAGCAAAAAAAGTTTGGGTTGACTATGAAACCAGCGTGACTGCCCTAAGCGACGAAACCATTAGCCTCGAATACAAAGATAAGGTCGATGAAATCCCTGTTGATCTCGTAATGTGGACAGTCGGTAATGCGATCGCCCCGTGGATTAAAGATTTAGCATTGCCCCATGCCGATAATGGGCGACTCGAAATTTCCAAAAACTTACAAGTAAAAGACCACCCCAATATTTTTGCCCTTGGTGATGTCGCCCAGCTCGAAAAAGAACTACCCATGACTGCGCAAGTCGCCATTCAGCAGGCTGATGTTTGTGCATGGAATCTGCGATCGCTCATTGAAGAGAAGCCATTATTACCTTTTAACTTTTTCAATCTTGGTGAAATGCTTACCCTCGGCGAAGATAACGCCACTTTGAGTGGACTAGGCATCGAGCTGGACGGCAACCTTGCCCACCTTGCCCGCCGACTCGTTTATTTATATCGCTTACCAACTTGGCAACATCAGCTCAATGTTGGGCTAAATTGGATGGTGCAACCTTTGGTAAAGTTGTTGGCAAATCAGGATTCGTAGGGGCATTATGAAGCAAAAGCCTAAGGTGATTTTTTTCGACGCAGTAGGCACATTATTTGGTGTGAAAGAGGGTGTGGGTAAAACCTACGCTAAAATCGCCAAGAAAAACGGTGTCGATACCGATCCCGCAGTGCTCGAAAAGGCATTTTGCGAAGCGTTTAAACGATCAAAAGCTCCCATTTTTCCCGGTGTTGACTCGTTTCAAATCCCCGAAAAAGAATTTCAATGGTGGGAGGCGATCGCCAAAGATACCTTTACAGAGGCAGGAGTCATTGACGAATTTGAAGATTTTTCTGGCTTTTTCACCCAGCTCTATGCCCACTTTGCCACTCCCGATCCGTGGTTTGTCTTTCAGGATGTAATGCCCTCTATCAAAACTTGGCATGAGCAAGGGATTGAACTGGGCCTGATTTCAAATTTTGATTCACGTCTTTTTGCCATTGTCGAATTGCTGGATATGAAACAGTATTTCAGTAGCATCACGATTTCATCCGTTGTCGGTGCCGCAAAACCTGACAGCAAGATGTTTTTATCGGCTCTCGATAAGCATAATTGCTTGCCGACTCAGGCATGGCATATCGGCGATAGCAAGCTAGAAGATTATGATGGTGCAACCAAAATAGGTATCAAGGCTTTTCTTTTAGAACGATCGCCGGAACAGCGCTTTCCCTATAGTCGCCAAGATTAACAAGATTAAATATTAAAACTGCGGAGTTTTTATCTGCTAGTACGTCACTAAAATACGGGCAACGAAATATTTACAAGACCATCCTCTCGGAGATCCAAGATGCCTGTCGTAAGTAAGTCCAGTGGCTTGTTAGCTGAATTTGCTGTGTTTCCAAGTGAGCCAGAGACTCAAACAACATTAACGAAAAAAGTTATTCAAAATATTGAATCTACCCTCAAATCAAACTCTGAGTTTGTGTCAGGAACTGTCTTTCGCAGCTGTGACGGATTACGGGTAACAAGTTATATCCAGTGGAAAAATCAAGCAGCCTACGTGGCAACCCAGCCGTTTTCGGATTTTAAGGCACCCGATGTACATCTGTATGAGATTTTTGCGGAAGAACCAAAAGGTAGCGAACTAGAGGTTGCCACATCGATGGATGGACTGATCAACTTTGGCATTTTTAAGATGAAACAGCCGGAAAATCAGCCTCGCTTTGTGGAACTATTTGAGCAGGCAATCGGTATGGTTTCCGGGCAAACGGGACTGCTCTCGACATTTCCCCACCGCAGTTTGGATGGTTGGCGCTGTATTAATTTTGGCCATTGGCGATCGCTGGAAGATTTTGCGGGAATGGATGGCGATCGCCCTTTTTCTCCGATTTTTGATGAAATGCTTTCTCTAGCTGACAACGAATACCAGAAATCCTTACACGAGGTGATCTTTACAACTTAACGGAGCCAGATAGTTGTATGCATCGCTTATTCGCTAGGTTCGGCGATCGCCCTACCAATGTTTGCTTTAGAGTTGCCAAAATTAAATAAATACGCGGGAAGCTCCAAATTTTTTCTCGCTTCTTGAGCTCAAAATTATGGTTACATTGCCATCGCTGTTTGTTTCCCACGGCGCACCAAGTCTAATTCTCGACAATGACGCAACGACTGCCTTTTTTCGAAAACTAGGGGCAAAATATCAAAAACCCGACGGTATCGTTTGTATTTCTGCCCATTGGGAGTCTCCGCAACTACTCCTAACAGCAAACCCCCAACGGGAAACTATTTACGACTTTTACGGCTTTCCTCAACCTCTCTACGAAATCACCTATCCCGGCACAGGTTCCACAGGGCTAGTTGAACAGGTCACTACAGCTTTAAATACAGGGAATCTATCGGTAAAAGTTAATGACAAGCGTGGTTTTGATCATGGTGTCTGGGTTCCGCTGAAACTAATGTATCCCAACGCCGATATTCCTATAGTGCAGCTCTCTGTTTTGCCAAGGGAATCGGCAAGTTACCACTACGAAATCGGTCAAGCCCTGGGATCGCTGCGGGAACAAAACATCCTCATTTTTGCCAGTGGTAGCGCAACTCACAACCTTTCAGAGTTTCGCCGACAGACAAAGGACGCAGAACCGTTAGACTATGCAGTAGCCTTTGACCAGTGGTTAGTAGAAAAAATTGAAAGTGGCGATCGCCAAAGTTTATTAAATTACGCAAATGTCGCTCCCGAAGCCCAGCGCAATCATCCCACTCCAGAACATTTTCTACCGTTATTTGTAGCATTGGGTGCGGCAACAGCTTCTACAGGCAAAAGAATTCACAAGGGTTTCACCTACGGCGCTTTATCGATGGCAGCCTTTGAATGGAATTGAAAACAAGCTACTAGCGATCCGCTTGTTGAATTTGTCGAACAGTAGTTAATGCGGAATAACTCACTCCTGCCGTGCCTTCGCCGGGATGAACAGAGTCGCCAACTAGCCAAATATTTTTGAAAGGAGTACGGGTTGCTAAGCCAAAGGGTGCGAAAGTAGAAACCCGCTGTCCAACGCCACCAACAAAACCTTTTTTACGGGCGGTGAAGTGGGCAAATGTTTTAGGGGTTCCGGCTTCCTGCACCACAATATTTTCTGGCGACAAATCAAAATAAGAACTCAAATGGGCGATCGCCTCTTTGGTATATTTCTCTTTCCTTTCGTCGTAGCCTTCACCAAACCAAGGATCAGCATTAACAAAGGATGACGCAATAATCGTGGCATGACCTTCCGGAGCGCGACCATCATTGGGCTTGCTCACAGAAACAAAAAGAGAATTGTTTTCACTAATTTCTTTTTCTGGGTCATAGAGAAACTGGAGATGAGGCGGACAATTTTCGGGAATCGCAGACCGTTTCACGCCCAGATAAATCACAAATGCGCCGGATGGTTTCGGCAAATTTTCAATACGCTGTTGATAGCTTTGACTAAATATTGAAGACGGTGGATTTTCGACTAAATCGTTTAAGTCTTGCACCGTTGTATTTGCCACTACATGGTCAAAAGACTCTTCAAAAATTTCGCTTTTACGTTGATTAAAAATTGTGATTTGTGTTTGATTTTCCCCAAGACTAATTTCTTTAATCCGATGACGCGTTAATAATTTGCCACCATGTTTTTCAATGGCTTCAATGAGGCGATCGCTCAAAGCCTGCATACTACCTTGGAGATGAAATAAACCTTGGGGCGTTTGGGATACCGCTAGAGCTGTTGCGCCGTAAAGTAAAGCTGTCTCGGATGTATCAACCTGGGAATAAAGCTTGAGCTGTAAATCGAGAAATGTTTTTAGTCGTTTGTCGGATGCAACACCACAAAGCTTCAACGCGTCGAGAACTGTCATTAATGTAAAGGGCACAGTTACCAAGGTATCCAGCCGCAAAGCCTGCACTAATTTCACTACATCCCAAGGATTGCGGGGTGGCACAACTGGGTCACGGGACTGGAACTTCCAACTGGCATCAAACAATGTCTGCAATAATGCCCAAAATTTTTCGCTTCCCGGAAATTGCCGTAAGCGTTCTTCATACCATTTTTGGCGATCGCGCCACACATTGATTGGCTCAGATTCTCCGGGCAAAAATACAGCACAAGCTGGATCGCAAAAAGTCGCTTCGGGCAAATCAACGCCTAACTCTTCAAAAATTCTGTGGTGAATACCGCCTTCTTCTAAGCCTGCAACCTGCGTCGCTCCGACATCAAACGTGAATCCTTTGCGCTTGAATGTCGAGGCACAACCTCCGGCGATCGCCGCCTGCTCATAAACAGTCACGTCATAGCCACGC
>CAZXBK010000033.1:0-27097 GCA_964638765.1 uncultured Synechococcus sp. | reverse complement strand
AATCGTGAGCCGCATTAGCCAAAACCCCACCCTAAAAAGCCGTGTCATTAATGCCCTCAAAGAAACCTCCGTCGCCGCATTCGAGGAAGCAATTTCCCATCCCGTCGCCTCCATTGTCATTGCCGGAACCCAAGGATTTATCGAAGCCGAGTAACCCAAGTACTTCCTTGGGGAAGGTGCCGAAGGCGGAAGGGGTTGCGATAAGTTACGAAATCCACAAACAGTCAACTGATCCAGCCCATGACCGATTCGTTTGTTGCGACGATTAACTGTGGGCGTTTCGGGAAACGCCCCTACAGCGGTTTGTGGCACAACTTTCCAGAGCCACGTTTAGAAATGATTGCGTTAGAGTCGATACAAGTAAACAGAAGAAAATCTAGTCTCTATGGCAACACTGAAAAATAGGCGATCGCAGAATGTAGAAGGAGAATTTTATGTCGATAGTACTTGCATTGATTGTGACACTTGCCGTTGGTTAAGTCCTGATATTTTCAATCGCCAAGATAGTATGTCAGCGGTGTACCATCAGCCCAACAATTCTGCTGAAGAAAAAGATGGTTTAAAGGCGTTATTAGCTTGTCCCACTGCATCTATCGGTACAGTCAATCCTCCCAATGACATTAAAGCGATACAAGCTGAGTTCCCATTAAAAATCTCAGAAAATATCTACTATTGCGGTTACCATTCCAAGCAATCCTATGGGGCGGCATCCTATTTTATTCAGCGTCCAGAAGGAAATATTCTGATCGATTCGCCTCGATTTAATCCACCCCTCACCAAGCAGTTAGAAAAAATGGGTGGCGTTAAATATCTCTACCTCACTCACCGCGATGACGTTGCCGACCACCAGAAATTTCACGACCATTTCGGCTGCGATCGCCTCCTGCACAAAACAGAAATTAGCCAGAGTACAAAGGATGTCGAAATTGTTCTAGAAGGTACTGAGCCAATCGATTTTGCAGAAGACATTAAAATCATTCCTGTGCCGGGACATACCGAAGGCCACACAGTTTTGCTCTACAAAAATGAGTATTTATTTACAGGCGATCACTTGGCCTATTCAGCGCGACTAGAACATTTGACGGGCTTTCGGAATTACTGCTGGTACTCGTGGGAAAAACAAATCGAATCCATGAAAAAACTGCGGGACTATAGGTTTTCGTGGATTCTTCCCGGCCATGGCAGAAGATATCACCGCGATGCTGAGACAATGCAGAAGGATTTACAACACTGTATTGACTGGATGGTAACGGTCTAGGAGGATCAATTTATGGAACACGCTCATTGGCATTATGGGGTGGCGATCGCCGTTAATCTGTGTCTTGTAGGATGTAATATTTATCTCCTCTGGAAAATGCCCAGCTGGCGAAAAAAGTTGCGGAATCTCCGACAAAAACTAACAGCCGATGAGCGTCAAATTGTGGCCGATATGGAACAGGCTAGGCAAGACATGGCACAGTTGCCAGAGGCAAAAGAATTCCTTTTAGACCGTAAACAGCAGCTTCTTGATTATCAAAAAAAACTGAAGCTTATCATGCAGCTCTATAAATTTTTGACGCGCTATAAACGCAAATTTCTGAGCTAAGAACTGCCGTTAGGCGATCGCCTTAAAAATAGCTTTTTGCAATTGCATTTGCAGAGAGTCGGTTTGGTTAACTGTTAGACCTTGGCGAGACTCCGGCTGATCATTGTCGGACTGAGAAAAGAAAATCCAGCGACTACTTTTGGGTAATGTGGCTAGGCTTGATGCGTTTTGAGTAAGCCACAAAATAGTCGATTTCGGCGGTGCTTGGATGTCGTTGGCAGTGTCGGGTTGAATGCCAGCTAACGCGTCCAAAATAATAGGGCGACTGTTAATAACGCCTGTTTCTGCCGTCCACACCTTCACATTGAGTTGCGATCGCCGTCCATAGAAATAGATAGAAGCCGCCGCACTCACCGCCTGCTCAAAACTTTCTGGATTCCAATCAAACTGTTGGTCGAGACAAATAATTACCTCTTCGCCGCCCGTTGTAATTTCTAACTCTCGCACCTTAAACTCGCCAAACCTTGCGCTACTGCGCCAATGAATTAAGCGCATCGGGTCGCCCATTCGATAATTCCGAATGGATTTTGTTACCCCTTCCGTCGAGTTTTGGTAAAGGCGATCGCTCTCAAATTTACGGCTTTCATCAGCACCGATACTATCGATAATCGGGCAAGAACTTAACGGCAAAATTTGTGGGTAAATCACTGCTCTGGCTGGGACAGACCGCGATCGCCGACACCAAAATAAACCGAGAGGACTCGCCGTTCGCAACGCGATGTTCTCCCAATGGAAAATGCCCCGTTTTAGCGCATCAATTTCGTAGACCCATTCTAAATCTTCCTTGGGCGGCAACATTTCAATGACTTTACGGCGGGGCGCACCAAGCTCTGATGGTAATTCGTCGGTCGCTGCAACCAGACTTTTTGCCGCTTTACCCGGATTCGTAATTTGGACTTTCACCTGCATTACCTCGCCGACACTAACCGGCACAATCGGCGATCGCCCAATCTCTAGCTCTTTAATGGAGCGTATCGGTAAAATCGCCCCAAGAAATAAAATCGCAAAAATTGTCCCGCTCAGCACGTAGAGCCAGCCAGCCATCGTATTCGTCGCCGCCCCAAAAAACGACAAACCAATCGCCGCCAATACCCCGCCACCGTAGGCCGGAGCCACCCAGCGTCGCTCCAGCTTGGAATACCAACTGTCTTTTTTCCGTGCCATAGTTTTCCAGAACAATTAAGGATAGTTGCGATCGCCCGTCCGCTTGGGCTGTCTTACCTAAGATCAATAGTAGACTTTTGCCATACGAATCGCTGCCAATGGATTTGCCCGTACTCGCCGAATTGAACCTGTTTCCCTACATCGATAGTCGTGGGGCGATCGCCTCAAATTTCGACGCCAAGATCGGAATTTATGCTATTTACGACGCCACCGAAACCCTCTGCTACATCGGTTATTCCCGTGATTTTAAAAAGAGTTTGCAGCAACATCTAGTCCGTTGTCCCGACCAGTGTCATTGGCTAAAGATTCATACTTGCGATCGCCCAAGCCGGACATTACTCGAAGAAATCAAAAACGCTTGGATTCAAGAAAATGGCAGTACGCCCGTTGGTAATAGCTCCGCAGAATCGCAGTGGACAGAACCCATCGACGTCAAACCAGACCTCACGCCAGAACAAAACGCTGAAATTGCTGCTGCTGAGGAAATCCAACAAACAAAAATTTTAAAAAACCATGCCCGCCGTATAGAAGCAGAAATCAAAGAGCATTTGGAGGCACGAGGACTCAAAATAGAAATCCGTTTTCAACCTAAATTAAAAGAACAAGGTTTACTAGACTTGAAGTAAAAATGCTCAAATGAGTCTATATCGTATTTTCGAATAAGGTCTAGAGTGCTCTGTGTCCTTTCTTGGGGCAGGTCGGAAGGGGTTTCGATAGATGACGCAACTCACGGAGAACCTATCTTTATAAGCTTTCAAAAGCGAATGTTCGCATCCTTATTCAAAATGACTAGGTGCTCTTGTACCTCGACACCAATTCCTAAAAACTCTCTCAAAAAATTAGCTATAAAAAACTCCCTGAATCCGTAGGGATGGAAACAGAGAGTTAAAGTGTTTTCACAAATGTTATGTCCAATAACCAGCTTTAAGAAAATCCTCTGCCACGGCCATCCGAAGGCATACAAAGGCAATTTTCAATTTGTTCCCGGAGCTTTTCCTTATCCAGATTTTGTCCAATAAGCACAAGCTGATTTTGTCTCACCTCATCTTTCTTCCACTCAGAATCATCGATAGAAAAGCGCTTACCACTGAGGTGGAAAATGTGACGTAACGGACTTTCCTCAAACCACAGCAAACCCTTTGCTCGGAAGACATTTACGGGTAGCTGATTATCAAGAAAATATTGGAATTTTCGGATATTAAACGGTTTATCACTCTGGATCGAAATTGACGTAAACCCATCGTTTTCTAAGTGATGGGAGTGGTCATGGTGGTCGTGGTTGTGGCCATGGTCGTGACTGTGATCATGATTGTGGGCATGACCGTGGTCGTGAGAATCGTCATGGGCATGGGCGTGGCCGTGATCATGAGCATGGTCGTGGTTATGTTCGTGATCGTGATCATGACTGTGTCCGTGGTCATGGTCGTGACTATGGCTTTCTGCTTCCTCGTAATATTTATCTGACTCAAATAACCCCACACTTAGGAGCAAAGGCAAGGGAACCTGAGAATTTTTAGTCCGAAGAATTCTCGCACCGTCTTTAATATCTCGTACTCTTATTTCCAGAGAGTCAACGTCTGCCTCATCAACAAGATCGGTTTTGTTTAGAAGAATAATGTCACCGTAGGCAATCTGACTGTAGGCTGCCTCGCTATTAAATAAATCCAAACTAAAGTTTGCAGAATCGACGACGGTAACAATCGAGTCGAGTCGAGTCATATCTCGTAATTCTGTACCGAGGAAAGTCAGGGCAACAGGTAAGGGATCTGCAAGACCTGTCGTTTCGACGACGAGATAATCAATTTCACCTTTGCGCTCAAGAATCTTATGAACAGCATTGACGAGATCTTCATTAATGGTGCAGCAAACGCAGCCGTTATTTAGCTCCACCATATTGTTGTCGTCATCAGTAGTGATAATCAGTTCATTATCGATACCGATTTCGCCAAATTCATTGACGAGTACTGCTGTTTTGAGACCCTCTTGGTTCGTGAGAATGTGGTTTAACAGCGTTGTTTTGCCGCTCCCCAAAAAACCTGTGATGATCGTAACGGGTAAACCGCCTTGGTCTTCGGCTGCGGTATCTGCACTGGGGGCTTGACTACTGACTGTCACCATAATGCTTTTGAGAGATATGTCTTCTAGATTACTTTTTTCTATCTTAAAACTGATCGAAAAAATTTGTATTGATGAGTCGTGTTTCTACAAATATTGACCAGACTGTTTTGAAGAGAAAGGCGATCGCCATAGGAGTACCATCAAAAAAAGGAAAGATCTTTTCAAGACCCTTCCTTATATAAATGTTGGATATACAATTCAAGCAAATTTCCCTTGGAGTAGAAATTTAGACTGTCGCGGTTGCCTTCTCTGCAATCAATGTTTCGTAAGTCTGGCGCATTTTTAGACCAACGAGTACTTGGAACAAACCGGTACCATTGTCAGAACCGGGATAATCTCTGTGCTTGAGCACAAGCTCAGTCATCTCACCGTAGTACTTAGTGCCAGTTTTGCTGAGGTGACTCTCGATATAAATCATCTCATCGAGATTATCGAATTTTCCATCAACTTCAAGGACAGAAACTTCGTTCCCGAAGTAGTTATCGGGACCGTAGTACATCTTGATACCGGGGTAGTTACAAGTGAGCTTACGGCCACAGGGACGCCAGTGAATAGTGGAACCTTCGTCGAACAAGTAAGCAGGCTCAAAGTTCTTGATACCTTCTTTTTGTACTAGGCGTACGCGTAGGTACTTTCCTTCTTTGTCTTCCACAAGCTCAGTAGGTAGAACCTGAATAACAACGTCAGCAAATTCGCGCTGGGGCTCAATGTAAGCGGAAAAGTCAGGCTTACGGGCATTAATTGATGCCAAAATATCTTCGTAGGTATGACCACGCTCAGCCATGTCACGCTGAATCTTCCACTGGATCTTAACTTCGTCGCTAATGTCTAGATACACGCCAAAGTCAACCAGTTCACGGACGCGCTCGTCATAGAGGGGGTGAAGACCTTCGATAACGACGACTTTGTTGGGTTCAATGCGCTCAGGAGGATCGAGCTCACCTGTTTCGTGGTTATAGATAGGCTTGTCAATAGCTTTACCGTTCTTGAGGTCACGGATTTGCTCTGCCATCAAGTCAAAATTATTTGCCTTGGGGTTAAGGGCAGTAACACCTGCTGCCTTACGACCCTTTCGATCAAGACTATGATAGTCGTCGAGGCAGATTACTGTCATAAATTCTGCGCCGAATAGATCGGTAAGACGGCGTAAAAAAGTCGATTTTCCGCAACCGGAATCTCCGGCAACACCAATGATGACTACACGGTCTGTCTGACTGGTCATAGATTTCCTCTAGGTCTGCAAATTTTGGATATTTTAAACTTATACTTTTTATTAATGAGGTGTGTATTTGTGACGGATTAATTTACTCGCTACCCTAAAGCTTGTAAATCAGACTTAATGTTAGTCACATTTCGGAACCCCATGATGTCGCCCAATGGGCTACTATTTCATAGTTTTGCCGCCAATTATACAACGGCACTAATATTTAACCACGGCAGTTACTTATAAGCTAGACGAACGGGAATATTTTGTTTGTCTCTGAATATCTCTACATAGAATGAGTTTGAGCAGTACTGTGTTGATTCCAAATGACCCAATTAAGCTTGCCGGATTACCCTGTCTTGAGAGGGTACAAAGGTGTAATGGCTTAGTGATAGTCGTGTTTTTTGTTGGTCGTGGGTGTTTGGTATGAATGTGGAACAGACGTTTCATTTAATTGATTCGCTTTTGCCGTATGAAGTGTGTTCGTATCACCAAATTCTGCCTTTAGCGGTACAGGGTGAATCTTTGGTTTTAGGCATGGTTGACCCGACGAATGTGGCGGTGTTGGACTATGTACGTCCGATTTTGAAACCGAAGAATTATTTTATTAAGCGGCGCACTTTAGATGGCCAGGTTTATCAGGATGTACTGACAAAGTACCGGGAATACCAAAAGCAACAGCGGGCTGAGGAAGAAGAAGAGGCAATTCCGACATTGATTTTTGGCCATGAGTCTCTGGGGCAAAATGAACCTGCGCTCAAAAATAAGGAAGTAAAAACTGTTCTTTCTTCTGTACCACCAAAGGTGAATGATTTTGTTCAGTCTTTGCCACCATTGGAGGCCAGTCGTCAGTACGCGAATGCTCCTGCTGCAATGTTGTCTCAGTTACCCCCCCATGAGTTGATTGTTGAATTATTTGGGCGATCGCTGCTGCAACACGTTACTCAGATTTCGTTAGAACGAAAGGAAGCTCACGGACGAGTCATTTGGAGCCGTAATAGTAAATCAAAAGTTTTGCTAGACAGGTTGCCTGTGCCCTTATTTCAAGGGGTAATTCACGAATTGAAGCGTCTAGCGGATTTCCCCGTACGTCCAGTAGAGAAGCCAAAAAAGATCGAAATGCTGCGGACATTTGAAGGAGAGCCTTTGCTTTTGCGGATGCGGTTTATCCCCGGGCAATTTGGGGAGCAAGCTGCGGTACAGATTTTTCGAGGTAAATTGCTACGCAAGTATCAAAAGTCTCAAATGCAAAAGTTGAGTAAGGAATTGATGCAAATTGCTCAGATTATGGATCAAAAACTTCGTCAGGCAGCCGCGCGATCACAGATCAATCCCGAAAAAATAGAAGCCTTACCACTCCTACAAAAAAACCTTGCCAAGATGAATCGCAACATCGCGCAAATTCAAAAAAAACAAGTTGAATGGTAGATCGCTTTTTTGAGAAATCAAGAAGAGATTTTACGGCGGCTGAGAACAATACCATGCTCTTTAAGAACCTTGCGCACCGTCTCTCGACAAATACTTTTTACTAGACCTCGCGCCTTTAGTTCTGATACCAGCAAACTTAAAGACCAGTAGCTGCGGCCAGCAGGCGGTTCGCTGGCATATAGCTCTAAAAGTTTTTGGGCTTTCTCTCCAGCAATTTTTGGTTGTACGGGTGGTGTCTCTCGACTCTTTCGATTGAGGGCTCGCTCCTCTCCCCCCGTGGCAAATAACTTGCGAATCCTCGCTACCGTATTTGGATGCACACTTAAAGCCTGGGCGATCTGTTGATCCGTCCAATTTCCTTCGGGGTGAGCACGATCTGCCATTAATAAAATTCTTGCATGGAGAATCATTTTGGCCGACTGATAACCATTGCGGGCAATCTGCTGCAAATCTTCCCGCTGCTGTGGCGTTAAACAGACATTATACTTTGTTCCGGCTCCCATCTAAATACGTATAAAATAAAGGCTACGCAAATATACTTAATGTGTTTTTCAACGCCCCTAATCTATCATGACCATCGCGCCTCGTAGCCAAATCCGTCGTAGTAAGCGCAATCGTACAAGCCTTTGGTTTGAGAGGGGGATGGCCGCACTCGCCACCGTGAATTTAGCTTTTGTACTATTTGATCTAAGCTACATTCCTTTGCGAAATTTCTGGCTCCAGGGACGAGTTCATTTTTACATGCGGATCAGTGAATACGAGTGGACATTTCCAGAGGAACCCGTCAGGATTCTTCCCGTTAATGTCACGAATTACTACGACTGGGCTAAGGGCATTGTTGAAAATCGTGATACTGCCTACTATCTCCAGCGAGTGGAAGCTCTTAAAGAAAAAGTTCGTCAGATTAATGAGTTGACAGTACGTTCTAGCTCTCAAGCTGATGAATTGATTAGCGCTTCCGAACAGCAAGATATTGTTGAGGATTTACAGCGTTACAATCAAGAAAAAGAAGAAATATTAGCTGAATTGCGGGATCTAAGTATCGAAATGGTCGATACAAATCCCTTTGAAGTCGCGAATAAAACCGGGACTCTGGAAAAAATCAAAAATAAAATGCGCCGCCACATTTTCGATGATGTGGATGCGTCGTCAAAAGAAGCTTTTCTTGAGTACTGGAGTACGGAATATTTTCTAGAGAATGGCTGGCGGGAAGGGTTTAATTTTTTTGAGCGGGAAATTGAGCCTTTACTGGAAACAAACTATTTCCGACCGATTGGAGAAAATGGTAAGGCTGTTGATAATTTTGGCATTATCGATTTTCCGTTCTTTATTATTTTCCTCCTAGAATTTTTGGCAAGGAGTTGGTACATCAGCAGTCGTCGCACAGGGGTCAGTTGGTTTGATGCCATGCTGTGGCGTTGGTACGACATCTTTCTGCTGATTCCCTTATTCCGTTGGTTGCGTGTTGTCCCTGTAACTTTGCGTCTAAATCAAGCGGACATTATTGACCTGAGTGCCATTCAGAAGCAAGCGAGTCAAGGTTTTGTGGCTGGTATTGCGGAAGATATTACGGAAGTTGTCATTATCCGAATTATTAACCAAGTTCAGGGTTCGATTCGTCGGGGCGAGTTTGCCACACTACTTTCACAAACTGCGGGTCGTGAATATGTCGATCTCAATGATGTGAACGAGCCTGTAGAACTGGCTAAACTCATGGCGAATTTGGTGGTTTATCAGGTACTACCGAAGGTACAGCCCCAAGCGGAGGCTTTGATTAGTCATACGCTTGATCGGATTGTGTCTAGTTCTCCTGCTTATCAAGGGTTACAGGTCCTGCCTGGTATGGGCGACATTAAGGTGACTTTGGCACGGGAGATTTCCCACCAGTTCTACGAAATTGTGGCCGAAGCGCTTAAGGCTGTCCTTGAAGAAGATCCGGAATTTGATGAGTTGTTTGATCAACTGCTGTCGCAATTTACCAACAGCATCACCTCTGAAATTCAGGCTCAGGAAAGTATTGAGCGTATGGAATCTCTCATCAACGATTTATTAGAAGAGGTGAAGGTGAATTATGTAGAGCGCCTCTCGGAAGAAGATGTGGAGGATATTTTGGAGCAGACGCGTGCTTTGCGGCAGATGTCTCGCTAATCGACAAATACTTAAAAGTTTGTGGGGCAATTGTCCTAGAACTTGCGATAGGTGGCGATCGCCATTATCTTTTTCGACTTACTAAATCATTAACCAAGTTAGCCGATATCTAACGAAGCGACTCTACAGCAATGCGGCGTGCATAACCCTCAATCAGAGGGGAAATACCGCCGCATTATTAAATTATTTAGAGATAAGGATTGCGGAAAGTCTATCGCCAAATCTTGGTTAAAACCTCGTCCGGTTTAATGTCTTCAATACGTCCAGTTGTGGACTGAATGCCGATAAATTTGTCTTTCTCCGGCGGCAGTAACTGCTCCACTTTGGTTGGGCCAAACAATGCCACCGTATAAGTACCGACCGCGACAGCAAGGTGCATAGGTGCACTATCAGTGCAGACCATTAAGTTTGCACCAGCAATCATCGCGGCTGATTTGCCGATATCTTCAGGAACCGTTACCCGTAGGTCTGGGAAAAACTCAATGAGTTTAGCCACCCAGTCGTAATCCTCTGGCCCATGTAACAACACAATCGGCAAATTAGGTTGTTTAGCCTGAATATCAGAAATGATTTCTTGCCACTTTTCAATGGGATAGAGCTTTCGAATTCCTTGGGATTGGGAGACTCTACTAGCTCCAGCATGGATGATGACATAGCCGTCGTTAATACTGAGGCGTTTTTGCTCTGCCTCTGCCCATTGAATATCGGAATTGGGCACATTAATCTTCGGTGTGCCGCAAGGGACATCAATGTCTAGACCCTTAAGGAGATCGTGATAAGTATTCGCTTTGTATTGGTCTTGATTTAATGGAGCGTTGTTCGAGATAAACCAAGAGGTTTCTGTTTTATAGCCAATGCGGGTCGGAATGCCATTGAGCCATAACAGTAAGCTTACAATCCAGCTCTGACCGAAGGTTAGGGCGATTTCGTATTCGCGATCGCGGATCGTACCGAGGATGTTGAGATAATCGGCGGGGCCATTGCGATCTTTAAAATCAAAGGTTAAAACTTCGTGGACAGTGGGACAAACACGGTAAGCCTCTTTGGCACGGGGTTCAACCAAAACATCCACCATCGCATCGGGATACTGATCTTTAAGATCTGCGAGGGTAGGGAAAAAGAGGATTTGGTCGCCGACTCCTCCGGGAACAAGGGCTAATATTCGCATCGTTGAGAGCAATTTGCTTGAATTTACTTATCCAGCATCATTTTAGAAGAGAATAGGCTGAAACGTTTAGTAACTTAGGAAAAATAATCGATTATGTATTTATTGCTGCCGGCAGCTGGGGTCGGAAAACGGATGGGAGGCGATCGCAACAAATTACTCCTGACACTCCGAGGCGAACCGCTTTTTGCATGGACATTAAAGGCGGCAGAGGCGGCAAAATCGATTGCTTGGATCGGTATTATTGGGCAACCTGTTGATTTTCCTGACTTTAAAGAAATGTTGGCGCAGCTCAATCTCACAAAGCCTGTGAAATTGATTCAGGGTGGCTCTACGCGGCAAGAATCGGTTTATAACGGTCTGCAAGCTTTACCGCCAGAAGCAGAAGCTGTTTTGATTCACGATGGTGCTAGGTGTTTGGCAACGTCGGAACTTTTTGATCGTTGTGCTGCGGCTCTAGAGACTTGCGAAGGGTTAATTGCGGCAGTGCCAGTGAAAGACACGATTAAAGTGGTTGGGGATGCTGGGATTATTAAGGAAACACCAGATCGTGCTCAACTGTGGGCTGCTCAAACACCCCAGGGTTTTGCGGTAAAACGCCTCAAGGAGAGTCACGATAAAGGTAAGGCTCTGGGCTGGGAAGTGACGGATGATGCAGCTTTATTTGAGCGATGTGGTCTGCCCGTCAAAATCGTGGAGGGTGAAGAAACAAACCTCAAAATTACAACGCCTGTTGATTTGGCGATCGCCGAATTTATTCTCCAGCGGCGACTTGGCTGAGCGTGACGAGCATCTTTAATGGAATTACTGCTGGGATTTGACTGTTTCTGTTTTTTGGTGCAGCAGATGCTGACGGGCTTGGTGGCGGTAGGTTCGATAAACTTTGATCGGACGATCAATGCCTTTAAAACGCCCCTCTCCCATGGGGGAAAAGAGCTTTTGATAACTCGGCGTAATTAAACCGTGGGTGGGGTCACTGATCACACATTCCCCCGGCGGACAGATGGATTCAATGCGGGAGGCAAGATTAACCGTGGCTCCCAGAACAGTGTAGTCCAAACGTTGGGAACTCCCCACATCACCTACAAAAGCCTTACCGCTATTGACGGCAATACGCAGTTGGATCGGCTTATTCCACTTGCCCTGGGCATTGAGCTTATCGAGACGATTTAACATCCCCAATGCAGCGGCGATCGCCCGTTCTCCGTGGTCTTCTTGGGGTTCCGGCGCGCCAAAAAACGCCATGATGCAGTCCCCAATAAATTTGTCGAGGGTTCCGCCCTGCTCAAATACTGATTGCAGCATTTCCTCAAAAAAGATGTTGAGTAGCTCTGCAATTTCACTGGGTGTCAGGGCTTCCGACATCGAGGTAAAACCCACAATGTCCGCAAATAAAATACTAATTTCGGCTTCTTTGGGAGGGAGTCGCCCATTATCTAAGGCTCCAACTGAAATAAGCTGCTGCACCACACCCGGCGAGTGATAGCGCTCAAGCTTTTGACGAATATGGGCTTGTTCTTGCAATTGACGGCTGAGAAGCCATCTTTGGACGCTGGCGGCTACTAAATTGCCAATAGTCGAAAAGAAACTGAGATCATCGTCGGCGATCGGCTCCGAATCCTCTAGACGCAGATGGGCATCACCGTAAAGCACGCCCACAACTTCGCTTTTATCCCACAGTGGTACAGCCAAAACGCCACGAATTCCCTTGGCAAGAATACTATCTTCTCCTTGAAATCGAGAATCGCTTTGGGCATCGACTGATTTCAAAGCCACTTTTTCTTGGAAGACTTTTTGGCAAATGGATTTACTAATCCAAGAGCTGTTGCGCACGATGGGGTGATCGTCAGGAAAATTGCGGGCGGAGGCGTTCAGTAACTCTAATTTGCCTGTGCCGTGGGTATCTGTGAGTAGCGCCATCCGCTCCAGGGTCGGTAATTCCCGAAACACAACGTCGCGGATGAGGCTGAAAATTCCTTCTATTGATTCGGCAGAACTGAGTTTTTGGGCAATTTCAACGAGATCCTTGAGGCGGGCGATCGCCGTTTTCGACTGAGTTTCATCAGTACTATTTTCTTCACCCTGAATCCACTGTTCCTTTAGTTCTTCCGCATTGCGCAGAATCGTACGAACATCAGTGTTTTCGGCATCATCATCAGTGGCTGAAGGGTTTGTTAAACGGTAGTTGAGCTGTGTATTACTTTCTGTTTCCGGTGTCGAAAGCACCACGAGAATCGACGTTTTCCCAATGCGCAAAATATCGCCATTTTCGAGACGTTGGGCTGCCCGCAGGCGTCGCTCATTAAGAAAAGTGCCATTAGTACTTTTGAGGTCTTCGACATACCAATGATCATTTCTACGTTGAAGACGAGTATGGTATCGAGAAACTTGAGAAACAGCTAAAGTCAGCGTACATTCTGGCAAACGACCAATGACGATCTCATTCTGGTCAAGATCGAGTACTTTTTCTGGATTACCTTCAGTTTGTACGCGGAGTTGCAGCTCGGTCATGGATGCCTCGTGACAAAAATCCATCGCTCCAATAGTCGTGAAACAATGAATTTGGCTAGAAAAGATGCCAAAAATAGCGTCGATTTTCCCGTAGCGATAACACCCAAGACAAGAAATAACGGCGGAAAGCGCGCTATTCCATTTTGTCTTCCCCTATCTTAACCAAGTTGTTAGAAAAGTTTATTTTCTTAAATTAACTGCTTCAATAGGGGCGATCGCCAGAGAAAACCTTGCTACTGTCTTCACCCAGCTAAGGTCATTTCCGTAAATTGTTGGGAATTGGTGGTGAGGGAACTGTTACAGAACCGCGAGTCGCTGGCGGTAATAAAACTGGCGGAAAGCTGGGACTGTTATTCGTTGTAGTCGTTGCATTAACGCTGCCGATTCCTGTACTACCCAAATTTAGTTGCCAAAGGGTTGCGCCACCATTAGTCGGGAAAGATCGCAACCGGAATGTCGAGGCGTTTAGCGTTGCACTGGGATCGGAGGCTTCTAAAACAAAACGTGTGACGCCTTCGGTAAACTCGGCAAGACGAACTCCGCTAATTTTGCCACTGTAGGAGCGGGTTATCGTTCCATCTGGCCAGCTTGCTCCTTTAATGTCAACGACAATACGACTCGGCTCGCGCAAAACGAAAACACTTGGTTGCGCTGTTGTATCCGTCTGAAAGGCAAGGCTTTGTTCCTGTTCGCTAAAAGTCCATCCTTGCAGCTCTGGAAAGACAGTTTCGGCGATCGCCCCTGTTTGTAAAACAACACTTGCGGCAACGGTCGAGAATAAAGTTTGAATTAATCGAGCGTCCATTCCGATGCCCTAGCTCCTAGCTCTAACCGAATGCTGACAGCTTTACCGATACGGGGTTGTTCTTTTGTCTGTTCTAGAAAAGTAGCAACCTGCTCTGCTACGCCCCACTCACTTAAATAGTTGGCGATCGCCTGTAGGTGGGATTCATACTCCGGTTCCGACAAAGGGAAAGAGACCTGTTCTAAATATTTCCACATGACCTGTAGATACCAGTCCCCCTTAATCTGACGCAGTTGCACATCAAAAGAACGCCCCCATTTGCGCCAAACAATTTCCCGTAACTCACTACCCGTCATATTGTCTCCAAGTTTCGTCTCAAGGCCATCAGCGATACTCTCCCTAACAACCTGAATCTGTCATAATTTAGGTAAAGAAATTTGTTAACCTTCCTTAAGGCTCATCGCAACAGATAAATTGGCTAAACCATTTAAATCCTGCTGCTGTGCTTGTCTTCATAGATGATATTCTTCATAAGAAGTATTGTAGAAACGTTTACAAAACTATACAAATAGGCTCCGAATTATGACTCAGTTATCCGGTTCCTCCGATGTGCCAGATCTAGGTCGCCGCAATTTTTTAAACCTCCTTTGGGTAGGTACTGCGGCGGGAACTGCCCTTGGCGGACTTTATCCTGTTATTAAATATTTTATTCCTGCTTCCAGTGGTGGCGGTGGTGGCGGTGTCATTGCCAAGGATGCTCTAGGTAATGACATTGTTGTTAGTGAATACCTCACAACTCACACTGCCGGCGATCGCTCCCTTGCTCAGGGACTAAAAGGCGACCCTACTTATATCGTTGTTGAAGGCGATGGCGCAATTGCTAGCTCCGGTGTAAACGCAATCTGTACCCACTTAGGTTGTGTTGTACCTTGGAACGCTGCTGAAAATCAGTTTATGTGTCCTTGCCCCGGTTCTCAGTATGACGAAGCGGGTAAAGTTGTTCGTGGTCCTGCGCCGCTATCCCTTGCCCTTGTCCATGCTGATGTGACTGAAGACGACAAAGTCTCCTTCACTGACTGGACAGAGACTGACTTCCGTACCGAAGAAGATCCTTGGTGGGCATAACTTTTTGACCCTATCTCGGTTCATCCATAAGATAAATCCCTTGCAAAAACTCACGATGAAAATTTCCGAAATGACGGCGATCGGGCAGCGGATGAAAACTGCACTTTTAGTAGTTGTAGCTGTTTTCGGTCTGTTGATCGCCAGCGATTTAGTACTCCCCCAATCTGCGGCAGCTTACCCTTTCTGGGCACAGCAAACTGCACCTGAGACTCCCCGTGAAGCAACTGGTCGGATCGTTTGTGCGAACTGCCACCTTGCTCAAAAAGAGGCAGAAGTCGAAATTCCCCAATCCGTTTTACCGGATCAGGTTTTTGAAGCTGTTGTTAAAGTTCCCTACGACCTCGATAGCCAACAAGTCCTTGGTGATGGCTCTAAAGGTGGCTTAAATGTCGGTGCTGTATTAATGCTCCCCGACGGTTTTAAGATTGCCCCTGAGGATCGTTTAACTGAAGAATTAAAAGAAAAAACTGCTGGTCTTTACTTCCAGCCCTATACTGCTGACCAAGAAAACGTGGTCATCATCGGCCCCCTTCCTGGTGATCAGTACCAAGAGATTGTTTTTCCTGTACTATCTCCTGATCCTAAGGCTGACAAAGATATCAACTTTGGTAAGTATGCTGTCCACCTCGGTGCAAATCGTGGTCGCGGTCAAGTTTACCCTGCTGGTAACCTCAGCAACAACAACCAGTTCAAGGCTTCTGCAACTGGTACAGTCTCTGCGATCGCCGCTGATGAGGCGGGTGGTTATAACGTAACTATCTCCACTGCTGATGGCGATGTTGTAGATAACGTTCTTGCTGGTCCTGAAGTGATTGTTTCTGAAGGTCAGGCGATCGCCGCTGGTGACCCTCTAACGAACAATCCTAATGTTGGTGGATTTGGTCAGAAGGATACAGAAGTTGTACTCCAGAATCCCGCACGTATTTACGGCTACATGGCTTTCGTTGCAGGCATTATGTTGACTCAGATTTTCTTAGTACTTAAGAAGAAGCAAGTTGAGCGTGTGCAGGCTGCTGGTCAACTCAATTACTAAACCTATTACGACTCTTATTTTGATGTCGTTTTAATTTAATTAGCGAAAATAAAAAATGATTAAACAGGTAGTCTTCGGATTACCTGTTTTTTATATTTCATTTAAAAATGCAAAGCTAAGAAGATGATTATCCGTCGATTCCGTGAGGAGGATGCTCCAGTAATTGCCGAGTTATTTCATCACACGGTACATACAGTCAATATTCAAGATTACTTTCCTCAGCAAATTGCCGCGTGGGCACCTGAAAACCTTCAGTTCCGTGATTGGCTAGGCATTTGTGCCAAACGATTTACCTTTGTCGCGGAAGAAAATGATGCCATATTGGGCTTTGCTGAGCTGGAAAAAGATGGTTATATTGGCTGTTTCTACTGCCATAAAGACCACCAAAGAAAAGGCATTGGGTCGCACTTGTACAAAAGTGTAGAAACTCAAGCACGGCAACTGGATTTATCTGAATTAATCGTAGAAGCTAGTATTACAGCGAAACCTTTTTTTCTAAAAATGGGGTTTCAAGTACGGCAAAAGCAGACTGTATTTCGCCGAGGTGAAACTTTTGTAAATTATCGGATGATAAAAGTGTTGTGTCGTAATGACTAAAAAAATAAACCCTCCGCGATAAACGAAGGATCTACTGAGCAGAATTTGTTGAGCTTCCAACAAATCTAAATTTTAAAAAAGCACTAATTTCTTTTTTGTGTTTTGCAAAAAATGCGATTAGTCGAGGTAGCCCATGAGTGTTGCAACATCGTCGATTTCATTAGAAGCGACAGGACGGTTGCCCATTACGGCATAGGTTTCGCTAACCTGAAGCATGCTAGAAGCGATAGGACGGTTACCAGAAATGGTCATAGTGCTAGAAATTTCAATCGCACCGGTAGTCACAGGGCGATCGCCGCCAACAGACTTATAAGTACTGGTGACTTCTAGGTGGCTGGGTTCGATGGGACGATTGTTAGGCAGACCGAGCTTTGCAGGTTCCTTAACAGAGATAG
This sequence comes from uncultured Synechococcus sp., assembly GCA_964638765.1. Taxonomy (GTDB): domain Bacteria; phylum Cyanobacteriota; class Cyanobacteriia; order Cyanobacteriales; family MRBY01; genus MRBY01. The sequence goes on along the minus strand of CAZXBK010000033.1, from coordinate 9,879 downwards.
CTGTAACTTCTTTTTCTGTTTTTTTAGCGGTGGTACGGCTGCGAGTGGTGGTTGTTTTAGTGGTTTTGGGCGTACTTGAAGATGTATTCTCTGTGGCCATTGGGTCTCTCCTAATCTAGCTGAGCCAACACCTACTAACAAAGTTTTGCGTAGGATATATGTATTAAAGATTTTTGCGATACTTTAATTATCCCAAATAATGGGACAAAGATTCTTTGCTGATCTTATGCAGAAGTTGTCATTAATTCACAACTTTGTTTCTAAAGTATCCCATTAGTTTAAGTTATGTCTATTAGGGGAGTTAGCCTTGTTTCGTCTGCATGCACCGTTTGAACCCACTGGCGACCAACCTCAGGCGATCGCCGAACTTGTTGAATCTTTACAATCCCAATCACGTTTTCAGACGCTTTTAGGGGCGACGGGTACGGGTAAAACCTTCACCATGGCGTCGGTCATTGCACAGATTGAAAAGCCGACTTTGGTACTAGCTCACAACAAAACCCTTGCGGCACAACTTTGTAACGAGTTGCGGCAGTTTTTTCCCTACAACGCCGTCGAATATTTCATTAGTTATTACGATTACTATCAGCCCGAAGCTTATATTCCCGTCACGGATACCTATATTGAGAAAACGGCTTCTATTAACGACGAAATTGATATGTTGCGGCACTCAGCAACGCGGTCACTCTTTGAACGGAAGGATGTGATTGTGGTGGCGTCCATTAGCTGTATTTACGGTTTGGGGATGCCAGCGGAATACCTTAAAGCGGCGATCAAAATTGAAGTTGGCGAAGAAATCGATCAGCGGGAAGTTTTACGGAAGTTAGTGACGGTGCAATATAGCCGTAACGATACGGAATTAATGCGCGGTAATTTTCGTGTGAAGGGCGACATTTTAGAAATTGTGCCTGCCTATGAAGACCGGGTAATTCGTATTGAATTTTTTGGTGACGAAATTGAATCAATTCGCTTCCTAGATCCAGTGACCGGTGAAATCCTGCAAAGTTTGAACAGCATCAATATTTATCCTGCCCGTCACTTTGTCACTCCCCAAGAACAGTTGGCGATCGCCTGTGAACAGATTAAAGCGGAGCTGGAGGGACAACTTACTTTCCTCGAAAAAGAAAATAAACTCCTCGAAGCCCAACGACTAAAACAGCGGACGAGTTACGATTTGGAGCTGTTGCAGGAAGTCGGATATTGCAACGGTGTGGAAAATTATTCACGCCATTTAGCCGGTCGGGAAGCAGGTTCTCCGCCGGAATGTTTGGTGGATTATTTCCCTGATGATTGGTTGTTGGTCGTTGATGAATCCCACGTGACTGTGCCACAAATTCGAGGCATGTACAACGGTGACCAAGCCCGTAAAAAAGTCTTGATTAACCATGGTTTCCGGTTGCCCAGTGCCGCCGATAATCGCCCGTTAAAGTCAGAGGAATTTTGGGATAAGGTCAGTCAATGTGTATTTGTGTCGGCAACCCCCAGTGCTTGGGAAATTGAGCAATCTGAGGAACGAGTTATTCAACAGGTTATTCGTCCGACAGGTGTGGTTGATCCAGAAATTTTTGTGCGACCGACAGATGGGCAAGTGGATGATCTCCTCGGTGAAATCCATAAGCGCACTAAGAAAAATGAGCGGGTTCTCATCACCACTCTCACCAAGCGCATGGCGGAAGATTTGACCGATTACTTTAGTGAACAAGGGGTGGCAGTGCAATATCTCCACTCGGAAATTAAATCCATTGAGCGGATTGAGATTATTCAGGCGCTGCGTAAAGGTGAATTTGATGTATTGGTCGGCGTAAACCTATTGCGAGAAGGCTTGGATTTGCCGGAGGTTTCTCTTGTTGCAATTATGGATGCGGACAAAGAAGGATTCCTCAGATCAGAACGCTCATTGATTCAAACGATTGGTCGAGCCGCCCGTAATGTAACAGGTCAAGCCATTCTTTATGCCGATAATCTGACCGACAGCATGGATAAGGCGATCGCCGAAACAGAACGTCGTCGGAAGATTCAAACGGCCTACAACAAAAAGCACAACATCACGCCACAACCCATCGTCAAACGCGATCAAAACGCGATTCTGTCATTCCTCGATATTTCCCGTCGCCTCAACGCTCAGGAAGTTCAGCAAGTTGTAGAGCATATGAACGACGTCCCTCTCGAAAAAATGCCGGAGGTAATCAATCAACTGGAAGAACAAATGAAGGATGCGGCGAAGAATCTAGAGTTTGAACAAGCTGCTCTCATTCGAGATCAAATCAAAAAGGTGCGAAAGAAGTTATTGGGCGAACGTACAGAGATCTCAAACTAAAAATCATTGGGAAATTGTCTTTTGAAATTGTTTTCTAATTTTTAAGTTACTGCCTGTAGCGGTCAAGAATGGTTCTACAGTTTTCTTGTTCAAATCCGGGAATAGAACACTTGTGTCGACTTCTATATAGCTCTCACCTTTTAGTGAAAACATAGAGATTTCACCTTTCTCCCAAAACCAAACTTCTTCCACTCCAAACTCTTTATAGATTTCAAGCAAGTCTAGACCACCACTAGTAACAATGACTTCAATCGCTAAACTAGGGAACTCTCTCTCCTCGTCAAAGTAAAAACATTTATCTGGTTCGATACCACGTTTTGCTGACTCATTCTTCAACGTTTTTGAACCTAATGAAATGTAATCAATATCTCTTTCGACGAAATAGCATTCTAGTAATGTGCCAAATCGTTCAACAACGAGTTCGTGATTGTGACCGGGAGCCATTATTTCAAGTTCACCTTTGATGTATCTAAGTAAAGTTCCACGATTATCTGGGAGTATATCTAACAGTTCCTTAAATTCTTCCCAAGTCACTTCATTAAAGATAAAAATCTCCTCAGCGCCAGAATTCCTAGTCTGTGTCAAATTGAAAAATTGCTGAAGATGGTCGACTTTGTTGGGTGTGATAACGGCAGTCATTGTTCCCCCACGAGAAGCTTATTTCTGATTTTAGAGGATCTATAAAGTGGCGATCGCCCATCTATTAACCTTTTGCAAGCCGATCGCCTAACTTTAAAATCTCATCTTTTTTATGAATGGTATCTAGCCACTTTTTAGGAATATCTTCTAGGCCGTAATAAATTCCAGCTAATCCTCCGGCGATCGCCGCAGTCGTGTCCGTGTCTTCTCCAAGATTAACCGCCGCTAAAACAGTGTCAGCATAATTATCATGGCGAAGTAAGCACCAAAGAGATGCTTCAAGAGAATTGACGACATAACCGTCGGACTCGATTTCATCGACAGATAATTTATCGAGGCGACCTAGTAACACCTCTTCATAATGTTCAAGTTCGTTGTGATAAATGGAGTCGTTATAAAATTCTTGGGCTTTACGACTCCCTCGTTCGTAGGCCGTGATTACGCCGCGACCATTAAGTAATTCGACGGCAATACTGAGATAAATGCCACAGGCAACTAACGAGCGGGGATGGCGATGGGTCAGGGACGAAATATTGTGAGCAAGATCGAGTAGTTCGGCATAAGGCAAAGAATTTGCGACAAAGGCTAAGGGCAAAATTCGCATTAAAGAACCATTACCATTACTGCACTCATCGCTTCCTCCCGCTTCTAGGGGGCTAGTTCCCGACAAAATTTTGCGGATGGCGATCGCCGTTGTGTTGCCCACATCAAAGGTTTCGCCGTGGGGAGTCCAGTAGCTTTGCTCTAACCATAAACCCATTTTGCGACCGAGATGTTCTGGCAATTCATCCCCTAAACCTACTTCGGCGATCGCCTCTGCCAGACAAAAAGTCAGAGAACTATCATCAGACCAAGTGCCGGGCGGTTGATTGTAAGTGCCATAGCCTCGCATTGAAATCACGGGGTCATTACGCCGCTCCTCTCGCGTTGAAAACTCCACCGGAACACCGAGCGCATCCCCCACACACAGTCCCATTAAGCCGCCATTAATTTGAGCTGCCGTAACCATTTAGTCTGCCTCTGGTAGCGTTGCGAAAATCTGCCGAATTAACATTTGCGTTTTGTCTTCGAGCTTTTGCCAGTCTACTGCGCCTGTCGGTTCAAAAAGGTTCGTATCGATATCAACTTCACAACTTTCGCCATCAATTGCCTCGGTGGGATAGCTGACAAAACAAACTTGGTAGCACAAATCCCAAAGATTAATTTGGTGCTCAAAATCATCCCGCTTAAGGTCGAGCACATAGCCGGGGTAGGGCTCCGTGATTTCCTGATATTCCCCGGTCCAGTCGGAATCTTCCAGCTGATCGCGAAAATTATCCACGACACGGATAAAAGCTGGTTGCATCAAAAGTTGCGCCTGTTCCCATGCCGAATTAGTTTTAAATTTTGGTTTCATAGCTCAAGAATTCCCCCAACAAATACAGTGAACCGCATAACACTACAGTTCCAGTTTCTCTGTTGGCGATCGCCGAATCAAGGGCTTCGGGTAAGGTTTTATGGGTTTGACATTGTTTGAGTTCAGGACAAATAAGTTGCGCCAGCATGCCCAATTCCGATGGTTTCGCACTGCTATGTCCGCCCACAGCCACTAAATGAAGGCGATCGCCCGGACGCATTAACGCTTTAAAAACATTCTTGTGATCTTTCGTTGATAGCATTCCCATCACCCAAGTTACAGGCTGTTCGAGAGTATCCACATATTTGCGCAACTCTTCTGCTGCAACGCCATTATGTGCCCCATCAATGAGAATTTTGTGATCTTTCCATTGCTGCCATTCAATCCGTCCTGCCCAACGAGTGTTCTTAATTCCTTCCCGCAGTTGCTCATCAGAAATTTGCCACCCCTGTTTTCTCAATTCGTAAACCGTTTCGATGGCGATCGCCGAATTATGCAATTGAATATCACCGAGTAATGGCAATTTATATTCAAAACCTTTGTAACTTGCTAGTCCCAATTCCGTTTTGATTGACGCTTGAATCCATGTGGTAGGAGCATGAACGGATTCTGCCTTTTCGCGAATCACCTTAGCTGCAATCTCAGGCACTTCCCCAATTACCGCTGGGCGATCCTGTTTTAAAATGCCGGCTTTTTCCCCAGCAATTTTATTGAGGGTATTACCCAACCTTTGCCAATGATCCATCCCAATTGAAGTAATCACGGAAACAAGAGGGCGATCGCAAACATTAGTCGAATCAAGTCGTCCACCTAGACCGACTTCAATGACTGCAACATCAACTTTTTCCTGTGCAAAGTATGAAAATGCCGCTGCCGTAATAATTTCAAACTGCGTTGGTATTTCACCATCTGCGGCGATCACTGACCTGATATGCTCTAATACTTCTAATAATTGTTTCGAGGAAATCTGCTGATTATTGATACAAATTCGTTCTGTCCAGCTCACTAAATGAGGAGAGGTAAACCGACCGACTTTATAGCCTGATTCTGCCAAAATCGATGACAAATAGGCGCAAACAGAACCTTTTCCATTTGTTCCCGCCACATGAATAATCGGAACATTTTTTTCTGGATTATCCAAACGCGTCAGTAAACTTTCAATACGACTTAATCCGAGATTAATACCGAAATGTTTAAAACTATTAAGTAGACTTTCAATGTCAGTTAGACTCATGAAATCGGGAACTATAGACTTAGTTATTTTTTACGTAATCATACTTGATCGACATATAAAAGCTCAATTTCATTCACCTAAAATCTTCTTAGAATGAGAGTCTAAAATATTTGTAAGCTCAAACTAAAACTTGGATTTTAGTTTGAATTTATTTGGGTTTTCACTTTAGTACTGATTGATAAATGTCCATAGTCTTCTGATAGTTAACTTCTGGTGTGTAAAGCTGTAGATATTCCTGCCGAGCATTCTGTCCCATTACAGTCATCTCAAGACAATTATTACCAACCCACGATAAGTTCTCAGCCCAAGCATTGATATTGTTATGGGTTACTAGAAAACCTGTAACGTTGTTTGTTACCAACTCAGTGAGAGCACCTAAATCAGCGGTAATAACAGGACGACCACAAGCAAAAGCTTCAATAACGACACGCCCAAATGTCTCGTACCATTGAGAAGGAACCACGATAGCTGTGGCGTTCTTGATATGCTCTGCGACTTGCTCTTTTGATTGTTGACCAAAAAAGCTGACACTTTTCAAATCACGTTCATCCACAAACGTTTGAAGTTCTTGTCGTTGCGGTCCGTCTCCCACAATACTCAATTGCCATTCAGCTTCATTCAGTTTTTCCCAAGCTTGAAGTAATATGTCTATGCCTTTTTCTGGAGAGAGGCGACCAATAAATAAGAAAGTAGGTCTTTCAGGCAGAGGTGGAATAGCTCCATCAGTGAGAGGATCTGTTGTGATGTTTGGTTTGACATAAAGGCGATCGCCGGGAATACCTATTTCAGTTAATTTCTTAGCCGCAAACTGACTAGGAGTAATAAATGCACTGACATCTCTGTGCCAAGTATTACGCCAGCGATTATAAGTCAACATATTCCAAACACTTAGAGAAGCTGGTAAAGACTTGCGATAGCAACGATGAAATACACCCCGCCACGGATTTTTTCCAATACAAACCTCACAAATTTGATTTTCCCGAAACAAAGAAGCATTTAGACAGCCCAAACGGAAATTATGTAAATGCTGAATTGTTGGGATATTTAAGGATTGAGCTACTGCATGTATTGAAGGAGAAAAAAGAGGAAAAAAATTTTGAACATGAAGTAAATCAGGATAATTTACTTGTAATGCAACCCGCAGATCTTTGTCTATCTCAGGATTCCAGACTGTACTAAAAAATAGCTTGATTTTTTTTTGGAGAGAATAAGTTTTAATTACGTTGTTATGCTTCTCTATAAACTTTACAGTGTGACCAAACTCTAATAACAAGTCAATTTCAGTTAAGGCCGAACTATACTCTCCACCTGTATACTGGTAGCGGTTATGAACCATCAAAATATTAAGTGGAGATAAATGATAATCAACTTGCATATTTTGAAACCATCAAAACTAGGCTTTTCAATAAGGTAAGATAATATTTGCAAACCCAATTTATGAGTTTAAACAGAAAGAGAGAAAAACCTATAATCTTCCCGTACTTTATTTGTAGATGAAAAAGTCTGCCAGGAAGATAATATTTCGACTTTTTCGCGAAGAATACTGAATTTAGAGATGAATTTTTGTAACCTGAATGTTCTAAATATTGAACAAAATCTTTCGGTGGAGAATCTGTCTCTCGTAATGAGGCTTTCGCGTCACCTAAAATAACTGCTTTCAATCCAGCTTTCGTTGCTTGTAGGATGTATGCATCATCTCCTCCATAATGAGGTAAATATTGAGCCTCAGGAAATCCGACGGTTTCACAAACGGCTCTAGGCAAGCAAACACAGTAGCCAGATAGACTATCTACATATTCAACTGTTTCTGGTAAAGCCGCTAATTTCCTACGGCCTAAACAGCCAGTTTCTAAAAGGGTTTTTTTTATGTCTGAGAGATAGCAAGCTGCACCCGCAATAGTATTAGGTTTATTCGCTAGAAAATCAACTAATATACTTAATGTATTTTGTTCTGGCAAACAATCATCATTTAACCAAATCAAGTACTCAGCTCCTGCTTCATAGGCGTACTTCATTCCTGTTTTTATTGCTCCGGTCCACCAAAGACTACCATCACCATAAAGAATTTTTACCGTAGGAAACTGGGATTGAATTGCCTCAGCAGTACCATCGGTAGAGCCATCATCCACGATGACGACTGAATATCGATCTAGATCACCATTTACTTGCAGTTGATTTAAGCAGGCTATAGTGATTTCTCTACGATTATGAACAGGAATAATAATATAAGCGTTTTGTCTACTTATTTGTTTATTTATTGATGGTTGAGTATCCAAAATTTTTATACTAATTGATACACTTCTAATGTACACTTACAACAAAATATTATTAAGAAAGAGTCTAAGTATGAATTATATGGTGGTGTTTTGCTGAAGAATCTGTTGATACAGTTTAATGTAATGCTGAGCTTGTATTTCGACAGAGTATTCTGTGTCAGCAGTATGACGACAATGTTGGCTCATCTGTTTTCTTAGAGTTTTGTTTTCTAATAACTGCACAATACCATTACAAAGATCTTGGGGATCTTCTGGATTTGCTAGATAGCCAGTTATTTCTGGGCGGACTAATTCAGGCACGCCACCGACATCAAAGGATACAAGAGGTACACCACAAGCCATTGCTTCTTGTAAAACAAGGGGTAGATTATCAGCACGAGTTGGACAGATAAATAAGTCAGCTGCAGAATAAAATACTGCTTTTAGACGATCGCCGCTCACATAACCGAGTGATATTGTCTGGATATTAAGATCCTCCGCGAAGTTGTCTGGTTGATTCCCAAGAATTAGTAAGCAGATCTCTTTTTTTAAGGAGCTAGGTAATTGATTTAAGGCATCTTGTAGTAGATCCGAACCTTTACGGTAGTCTTTTAAATTTTGAGCGGCGATCGCCAGAATATATTTATCTTGGGGCAAATCTAAAACATTACGACATACTTGAGCATCAAGAGGCTGAAAAACATTAGTCGGAATGCCATTAGGAATACAGTAAATTTTCTTCTTGTGAAGAATGCTTCTCTCTGTTTGTTTTTTAAGCCATTGACTTGGGGTAACAATAGTTAATTCAGACTGCTGATAAATCCATTTTTTTAGTCGCCATTCAAAGTAAGTATTGTCGATTTTTACAGCAGGATAAGTGCTTAGATTAGGGCAATTACCACAGCCGGATTGCCATTTTTCACAGTTAAAGCTATATGCACAATGGCCTGTAAAACTCCACATATCATGGAGGGTATATACAGCAGGGATATCTGCGGTTAATGCAGACAGGGCAAGGTAATTAAAATATTCACCGTGCAAATTATGGAGGTTTAGAATATCAGCAGTTTGGTAAAAAGCATGTTTTTTGATCTGCCAAGTATCAGGGATACTGAGGTAATGCAAACCAAAACTCGCACTAATACGGGACAAGGCTTTATTGATATAGCGACGCTTACTGATTTGATCTACATGGCGATCGCCACTTTGTTTTTGACCCACTAAAATCTTTGAATCAACGCCTTTTTTACACAAACCTTGATGCAGTCGATAGCCAGCAATAGATGCACCACCTGATATGTCACAGGCATTAATCTGAAGAATTTTCATTACTAACTAGTTAGGCTTTATTGCTTCCATATATAAAGAATCAGGCTTATAAATCGCACCATCAGGTTCAGTATCTAGATTAAAACTTGTCCAATTCGGAATTCGACTTTCATGTGCTGCACATTGTTTTACTTCGATGAAACCACATTCTTCCAGTAAACGTTTCAGTGAGTAGCGGTCATACATCCATTGATGCACTTCACCACTTTGGCGAAAACGACCAATCTTCAGAGCAGTATAATCCTGTTTATTTAAAAGTAACCAAATCAATAACTCTTTGCCATACCCCCAAGCTTTTAATTTCTCGAAAGTTTTCCCTATAATTTGTTGCCAACTATAAGAATTTAAGAGTCGCTTATTTTCACGCGAATCTATAATATGTTGCGCTTCTACACCAATCCTTTCCAAGATAAACTCTTGATTCGGAATTTGTTCAGCAGTAAGAAGCTTTTTCATTTCTCCACCTGATTGCTCACGCACCATCTGATCAAACAATTCAACTAGAATCCAATCATAATCAGACGTCAGTTCATTATGCTTAGGAACACTTTCTAGCTTGTGTAGATAGCAACGGACAATTTGCTCTAAGTCTGGAACAACAACTCTAATAATTCCTTTTGGTACAAGAATGCGAAAACATTCATACAAAAAATCTTGAGAGTTTCAAGCAAGTAACGTTGTAGCAAAATAGAGTGAGTAGTCCTTTCTG
>CAZXBK010000032.1:21697-27164 GCA_964638765.1 uncultured Synechococcus sp. | reverse complement strand
GCACCTTGTCTAATCTTTATTGATGAGATTGATGCTGTTGGTCGTCAACGTGGCGCTGGTATCGGTGGTGGTAATGATGAGCGTGAGCAAACTTTGAACCAACTCCTCACTGAGATGGATGGTTTTGAAGGTAACACTGGCATCATCATCATTGCAGCTACAAACCGTCCTGACGTTCTTGACTCTGCATTAATGCGCCCCGGTCGTTTTGACCGCCAGGTAACTGTAGACACTCCCGACATTAAGGGTCGTCTCAGCATCCTTGAAGTCCACTCTCGCAACAAAAAGCTTGCAGAGGAAATTTCCCTTGATGTAATTGCTCGTCGTACTCCTGGTTTCAGTGGTGCAGATCTCTCTAACCTCCTCAACGAAGCGGCTATCTTGACTGCTCGTCGTCGCAAAGAAGCAATCACCATGGCGGAGATTGATGATGCGGTTGATCGCGTTATCGCCGGTATGGAAGGTACACCTCTTGTTGATAGTAAGAGTAAGCGTTTAATTGCTTACCACGAAGTTGGTCACGCAATTGTCGGTACGCTTCTCAAGGATCACGATCCTGTACAGAAGGTAACTTTGATTCCTCGCGGTCAAGCTCAGGGTTTAACGTGGTTTACACCTAACGAAGAGCAAGGTTTGACAACGAAGTCTCAGCTGATGGCTCGTATCGCCGGTGCACTGGGTGGTCGTGCAGCGGAAGAAGAAATCTTCGGTCACGATGAAGTGACAACTGGTGCTGGTGGTGACCTCCAGCAGGTTAGCGGCATGGCGCGTCAGATGGTAACTCGCTTCGGGATGAGTGACCTGGGCCCCCTTTCCCTCGAAAGTCAGCAGGGTGAGGTATTCCTCGGTGGTGGTTTGATGAACCGCTCTGAATATTCTGAGGAAGTTGCTTCTCGAATTGATGACCAAGTACGGACGATCGCCGAAGAAGGACATCGCATCGCGCGTCAAATCGTAAAAGATAATCGCGAAGTTGTTGACCGTCTTGTTGATCTGCTCATCGAGCGTGAAACCGTTGATGGTGAAGAGTTCCGCCAAATCGTTGCTGAATACACTGAAGTCCCTGAAAAGGAACAGTTTATTCCTCAGCTCTAAGTTCTAACTAAGAATTTACTTTCACGCGAATTGAATAGTTGATTTTTTAAGGAGTAGGCAAAATCGCCTACTTCTTTTTTGTGGCGATCGCCGAATGTCAGGTAATGAATACAACCAGAGGCTCATGCCAGTGGAGAAAAGAACTCTTTAAGATGTTTGTATCCGCTTTAAACAAATCAAAACTATGGCGCAGCTACCTTCTGATGACGGAACTCTTTTACCGGAAACTGGGGGAGGCATGCCTGTTCTTGAATATTGGGCGAAAAAATCTTTGTCGCCGCAGGGACCCAAAATTTGGCAAGTCCTCAATCACAAAAGTGCTTGTTTATCGTGCGCTTGGGGGACAGGCGGTCAGAAAGGAGGCTTTGTTAATGAAGCTGGCGAATACTTACAGCGCTGCGCCAAAAGTGTTGAAGCGATCAATGCAGAATTGCAAGCAGGCATTAAAACCAGCGTTTTTGCCCAAAAATCCATTACCGAATTACAGCAGCTAAGCTCAAAAGAATGCGATCGCCTCGGTCGTTTGCAGTACCCGATGATCTTGCGAAAAGGGTCACAGCATTACGAGCGCATTTCTTGGGAAGAGGTTTTTGAGATTGCGGCTAAGGCTTTCGAAAAATCTCCAGAGCGTATTGCCAGCTATAGTTCTGGGCGATCCTCAAACGAGGCAGCTTATCTTTTGCAATTATTGATGCGGGCGAAAGGCAGCAATAATTTGGCCGATTGCTCTGACCTCTGTCATGTGCCATCGAGCGTTGCGTTAAAAGAGGTTTTCGGTTCTGGTACCTCCATGGTGAGCTTGGAGAGTTTAAAGCAGTCGGATTGTGTCGTTTTAATTGGCTCGAACGCCCCGGCAAATCATACTCGCCTGATGAATGAGATGATCGAAATAACGGATAGAGGTGGCCGCGTTGTTATTATCAATCCGCAAATTGAAGTTGGTTTAGTCAAATTTTCTTCTCCTGCTTTTCCCATTAAGTCGATGCTTAGGGGTGGCTCTAAAATTTCCAATTTGTATTTACAGCCCATTCCGGGAAGTGATGCTGCGCTATTAATCGGCATTCAAAAATCATTACTTGAGCAGGGTTTTGCTCAACTGGATTACCTAAAAAAGTACACAGAAAATTGGGAAGCAGTTGTTGAATTTGCCAAGGAAACAAGCTGGAAAACTTTGACAAAAACTTGCGGTGTTTCCCAAGAAGAAATTGAAGAGGTCGCCTACGTTATCGGCACTTCAAAAAATGTCGTTTTTGCTTGGGCAATGGGTATCACTCAACAGAAAAATGGCACAGATAATGTGCGGGCGATCGCCAATACAGCTTTAATAGCTGGACAAGCAGGTCGCGAAGGCGCTGGCACCATGCCAATTCGTGGTCATTCCAATGTGCAAGGCTTTGGCTCAATGGGCGTATCGGTACGGTTAAGCAATGACTTGAAGCAAGCTCTCGAAAAGTTGTTGGGACATTCCCTTGAACTGAATGAAGGCTACGACGCAACGGGGTTAATGCAAGCTGCCGACGATGGCAAGGTTGATACTTTGTTATGTTTAGGTGGCAATTATTACGCCGCAAACCCAGATCAAATACAGGCAAAAAGAGCATTAGGAAAAATAGAGACGATCTTCTATATTTCAACCAAGCCTAATCTTGGTCATTTTTACGGTTTAGGCAGTGAAGCGACAATTGTTTTGCCTGTCTTTAATCGTTTTGAAAATCCCCACAAAACCACCACAGAATCTGGCAATAATTTTGTTCGTTTAAACAGTTCAGGAAAAACCCACTTAAAAGGCGATTTAATCTCTGAAGTAAAACTCATTACTGAAATTGCTCACCGTGTCCTTGGGGAAAGCCCAATCCATTGGCGGAAATTACAAGATACTGCTTATGTTCGAGAACTAATTTCTAAAACAATTAGTGATTACAAAGAAATTAGTAATATCGATCAAGATGATTCAGAATTTTTACTTGAAAATCGAATTTTCACAGAGCCTAAATTCGCCACAGATTCTGGACGCGCAATTATGTCTGTTGTGCCTTTACCACCTTTAAAAGAACCTACCCTTGAGACATTTGATTTGCCAAGAAACCTTAAGGCAAAAACATTGATTTTAGGTTCAGGTCGGAGCTATGGCCAACATAATACGGTGGTATACAAAGAGGCTGATCGCTACCGTAATATGCCTCATCGCCATTGTATTTTGCTAAATTTAAATGATATTAAAGCTGGTGGTTTCAAGCCTCACCAAAAAGTGACAGTACAGGGCGATCGCCAGAAATTAGAAAATATTGAAATCATTCCCGGTGCGATTCGTGAGGGGGTTGCCTTTATGTTTTATCCCGAAGCGAACTGTTTATTTAGCGCTAACCTTGACCCCGACAGCGGGATTCCCGCCTTTAAGCGCGTGCCTATCGCTATCTACGCACCCTAACGACATCTGAGAGAATAGCCCTTGTGAAAAGGCGATCGCTCTACTGACAGCGATCGCCTTTTCACATATAATATCGGGAGCGTTTTTATTTGAGTTTAAATATTATGGCTTCTGCAATTATTCCTTTTGCTGGCTACATTCTTGTTTTCACAGGAGTTGCTCTTGCTGGTTTTATTGGTTTGCGTTCTGCGAATATCATTTAATAACAAAAAAATATTTTTCCTAAGCTGTCAAACATTACTAAGCTAAGTAATCTGTTGGGCAGCTTTTATAATGTCAATTCTTTGATTTTAAATAGTTTCTAATGTCTTTATCTGTTGAATATTGGTTGGTTGATTTACAACATTCAGAACAGCAAGCAAAGGAACTAGTTGATTTGCTCAATGACGAAGAGAAAATAAGAGCAAAACGTTTTAAATTTGAAGAATTACAAAATAAATTTATTGTTGGTCGAGGTTGTCTGCGGCAGATATTAGGGTCTTATCTAAGTAAAGATCCATCGAAATTAGAATTTTCTTACAACCAATATGGCAAACCTGCTGTAGATGGTATCTTCTTTAATTTTTCCCACACTAAAAAATACGCATTCTGCGGCGTCATTCAAGCAAAGGCGATCGCCATCGGTGTAGATATTGAAACGCGAGAACGAAATAGTGATACTTTGGCTCTAGCAAAACGCTTTTTTCATCCTGATGAATACATCTGTGTCGAGAAAGCGCAACCTGACGAACGACAAAGTATTTTTTTGCAGATCTGGACAGCGAAAGAAGCCTATCTCAAAGCAAAAGGAACAGGTTTACAAGGTGGATTAAGTAGTTTTAAAGTTCAGCTAAAACCTTCTCCCCAAATTATTTCACCTGCAAAAGATGATTGGTCACTCAAGCTTTTTTCGATGGATGCTGAACATCATCAGGCGATCGCCGTGCAACATTCCGACTGCACATATATTGACCGTGGCTTCTGGCATTAGAGCGGTAGCTTTACCGTGAAAGTTGTACCTTGATTAACACGACTAGAAATGTGAATATTCCCGCCGAGGAGATCGACAAACTGTTTAACAATATTTAGACCTAAACCAGTACCGGGAATATTACTAACATTGTGACCTCGGTGAAATGGCTCAAAAATTTGTTTTTTGTCTTCTGTTGTAATTCCTATACCTTCATCTTCAACCTTAATAGATAAGGTGTTTCGCCACTTACTGAGTTTGAGATAAATTGCTTTTTTAGGGTCAGTGTAATGCAAGGCATTTGATAATAAATTACTTAAAATTGAACGTAATAATCGCTCATCAATATTCATCATGATTTGACGATTTCGACAGACGAACTCAATAGGAAAATTCTCTCTAGAAAAATCCCCTTCCTCAAGTAATTCTCGACAAAATGTAACGACATCTAAAGGCTGTGGTTTCACTTCTAAAACTTTTGCTTCAATTCTGCCAATAACTAAAATATCATCAATAATTTGAGTCATTCGCTCAACATTGGTGTTGATACTAGACAAATAATTTGTTTTTTCTTCAATGGATAAATGGGAGTCGTAACGCTTTAAAGAAGAAACAGAAAGGGTAATGTTATTGAGGGGATTGCGAAACTCGTGGCACACCATTGCAATAAACCGCGAGCGCATTTCACTTAGCTCTCGCAACTGTTGGTTGGCTCGTTGCAATTTTTTTGTGCGTTCTAGGATTTTGCGTTCTAGTTCTTCATTGGCTTGTTCTAGAATTCGCTCCGCCCAGCGCCGTTGGGTAATATCTCGGAAAGTGACGACTGCGCCAATGATTGTGCCATCTTCATCACGCATTGGTGTGCTGATATATTCCACGGGGAAATAGCTACCATCTTTGCGCCAAAAAACCTCGTCCATCACACGGCGAGTACTGCCATCTTGTAGGGCAGCATAAATTGGGCAAGCTTCCCGAGGATAGATGGTCTGATCGGC
>CAZXBK010000032.1:0-21687 GCA_964638765.1 uncultured Synechococcus sp. | reverse complement strand
ATTAACGAGGGTAATGTTACCTTCGTTAATCCTGCCGATTAGTTCTTCTGGCGACCAGTCGATCATCCGCGCAGCGGCAGGATTAACGAAGGTAACATTACCCTCAAGATCTAGGCCGTAAACACCTTCACCGACTGCATTAAGAATGAGTTGGTGTTGGCGGCGTAGTTGTTTTAATTCTTGGGCATAGGGGGCGATCGCCTGTGACGGAGGAGTCGATGTTAGCTCTGGGTTGGCATCGTTTGGGGTCATGGCGAAGAGCGCAATTTAGAGTTCTGGATATTCGTGGCTGATGTAGGGCAGCGCCACAACTTCGGCAGTGATATCACCTTCTGCTGTGACAGTAGAACCGACATCACCGCTCTTAGTGCGGACGTAGCCGAGAGCAAATTTTTCGTCTGGATCAACACTCGTGACAACTCCAGCGCGATCGCCGTCAATGGTTAACTTTGTGCCGGGAGCAACAACTTCAGAGAGTTTTAGTCCAAGTAATCTTTGTTTTACGCCTTTGTAGGTATTAAGTCGGGCGATGGTTTCTTGGCCGATATAACAGCCTTTATCGAAGGACACACAATGCCAAAGTCCTGCTTCAAGGGGATTGTAATCGTCGGTAAGTTCTTGGTCAGGTGCTGGCCGTCCTTGGTGAATACGCTGTTTTTCCCAAGCGGTTTCGCCCATCGGGATAGCGCCAAGCTCAGTGATTTTTTGCCAAATATCGACGGCATTTTCAGTCGGAATAAACAAAGTAAAGCCGTCAAAACCAAGATCTGTGCCCGTTGCACAAACGACTTCCACATCATTAATGGCGATCGCCTGATGTCCTTTTTCTGGAAATGTCTGCAATGGTGTTTCGGTAAGTTTAGACAAAATATTTTTTGCTTCAGCGCCATACAAAGTGAGCACATTAAACTGCCCAGTGATATTGGAGATTTCGACTTTATCCATTGGGAAAAGAAAACGGTCAAACCACTCCATCAAAAACTCGGTCTTGCTGGGTGAAACGGCGAGCCACAATTCGTCTTGAAAAATATGTACGGTGGCAAGGTCGATAGTACGGGCAGTGGAGTTGACTAAAACGGTGTCGCAACTTTGGCCGGGTTGGAGTTGCTGAATTTGGTTCGTACTTTGGTTGTGGAGATATCTCTGGCGATCGTCGCCCGTAAACTTCAATAGACCCCAATGACTGCGATCGCCGACCACACAGCCTGTTGCTAATGCCTCACTAATTTGAGCATCTGTACCGAAGCTCATGACTGCGCTGCTGGCCTCATTGAGGATTGCGCCTTGCTCTTGATGATAAGTAAGCAGTGGGGTCATTGTGCACTAATGGGAAAGATTCACAAGATTACATTATGACAAGAAGAGAGGTTACACTGTCATAAATTATTTTTGCGTATTCTCATATTGACTATGGACTTATTTCGTCAGCAGATTTTGCCCTTCCTGATTTTGCTTGTTTTCCTACTTGCTTTAGGTATTGTCAGTGCGAGAATTTTTCTGCCGATGGATATGATGGCGCCTGCGCCCATTGGCTTTTTAGGCTAGAAAGCAAATTTAGGAAACACAATTCATGTTGCCAGAGGGGTTTAGTTTAGATCGAGGAAGCACAACGGATCGGGCTTTACTCCTCAAGTTTTTGCATCGTAGTTATCGCGAGTTTTACCCGGAAACGGGTTTTGAGCATCTACAAAATACATTGCGGAGTTATTACACCGCTGATACGCCCTTATGGTGGGTAAAAAATACTGCCGGAGTTAACGTTGGTTGTCTTTGGCTCGGCAATAGCATTGATCAAATTACAGGCGATCGCCACAGCCACATTTTTTTGATTTACGTTTTGCCGGAATATCGTCGTCAGGGCATCGGTTCCGCTTTGATGCAAACTGCTGAAGATTACGCTAAATCTCGCGGCGATCGGCAAATTACTTTACAGGTTTTTACTGCTAATGAAGCGGCTCAAGCTTTGTATCAAAAACGAGATTTTCAACCCCATTCAATTTTGATGAAAAAGTCTTTGTCTCAGGATTAGTAAAAGTAATTGAGAAGATTTGGGGAAAAGGAATTCCGATGATTAATCGGGGGCGCATCTCGATGACGCCCCTACAAAGATTTTGGGGTCATGTTTGGAAAGTTGGCGATCGCCCCAATTTTTTTGAATTAGAGATTTTAACGTCACGCCTAATATTCGTGATTGGGTAGGTAGGGGCGTTTCCCGAAACGCCCTTGTCAGTTGACTCAAGAAGCCCTTTTTTATTTCTGGACTAGCCAAGTTCACTATTTTGTTCATAGAATGGTTGAAGCTTGGAGAGGTGGCAGAGCGGTTGAATGCGGCAGTCTCGAAAACTGTTTTAGGGTCAAACCTAACGGGGGTTCGAATCCCCCTCTCTCCGTACCAAGTCAAACCTATGCAGCATCAGGCTTTCAGACGTTTTAGATGTTTTTGCAGCAGATTAAGCTGAGTTTGCAAGTATTCGGTGTTGGCAGACTGACCGCCATAACGCCATCGTAGATAGGCATCCGTAATCTCGCTGATGATGCCGACAGCTTCAGGCTGGTAATGATTTTCCAGCTTCTGGACAAATTCTGATGGGGTTTGACTCGCTTTTTTGCCGTAACCTTTCAATTTAAGCTGCGCCAACATCTGTTGATAGAGCTGTTCCATCTGGGGCAAACGAGCAAATTTACGGCGACTGAGCCAACCACGAATTTGTTTAATCGAGAACCAAATACCCATCCCCACAAATGATGCGGCGATCGCCCCGACAACTGTGCCGACAATACTGCCAGAGACAAAGCGCCAAACACGAATAATCACATAGCCAATAATCTCAAGGCTGGTCTTCCACAGTCCTTCAAAAAAGCCGACGATTGGTGGGGGTAACCAGCTCGCAACCCATTCCCAAAACCATGTCACGACGTTAAAGGCTCCCGCATCTTCAAAAGATGTTGGCACAATTTCATGGCCGGGTAATGGATCAAAAGAGAACCAACCCTGACCGGGAAAGTAGGCTTCGGTGACTGCGTGGGCATCGGTATTGTGGACGAGATAATAGCCTGTAAAAGGATTAAACTCTCCCTCACCAAAACCCGTCGCAAATCGCGCAGGAATGCCAATCGAGCGCAACATAATGGTCAGCACAGTCGCGTAATGGTCGGCGTAACCGCCTTGATATTTGAAGAGAAATGACTCGACTAAATCTTCCCCCTCTTCAAAAAATGGCACTTCCTGCGCCGTTGGAAAGCGCTGTTTCAGACCCTGGGCAAGATAAAGGGCTTTTTCATAGGGAATGGTAATTTCGCTGTTGGAGCGGGACAAAATATCTTCGGCCACTTCTCGAACTTTTTCTTCGATTTCCGGTGGCACCTGTAAATATTTTTCGGTGATGCGATCAGGGTATTCTGAACCCGACTCTGCCAGTCGCGCGCGATCACGATAGGGTACTTCTGAAACAACGGTATAGGTTAAGCCTTCTAACAAACCCAACGGAGACCGTAAATTACCGAGGCGATCGCGGCCAATCTCTTGGGTTGGAAAATACAATTCTGAAGGGTAGGTCATCGCCGGGACAATATTTGGCAAAGACTTGACCGCCGAGTAACTTTGAATAATTTTTTTTGTGCGAAGAGTTGGCGGCAACAGAGGCGAGAGGAAAAAACGTCCTCCCCACCGAGATCGCTCCGTTAGGCTCAAATCTCCCGCATCAGTCACTTCCCAACCCTGTCCGGTGTAGTGATCAAAGGCCATTACGCGCCAATAGCCCGGCGCTTGGGAGCGTACCCGCATGACCAGAACTTTATCCATCTCACCCCGGAGATTTTGGTTAATCTTGTCGTTAAAGCCGTAATATTCCGTTTTATTTAGCTCACCCTTACCTTCGACAGGACTGCCATCTCCTACTCCTTGTAAACCGTCACCTTCACCGTCGCCGCCACCAGCATTACCATCGCTGAAAGTTGCGCCGCCAGTACCGCCACTGTCGTTATCTCGACTTTCATAACCGGGATTAGCCAGACTGCGATTTGTGTTGTTAAACCTTTGATTGGCTGGAGCGTCACTGGGCAAACTCACAGGCAAAGTGCTGAGCTGATAACCGGGAAAACGGGGCATAATCGTAAAGATCCCCATCCCCAAGACTAAAACGATGCCCAAAATTGCGCCTAATCGTTTGGGAGATAGGGGAGAGTACTGCAAAAGATTTTTGCGGATGCTCCTTTGGCTACTGCGACGCTTCCAAATGAGCTGTTCTAAGCTTTCTAACCCGAGCCTTGAGCGATAATCCAACACTAAAACTGGCAGGGCGATCGCCAAAAATAGTAGAAGAAAAGGCGCAAACGCCAATGACTGCGAAACCGTTCCCGCAACACCAATAAGAATTAGACCAATTACCATCGAGTAGCCCAAATCCTTACGGCGCGGCATGTCGAAACCGTGGAGGATCTGGAGCTGAATGAGGAGTTCTGCGAGGACTAAACGGGTGTCATTAAAGTTGGCGTAGAGATTCCGAAAAAACAGGAGCAACATCGCCAACATCCCGATGGCAATGAGAAATTTGACGCCAATATTTGAATCTTTTCGGCTTTTCCAACTCCATAATCCCGCCACAATCGTTAGCGGCACGGCAAAGATGCTGACGGGCAAATTAAACCAACGCAACGACCACTGAGAGGCAATATCCGTGGCGATAATACCGACGATAACGAGGGTTTGTACCAATGCCCGGAGCAACTTGGAATGTTCGGGAGTTGGTTTCGGTAAATTACGGATTTGAGCAAAAAGCTGGGTAAATGTCGGCTTTGTTCGGGACGGCGTGGGGTTGGATGTCATCGGCACAATGCGCAGGCATTAATCAAAACTCTTCCCTAGACTAACTTTAATTTTTTGTCGTTGCCCGGACGTTTCTCATTTAAAGGCTGTCGTTTCAACAAAAAAAAGGCGATCGCCCCTATTCCCAAAAGAAAGATAGTTAAGGCGATCGCCGTAGCGTAGCAATATTGAGTTTGGATTAAATTACCGCATCGTAAATCTCAAAACTTACTTGTTCGGTTGAGGGGTCATGCGGAGATAGGGCTTAATTTCCTTTACACCTTTGGGGAATTTTTCCTTCGCATCTTCTGTAGAAATTGCCGGAGAAACGACAACATCCTCACCATCTTGCCAATTCACAGGCGTTGCAACACTGTAATCATCAGTCAATTGCAAAGAATCCAAAACCCGCAAAATCTCTTGGAAATTGCGACCAGTAGCAGGTGGGTAAGTAATCGTGAGTCGCACCTTTTTTTGAGGGTCAATCACAAACACAGTACGAACAGTCACCTTGGGATTCGCGTTGGGGTGAATCATGTCGTAGAGCGTTGCCACTTTCTTGTCCGCATCAGACAAAATTGGGTAGTTAACGGCACAGCCTTGGGTCTCGGTAATGTCACCAACCCAGCCATTATGGGATTCTGTGTCATCGACGCTGAGGGCAATCACTTTGGCATTACGCTTGGCAAACTCACCTTTTAAGCGAGCAACTTCACCAAGCTCAGTGGTGCATACAGGGGTAAAATCAGCCGGATGAGAGAAGAGTACAACCCAGCTATCGCCTGCCCAATCGTAAAAATTAATCTCGCCTTCTGTGGAGTCTTGCGTAAAATTGGGCGCTTCGTCACCTAATCGAAGAGACATAAAAGTTTGATGCTCCTTTTGTTATTTTGGCTACAAAAATATTATGGCGTAACTTTCAAATGAACGTAGGACAGCGCGATCTCCCGCAAGGAAACGATAGAAGTCTCAACTTTAGCCCGATAATCATGAAGTTTTGTTACTGTTCCTCAGGATCAAAAAATGGAAAGATGACAACAAACTACAAAAAATGAAATAATAAGCCAGAATTTTCCATGTCTGTGGCCGAAACTTGGCTAAAGACCCGAACCCGAAATATACATACAACAAATCATCAAAAGCTTAGGAGAAGACAATCGTAATGACTAGAATTGTGAGTGCAGTAATGGGGTTTGTCCTCATGATCGGCTGTGTGTTTTTTGCGGCTCAGCCCCAAGCTCAAGCTGTTGATTTAAGCAGTGGTTTTGTCTCAGCAGCAGTACTCGGTGAGCGCGTTAACCCCGCTGACAAAGTTCTTGAAACTGAGTATGGTCAGAAGCTCGACCTGAACAATGCCAACGTAAGATTGTTCCGTGAAATTCGTGGTTTTTATCCCACCCTCGCCAAGCTTATCGTTAAGTATGGCCCCTATGAGAATGTTGAGGATGTACTTGATATTCCTGGCTTGAGCGAAAGACAAATCGCTAAACTCGAAGCAAATCTGGATCGCTTTGCTGTGACACCTCCTTCTGATGTATTCCTCGAAGGTCAGGAACGTCTAAACAACGGCAACTACTAAGTTTTAGCCGATATAGTAGTATTTAAATTAAATTACATACTACGCCGAGAAACCTGTCCGTACGGACGGGTTTTTTATTGTGGGTTTGAGGCGAAATACGTTAATAAATTACACCTAAAAAAAGGGGCATTGAACGCTGGCGCTAGTCACTTTGTGACATTAACTAAGAGCCGCAATATGTCTAGCAAGCTGAGTGTGAAGCTTGTGGCTAGCTTTGTAGGCAAGATAGTGGGCTGTTGGAATAGTCCCCAGAAGACTTAGATCCCCAATTAAATCCAATAGTTTATGACGGGCAGGCTCGTTATCAAAACGGAGGGGGGGATTGAGCCATTTTTCATTGTCACAGACAAGGGCATTGTCTAGGCTTCCTCCTTGAATTAATCCAGCTTTTTGAAGTTGCTCAATTTGATCAGCAAAGCCAAAGGTACGGGCCGGGGCGATCGCCGTGGCAAAGGGTTCAACGTTAGGATTCCAACTATGCCACTGATTACCGATGGGTTTGTAAGGGAAGTCGATACCATAGCTAAAGCGCAATTCTTCTGAAGGTAGTGCTGCCACAAACATATCGCCTTCGCGTATCCAAATAGGTTCAGAAATCGATTTGGAAGGTTCTGGTTCGATATCAGCCTCTAATGTTTGGACACCAGCCTCGGCGATCGCCGTTGCCCATTCCTTTGCTGAGCCATCTAGTAAAGGTAATTCTGCCCCAGAAATTTCGATGCGGGCATGGTCAATACCTAAACCCGTTAGGGCAGCGAGTAAATGCTCCGTTGTGCGCACCGTCGCTTCGCCATTGCCTAATTCCGTTGACAACATAGTTTGGCTGACCGCGTCTATCTCTCCAGCAATTTCTGGGTGATCAGCAAGATCTGTGCGAACAAAATAACGACCAATTAGGCGATCGCAGGGCATGAGTTTGACGGTTGTTTCCTTACCAGAATGTAATCCGACACCAGAACAAACTACTGTCGTTTTTAAAGTCGTTGCCATCATTAAAAAAGGGGGAATGCTCCCCCAGAATTACTTACGAATTAAATTCTAGATATTTGTTCTAGAAGCGCTCACCGATACCAAAATGAATACGGCTATCACCTTCGTCATTTAGACCATAGTCAACGCGAATATTGCCGAGGGGGGACTGAACCCGAACACCAATACCGTAGCCGAAGCCATCGCCGGGCTTGCCACGGGTACCCGCAGGATCGCCGGGGACATCTTCGCCAGAACCGAGGTCTGTGGCATAGTCCACAAAGAGAGCACCACCAACGACGGAGAATACAGGGAAACGATACTCGGCTGTAGCCTGTAGATAGCGGCGGCCACTACCAACATCACCTTCTTCAAAACCACGAACGGAGTTACTACCACCGAGAGAAAAGGCTTCGTAGGGAGGTAAATCACCAATAATTGCACCACCCTGAATATTAAAAGCCAAAGTATGGGGCTTGTCCTTACTGACAAGGGGTAATTTCAAGGGTGAAGGAACATAGAAGCTGTGGCTACCACGAATCCGGTTAAAGAGGATGCTGCCGGAACCGAAGGGAAGTGTCTGGTCTGTGCCAATGCGTGTAATGGAACCTTGGGTAGGAGCTGCAGGATTATTACGTTTATCGCGGACTAAATTAAAGCGGAGAGAGAAAAGATCGTCACTACCGCTATCAGAGAAGCTCAGTTGATTGCCTGCTTCATCGATAAACTCTTTATCGCCATCGCTGTCGGTAATAGTGACACGCTGATATTGGAAACCGAGGGAGCCGCGCCAGTCGGAGCGTTCAAAAACGTTTTTGCTGAGGGGGCGACTGAAGGTGACGCCGCCACCCAAACGGTTAATTCTAGGGCGATCGCCACTTTCTAGGAGGTCAACATCATTGTCACCACCATCAAAAATTAGCGAAATCGAACGGCGACGGAACGCATTAACAGTGTAGGAAGTGCGATAGGGGTCATTGGCAATCCAAGGGTCTGTGAAAGACACATCGAATAAGGCTTCCCTTGTACCAAGCTGCAATTCGGTTGCGAGTCGATGATTATTACCGCCGAGGTTTTGCTGCTGATAACTAACTGTACCGAAGAAACCACTCGCTGAACTAATACCACCACCAGCGGCAATGGAGCCAGTATTAGCTTCGATTACATTCAGATTCAAAATTGCTTTGGTGGGATCTTCTTCGCCCGTGGTGAAATCAAGCTGGACGTCTTCAAATAGACCAAGGTTAAAGACGCGCTGAAGATCGTTTTGGGCAGTGGAACGGTTAAAGACATCACCGGGTTTTAGTTCAACTTCGCGGGTGACAATAAATTCGCGAGTTTTACCTTCGACTGTTTCACCATCAGCGTTAATGAAGTTGACTTTAATATCTTCGATGACACCTTCAACGACAACAAGGGTGACAACGCCGTCGGCACTCGGTTCATCAATACCGACAACCTTTGCTAAATCGTAGCCATTGTTTTGGTACCAAGCTTCGAGTTGACCAAGTTTGCCACTACCTTCTTGGAAATCATTGAGGTCAATAATCTGGCCGTAGCGATCGCCGAAAATATTATCAACAACTTCAGGGGGGGTAATGCCACGGTTATCGTCGAGGGGCAGCGCCTGTACACGAACATCAGTGAGGACAGGGTTGGGGACAACTTCGTAGGTCACCTTAACGCCTAGGGGAGTGTCTTCCGGCGTTGCTGTGACGTTGGCAAATAGTCCAGTCGCGTAAATGCGGTTCACGTCCGCACGAATTTGAGAAACGGTGGTGGGTCGTCCCGCTTGGGTTTCGATAGCCTGAACAACGGCTTGTTCGAGATCGACATTGTCGCCGACACCATTGATGGCGATTTCTGCCACTAAAACCCTTGCTTCACTGGGGGCACCTTGGGCAATTAAAAGTTCTTCTTGTTGCTCCGGTGTATTCGACGGTAGACTAACGATTTCTTCTTGCTCTGCTACATTTTCTAACGCTGTAACAGCAAGGTCTGTTTCCTCAACGAATTCTGCGGCTGGCTGGGAAACGAGGTTTTCTTTTTCGACAAGATCGGTTTGGGGGGCGATCGCCACATCACTTACTTCAGTAGTTTGTTGTTCTGTGAGTAGGGCAGCAATCAGTTCCTTAGATGTTGTTTCTTCTATTTCACTGTTAATGATTGCGAGAGCCTCATTTGTCCTAGAGACTGGGGCAATCGCCTCATTCGCCTCTGGCGTTGCAGCGGCAACTTCAAAGGTCACATTGCTTAGGGCAGGCGAAACTTTCTTTTCCGGAGTAGTCAGATCAACAGATGCTGTAGATGCGACTTCAGACTTGGCTGATGATGGCGAAGCCTCAACCGCTACTTCTGTCGTATCCGAAAGGGTTTTTAGTACCACATCCGGTGATACTTGACGGGTCTCAGCTTGAGCTGGTGACATCGAGCCGAGGGCAGCAATGGTTGCCCACAGTGCAAGGGTTCGGGAATCAAAACGGTCTTGAGTTTGTTTTTTTTGCACGTCCACACACCAAGTCAAACGAAAGTTTAAGGGCACTGCACTAGTTAGTGACAGTTGGGTAAAGTTTTTCAACAGGTTAATCTATTCTGCTGGATTGTACCAGAGTCGTTAGACGCGGAGTTCACCGATAAGTTTCACCGAACCCACCACGGGCGATCGCCAACCTTACCTTAAGCCATGAGCGCTTTAGCTTGGTTGAGCACCCTAGTCTGTACAGCCTGGTACGCATCTTCAACGTTCCCAAGATCTTTCCGGAAGCGATCTTTATCCATTACCCGGGCATTGGCATCGGTAATGGTGTTATCCCAGAGGCGGCAGGTATCGGGGCTAATCTCGTCAGCAAGCAGAATTACGCCGTTTTTATCCGTTCCAAATTCGATTTTGAAATCCACAAGGGTAATGTCACAGCTTGTGAGAAATTCCTGCATTAACCCATTAATTTTCAGGGCATAATCCGTTAGTTCTTGCACTTGCTCTGGCGTCACAATATTTAGTAGGGCAAGGCGATCGCGGGTCAGAAGAGGATCACCGAGATCATCATCTTTGAGGAAAAATTCGACTAAAGGTTGCGGTAGAACGGTTCCTTGCTCTAAACCCGTTTGCTTGCAGAGGCTACCTGCGGCGATATTGCGGACGACTACTTCCACTGGCAAAATCGTGACCGCTTTGACGAGCATTTCGTCTGGCTTTGGTTGGTCAATGAAGTGGGTAGGAATGCCTTTCGTTTCTAGCCATTTAAGCAGTACAGAGGCGATCGTACAGTTCACTTCGCCTTTGCCGCTGATAGTTCCTTTTTTCTGGGCATTAAACGCTGTCGCGTCGTCTTTAAAATAAGTCAGAAGTACATCGGGGTCGGCGGTACTGTAGAGGATTTTTGCCTTGCCTTCGTACATTTTTTGTGGCTGATGATCACTCATGGGGGGAGACTCTTCGATTTAAACCATCCACCATTGTATGTGCTGATGTCCGCATGGTTTTCTGAATACTTTTGCTAATGGTATGCCACAATAAGCGCGGCAGAAATTTTCCTTTTTTTCCTGTGATCGCAATTTATCCCGGTAGCTTTGATCCCATTACCCTCGGTCATCTCGATATCATCCAGCGGGGCGATCGCCTATTCGAAAAAGTGATTGTCGCAGTGCTCTGTAACCCCAGCAAATCCCCCCTTTTCAGCCTTGAGAAGCGCGTCGACCAGATTAAAGCTTGCACCCAACATTTGCCCAATGTCGAAGTCGAAAGTTTTACGGGACTCACCGTTGAATATGCCCGCCAGCGAAATGCTGGAGTTTTATTAAGGGGATTGCGGGTGCTCTCGGACTTTGAAAAAGAGCTACAAATGGCGCATACAAATAAGACGCTTTGGGCTAACATCGAAACAGTATTCCTCGCGACGTCGAACGAGTATAGTTTTCTTAGTAGTAGCGTCGTCAAAGAAGTTGCTAAATTTGGTGGTTCTATCGATCACCTTGTCCCTGATAACGTCGCAAACGATCTCTACAAATGCTTCAGAGTTCAACACCAACCGAAACCACAGTAACTCCAGCAGAATCCTCGACTCTGTACAAGGATGTCGATCTCGATGTGCAGCAGCAGCTCACACAGTTAGAAGAAATAGTTTTTGATAGCCCCCATATTCCCCTGACAGGCATCACGATGGTGGAGGAAGAAAAACTCCTCGACCAACTTGATTTAGTCCGTGCTAGCTTGCCGAAAGTCATTGAAGCGGCAATGGAAGTCTTGCAACAAAAAGCGCAAATCATCGTCGAAGCAGAAGAGTACGCGGAAGAAATCATGTCCGCTGCTGAACGTCGTGCCGCACAACTTTTAGACGAAATGCCCTTAGTGCGTCAGGCGGAGCAGAACGCCGAGCAAATGCGCCAAGAAGCAGAGCAGGAATGTCTCAATTTGCGTCAGTCCCTTGCGGCTGAGGTAGAAGAAAATCGCCGTAAAGCCTACGAAGAAATTCGGGAAATTCGGGAATTGGCGATCGCCGAATCAAATGAAATTCAGCAGGGCGCTGATGATTATGCCAACCAAGTTTTATCTGGTTTAGAGGGTCAGTTATCACAAATGTTGGGCGTTGTTCGGAACGGTCGCCAACAGCTACAGCCTTCGCCAGCGAAGCCGCCGGAAACTGGCGAGCAGAAACCAGCCAAGGCTCAGAGGAAGAGAAAACCTCAATCCTCTAGTTAAGACAATTCACAAGTAACGTCGAAGGGCATTCTACGAAATGCTCTTTTTTAATGTTTGCAACTAACCAAAACCTGCTTTTTTGCCATAGCGTACCGTCCGAAAGACGAGTTTATCGGTCTCAGGGTTGTAGAGAGTGTAAGTTGCTTCTTTGGGTTGTTTGCCGACATTACCTACGCCAACAATGAGGCGATCGCCCACATCATAACTTTGCTCTTCTTGGACAGAATCGAGGGTAGTGACCGTAGCCGCTAACTTTGCCTCAGCAACCTGATATTTGAAGACTTGGCCAGAGCGCCCACAAAAGAGGCGGTTACTTTGGGTGCGCGCTAATCGATCTAGCAAAATTAATGGCGATAGATCTGGCGTCAGAGTTTCAAAGACATTCAAACTACTGCCATGCACCAATAGGCAATCTAGCTCCGCAAAGCCAAAATGCAGTTGACTAAACCATTGCACCGTTTCTCGCGGCACATTATCCCAAAGCTGTTTGAGGATATCGCCGCCTTTTTCCTTAACAAATGGGTTGTCTTCGGGTTCCGCTGCTAGTCCTCGGATAATCAGACATTGCTCTTCCCACGCCCCTTTGCAGACTTGGGGGATCAACTCACCGTGTTTGGGATTTCGGATGCGATCAACAACGGCATTTCCCTCGGGTGTGCCGTCAATGAGATTACCCAAGATAAATAAATCGGTGATGGCTGGCGACTGTTTATGGACATCCTGCAAAACCGCTTCATAGGCTTCGAGGTTGCCTTCGATACCGCTTAAAATTGCCCAATGCATGATTACACTCCCCGCTCACATAGATGGGTTGGATCATCTGCGCGTTCGGCAAATTCCATGCCATTGGCTAATCGCCACGCAAAAATCTTCGGTAAGCCTTTATCGATAATTGCAGCACAGGTTTTCTTATAGTCATATTCCACTTCTTGGAAAGTCACTTGCTCCGTATTAGTGTCGTAAATGACATAGGTGGCATTGGGACGACCATGGCGCGGTTCTCCCACTGATCCCGCATTCACAATTCGTTTAATGCCAGTCGTGAACTCTTGTTCAGAGGCGATCGCCTTAGCGTCAGTTTGCACAGAGAATTTTAAAGAGCCTTCATCTAAAGTTCGCACGTAGGGCACATGGGTATGGCCACAAAACAGCACATCGGCTTCGGTACTTAAAACCCGCTCTAAGGCGAGGAAACCATCTAATTCTGGCAGGAGATATTCATGTTGACTTTGGGGACTACCGTGGGTAAAGGCTAAATTATCTTTTTTGAGGACTAACGGTAATTTGGCTAGATATTCCCGAATTTCTGGATGAATCGCTTCATCTGTCCATACATGGGCGGCTTTGCCCCGTTTTTCAGCTAATAGGGAAGGATAACTACAGTCACAGGCATTAAGGCCATCGACAATATCTTCATCCCAGCAGCCTTGGACTGTGGGGATATCTAGCGATCGCACTAAGGCCACCACTTCATTGGGATAGGGGCCATAGCCGACTAAATCGCCGAGGCAGTAAATTTCATCTACTTTTTGGTCTTCCACATCGTTGAGGACTGTGGTGAGGGCTTCGTAATTCCCGTGGATACAGGATAAAACTGCGAGTTTCATGGTTTTGGGTCAGTTAGTTTCGGTAAAAGATTTTTGAGCTTTGCCTAAAGAGGTTAACGGGATGTGCCTGAGACTATTGGAACCCCTTCCGCCTTCGGCACCTTCCCCAAGGAAGGATTTTTAATAAACAGGAGCGCCTTGGCTTTGCTGCTGCTGCATTTGCTGGCGAATTTGTGCTTGGTAGTAATCTAGCAATTCATTGTCTAGACAACAGTCGACGATGGTATCTGCGATTTGTTTGCCATCGAGTTTTGAGCCAACTACTTCGAGGCCACTAAAACGCTCTGGTCTGCCATTTAGCCAAGGTTCAATCTTCAGATCTTTGTAAAGGGTTTCGGGTGAGTGGGAAACGTAGTCCAGATAAAAAGCACGGCCATCAACGATTTCGACGACACCTTTTGCCCGCTGGATATCACCGTAGGCTCCTTGGGTTAGCTCTTCCCAAAAAATATTGAGGCTTTCTGGGTCAAAGACTTGGCCGCCCATAGGCGATCGCCACACTTCAAGATTGCGGGAAGGTAAAGGCATATCGACTTCAACTACTTCGTTAGCCCAAGCGTGCCAGGGAGAATTGGCCATCTGGTCGGACACAAAGGCGATGCGTTGACAGGAAAAGCCTTCCGATTGCAGTAGGGTTAGTAATTGTTCGCCGGATTCTGGGGCAACGTAAAAGCCTAATTCGATCACGGCGATCGCCCCTTTTTGTCCCGCTTCGATGAGTTTTAATTCTTCTCCTTCAGCGATAAATTGCCAGTTGGGAAACTCTATGCCCAGGCAATAACGATCCACTGGACAGTTATCCGTTTGGGGCGCGAAATAGGCCACATTAGCGTCTTGCTCTTTTAATTGCTCCCGCAACCATTGGGTTTTTCCGGCTCCCGCTAATCCGGCGATCGCCAAAATTTTTGTTTTAGTCCAATCAATCATTGTGCTCTCAACTTTTGTCAGCTGATTTGCTGATCCGTGAATGGATGATACATCACCACTGCTATTATGATAATGATTATCATTCTTATTTGGAAAAACTTGATGATGTCTTTCGTTTTAGCAAGCAATAAGGAAGCCCCACAACAATGCGATATTGCGGTGGTTGGTGCTGGAGTACAGAGTTTGACGTTGGTGCTGCATCTCCTTAAAAAGCGTCCTAAGTTGCGTAAACGAATCGCGGTTTTTGATCCCAGTGGTCAATGGATGGCGCGTTGGCATCATCGGTTTGCTGCCCAGGATATACCCCATCTGCGATCGCCTGCGGTTCATCATCCACACCCCGACCCTTTTGCGCTACGACGATTTTCAGAGCAGCGGGCCTCAGAATTACATCCACCCTACGATTTGCCCGGTACAAAACTGTTTGCAGATTTTTGTCGGAAGGCGATCGCCGAGTTTAAGGTGGCAGAACATATTGTGCCAGCGGCGGTAACCGATTTGGAGCCTCCCACTGGGATTCAGCGGAAATTCAAACTCGCTCTCGATAATGGTCAGCAATGGGAAGCGCGGCGGGTTGTCCTGGCGACGAATCGAACCCAGCGTCAACTGCCTGAATGGCTGGACACTATTAAAGACAATTATCCAGAAGATCGTCTTTGCCACAGCGACAAAGTGGATTTGCGCAGTTTAAATCTGGCTGGCGAAAGAATTATTGTGGTGGGCGGTGGTTTATCTACTGGTCATCTTGCGTTGGGGGCGATCGCCCGTCGTGGTCAGGTCACAATGATTGCCCGGCGCGATTTCCAAGAAAAACTATTTGATGCCGATGCCGGTTGGATGGGGCCAAAATATCTCAAGGGTTTCCATGCGGAACCGGATTGGGCTAAACGTTTGGATATGGCTCTCGGTGCGCGGGATGGTGGTTCCCTAACGCCGATGGTGATGCGACAACTGCGACAAGCTGAACGCAAAGGCTCTATTGATCTAAAACCCAATTGCCAGATCCAAAAAGCGCAATGGCAGGGAGATTATTGGCAACTCCATTGCGATAACGGCGAAATTATTGAGGGCGATCGCCTGTGGTTAGCGACGGGTAGCCGTTTCCATCTAGATGCTGAACCGCTCCTAAATAAAGTGCGTGAACAGCATCCCCAGCCCAGCATTCAAGGCTTTCCCATTCTCGATAAACATTTGCGTTGGCAAGGCTGTGACCTGTTTTTGATGGGAGGATTAGCCGCCCTACAGGTTGGCCCTACCGCCCGCAATATTTCTGGCGCGAGAATGGCCTGCGATCGCATTGTCCCTGCCCTCACCAAATCCAGTCTCCAACGGGTTTATGGTGGCGCCAGTTGCAATCGAGTCAGTGCTTAACCTAGAAATTGATCGAGATTTGGCACATCTAACCACCGTCTTTCTGCATTAGATTTGTGGGTCAGATCCATCAAGATTTGGGAATAAACCCCTTCCCGCATCGTGGGGGCGATCGCCGCATTTTCATCAATGCACTTGGCGAAATGATCCACTACTCGGATAAAAGGAGCTAGTCGACCATCATCAAAGGTTTTGGGAAATTGATATTTGTCGGCGATCGCCACCTCTTTGAGGTCTTCCCCAGCTTTGGCAGCCTTGAGCGTAAAGCCATGGACATAATCTTTGAGATTGCTACTGCCGAGAACCAAAGAACCCTTTTCGCCATAGACTTCCACCCAATGGCCACGACCGTGATAAGTCACCGAGCTGATGTTGAGTTGGCAGGGGGTTCCGTCGGCGAGTTCGAGCATAATCATGCAAGTATCATCCGCATCGACGGGTTTGAGTTTGTTATTTTCGAGGGGATCAGGCCGTTCGGGAATGGCACAACTGAGATGACCAGAAATACTTTTTATGCCACCAAATAACCAATTAATGTAATCAAAAGCATGGGAACCCACCGCTCCGAGTGCGCCGCCACCTTTTGATTCTTGGGCGTACCAATTCCAAGCTCGATCAGGATTGGCGCGACTGGTCACAATCCAATTAATGGTGATTAACCGTTTTTTGCCGACAAAATCATTTTGCAAATATTCCGCGAGCATCTGCCAAGCCGGAACAAACCGAAATTCAAAATCGGGCGTAACCACCAAATTTTTCGCCGCTGCAATTTGATAAAGCTCCTTCGCTTCAGCGGCATCGAGAGTGATGGGCTTTTCGATGAGGAGATGTTTGCCAGCCTCTAAAACCTGTTTCGCCATGTCGTAGTGCAAAAATGGCGGCGTGGAAATCGCAACAGCATCAACCGCAGTATTATTCAAAACGTCTTCGAGGCGATCGCCACTGTGGGGAATATTGTGGGCGGCAGCAACACTTTGGGCTTTGGTTGCATCTCGGTGATAAACAGCAACCACTTCAGTGCGGTGGTGGTGCTGAAAACCGGGAATATGAATTTTTTGACCGAAGCCAGTACCGACAATTGCAATCCCAATTTTTTGTTCTGCCATGATTTCCCTTAGCAATTTTTCCACGGACATTATCTCGGAAGAAGGGTAGCTTCGGCAAAACGATGGCTATGCTTGGCGCATTTGTTGCCAGAGATTTTGATATTGCGATTCGGCGCTAGGGGGTAGCTTTTCGATGATTTCGCTGTTTTGATAGGTCTCTGAATCTAAGAAAATCAGAGGATTTTCCGTTACCTTTGGCGCAAGATTTTCAGCTTGGTAAATTAACGGCGAGGCGGCAAAGGTGGACTGAGCAAATTGATTGATCGCCTGCTCGTTCGCACAAAACTCTAACCAAGGCTTAAGCTCCTCAAATTTACGTTCACTCTTCTTCGGTTGCACCCACAGATCGCACCAGAGCGCCGTCCCCGTTTTTGGCACAACAGCCCCTAAATTTGGGTAACGTTTCATCAGCGACAAGGCATCCTGTGACCAAGCTTGGGCGACCCAAGTATCTCCTGTAATCAGCGGCTGAAGATAATGGCTTGAGCTATAAAATTTCACGTTTTGGTGGAGACTGGCTAATTCACCCTCTAGCTCGGCGATCGCCTCAG
Organism: uncultured Synechococcus sp.; assembly: GCA_964638765.1. Lineage (GTDB taxonomy): Bacteria > Cyanobacteriota > Cyanobacteriia > Cyanobacteriales > MRBY01 > MRBY01. The sequence goes on along the minus strand of CAZXBK010000032.1, from coordinate 4,074 downwards.
GATTTTGCTCATTGTAGGAATAGCCCAATTTTTTGAGGACAAAGCCAATAACCTCTCTGGACTGGTTGAGCAATGAGATTTGACCTGCGAGATCTTCCCGCCAAAGGTCTGACCAGTCTTCGGGCTGCCAATCGAATTTTTTTAGTTTGTCCTTGCGATAGAGCAATAACGTTGTGCCCCAACGATAGGGGATGCCCCAGATTTCTCCGGTTTGGGGGTCTTCAATAAAGGAACGCCAAGGATTTTCGAGGGTCTGCCAATTTTCGAGCTGCTCGATATCTATGGGCTGAATCAGTTCGTCGGCGATCGCCTCTTTAAACCAGCCATTTCCAAGGGTTACTAAGTCTGGTGGAGTAGGTGGTGTATCAGATTGCCACGGAAAACGTTTGCTGTAATTTTCTGGCGTTGTCGTCTGAATTTCTTCGAGATCGGTAAAGAGCTTCGCGAGTTGCTCGACTGGCTTAAATTTAATCGATTTCTGGTCAGGATAAGTCTTGCGAAATGCCTTTAAAACCTGAGGAGAAATGCTGCCCTCTAGTATTCTCATTTGGAGACGAGAATTTTGCGCCGCACCGCAACCGCCCAACGTCGAAGCGAGGGCAATAGTGCCTGTGGAGATCAAAAATTGGCGACGGCTGCTCATAGATATATTGAAGACTTCGACCTCCGATCATATAAGCCTTTGTCTTGAACCTGCACAGTCATCGCCGCAAAAATTCAACTATTGCCCTTCAACTATTTTTTGTAGTTGCGAGTTGGTGGATATTCGCCGTCATAAAATTTGCGCTCATACTGACCCAATTTCCACCAGGCCAAGCCACTCAGAGCAATAACCACGGCGATCGCCCCCATCACGGTTGTTGACAATCCTAATGTCCCGCCGAAAGGTAAAGCTAACCATCCAAGGAAGCCCAGAGCAACTAAGGCCTTACGAATTTTTTTGATATTAGCTAAAGCGCCCCTGCAACTCGCACAATTTTTCGTATGAGAGTTGTAGCGCTCCATCAACTTTTCTTGGCTCACTTCCGCAGGGGCAAAAGTCTGGTCGGCGAATGGCTCTCCAAAACTCTCTACCCATTTCCGGTAGGCCAACACAAACAAATCTGAACCAGTTGGCAAATAACAAGTTTGCGCGTAATTTTTATTGGATTTTTCTAATTCTCGCTCTTGGAGGTGGAGGAAAATTTGGTCATCTTCGAGAATCCCCATCTGATTAATGTGAGACCACCAGCGCGGCGTGTACTTGAAAATTAGCCGAGGAATGGGTGACTTAAAGCGAAACGGTAACCGCACGATCGCCCGGCATTTTCCTTTCTCTGTGGGGATTGCGTAAACACAGGTCATCACTTGACCAAAGGGACTATCCTCAATGTCATGCCACATAGCGGACGGCGCAACAAAAGTCGTTTTCTGAGCGCCTAATTTACCTTTGCGAGGGCCTTCTTCCCAAATTCCGGTAAAGCCTGTTTTCTCCACATCAGAAACTTCTAGTTCAAACTCTTTAGCATTAGCGCGATTACCGACGCGAGGATGGTGCGTAAAGGCGACATGACTGGTGTCTAAAACATTTTCGAGCAGCGTCGTTGCGTCATAGGGAATGTCCCGAAACACATCCGCCATCACCCATTCACCGGGATATTGATCGAGAGCTGGAATTGTTGGGACTGGTTGCGCCTCGGCATTTTCAAGCTTGCCGGGATACACAAACAATAAACCTTGTTCAACGCGGCAGGGATAGCTAGTGACATTAGCGCGAGCACTTTCGTTAGCTGTGCCGTTTTCTTTGTCGAAGGGAATTTTTTCGCAGGCACCGGACTCGGAAAATTGCCAACCGTGGTAGGGACATTCGAGGCAACCATCGACAATCCGCCCTTCGGACAATGGCGCTAAACGGTGGGGACAAACATCAGCAAAAACGTTCCATTGCTGCTTTTCAGCCTGCCACCAAATGACCAATGGCTTTTCAAGTAAGACAAAACGAGTCGGCTCCGTCTTGCTGAGATCCTGCTCAAAATGAACGGGATACCAAGCTTCTAACCAATCAAATTTTTCAGCGGAAACTTCCGGGGCGATTGAGACGACGTTTGCAACCATAGCCAGCCATTGAACGGTACACAGGTCTTAGCTTAACAAATCGCAACATTTCTCGGCTTGGAATTTTAACTTTGCAGATCCCACGCCGACATTCCCCCTGTCAACACAAGTAATTCTTCGTCAATCTGAGTCTTGAGAGTTTCAAAAGCTCGAATCGATCTTGGTCCTGTTTGACAATAGAAAATGATTTGTGGCGATCGCCCATGCTTTGTTTGGAAAGCCTGTATTTCTCGTTGGAGTTGTTTAACGCCAAAGCCTGCTTCGAGATCTTGAATTGGAATTAAAACGCTATTAGGAATATTGTTAATTGAATGTTCTTCTGGTGTTCGAACATCAATAATTAGTTTTTCTTCAGGTGGAATTTCCCTAAGCTCGGCAACTGAAACTCGGTTGGTTTGTAGGCTTCTCACGTAATACGGCATCGATAAACCCGTTTTGGCATAAACGATTCCCACAACGCCACCACTAACGGCGATCGCCAAACCTAGACTTGCTCCTGCAATCATAAAGAATTTTTTACTGAGCATCTAAGCCTCCGCAATTTTCTAAAAGGGTAAATAATCTGTTTTAGGTAAGTATTTGGAAGTTTTGCTGTGATACCGTAATTGTCTTGGTGAGGTTTCTGAGGGCAATAGTAAGTACCGAATAACAAATCAACGAAAATTAACTGAGCCGCGAAATTTGTATGGTGTGCTCTTTTGTCTTTATCGTGATGCCAATGATGGGTTTCCGGGGTCACAATAATGCGTCGCAGAATTGGGAATTTTAGATTTAAGTTGGCATGAATGAAAAAGGCGATCGCCGACGACCAGACAAAGTAAATCCCCGTTGCTTCAGGTGAAAAATTCAGACAAAGTAATGGCACAAGCTGAAAGAATTTTGTAAAGAGTTGATCAGCTGGATGCACTCTAGTCGTGGTTAGCCAATCCATCGTTTCAGCGCTGTGGTGGATGGCATGAAACTGCCACAAGAAAGGTACTTGATGAAGCAGTCGATGAGCGAAATAGTAGCCCAGCTCAGACAGAACAAGTATTTCTACAAGCTGGAGAATAATCGGTTGTTGAGACAGGCCATAAAGGCTGTAGGTTAAAGCAGTTTGATGCTGGATAAATGCGGCAATACCTACACACAGCCAAATCCCAAATTTATTGAAAAAGTAACCTGTGAAGTAATACACAGAATCAAGTTGCCATTGAAAACGATTAATCTTTTTTCGGTGGAGTGGAATTTTATATTCCAGAAAACTAAAAACTAAACCTAATCCCAAAAACGAGGCGATCGCCAAGAAAATATGGTTCATCTCAGTTCAAGCCTTCGGAAATAGTTGATGTTTGAGGTTCTGGCGATCGCCCCATGAGAACAGTATCTGGATGGCAAGTAGGAATGCCATTTTCTAAGCTAGGCAAGAGATTAGTCAGGAGAATATTTTCACTGTTTCTATCAATATCTACCGTGCAGATAATGGTGGCAAACTCAGGGATTTCTTCACCTGTTTCTAGAACTGTGGTGGTTGTATCTAGCTGAAATACAGCACTAATATAATGACTTTCTACGCCGTTTTCTTCTTTTGCCTCACCAAAATTAAACGCGCGATCGCCGTGGTTTTCTATGTGGTAGCTGTAGTTTTCAGTCTCTTGATCTAAGCCCAACCCCAAAGCCGTCAAGTCGTCGGAAAAGCGATTATTGTCCAAGAAAAATGCTTGCTGACCACGTATCATTGCTCCAACGTAGGTGCGACCTTCCATCTCTTTTGCCCTGCCGCCACAACCACCGATCATCTGCGGAGTCATCCACCAGATTGTGCCGCCGATGATTGCAATAAGAAGACCTAGAGATAGCCAACCAAACTGAGATTGCTCTCCTTCGCAACGTCGTAACATTTTTTCAGCGGCAGTGACTTCGGCTTCTGCGTCAAAAGGGTAAACTATCGGAGAGTTTCAAGAGAGTAATGCTAGGCGTGAGTAGCAAAGTGAATCAATG
>CAZXBK010000031.1:0-27173 GCA_964638765.1 uncultured Synechococcus sp. | reverse complement strand
ATTGATTCACTTTGCTACTCACGCCTAGCATTACTCTCTTGAAACTCTCCAGAATATTTCTCGACAGTTAAGGGGGAATTGACCCGGAGAAAATTGGCGATCGCCTTTGGGAGTAAGAGACTTAGATTCTTCATTTTTTAACGGACTAACGTCGTCCCGTAGCGAAAATCGTTAAGATAGAACCAAATACAGACTTTATTGACCAGCAAACTTCCATTTTTTAGCGTGGGCATGACAAAGCAAGCGAAAGTATCTATCCGTCAAGTTCAATATCGCGATTTATCGGCGATCGCCAAATTGGTGCAGCAGGAAGCTGTAGAGGTGGCGTCGCCCCTAGAAACATGTCTGGAAGAGCATATTGAGAATACAAAAAATTACTATGGTCTGGTAAAGCTCTTTGATATTTTCCCTAATCCCAGCCAGTACAGTTTTCACGGTTATGTTTTAGAAGTGAATGGCGAGCTGGTTGCCTTCGTTAAAATTTCGCCGTTTAATTCCTCCCAAAGTACATGGCGTGTTGATCAAATCGTCGTTGACTCGACCTTTCCAAAGCTCGAATATCATGGCAGCGCCCGGCAACCCGGTTCAACGTTGCTGCGATACTGTTTTGACCATGTCGTCGAAGCTCGCAATTGGCTCCTAGAAGTAAATGTCAATGCTAAGCAAACTTTGAGTTTGTATCGGCAAAATGGTTTTCAGCCCCTCGCGAAATTAACCTATTGGGCGATCGCCCCCGAAACGTTGAGTGAGTTGGCGCTCCAAGAACCCGCTATTCCCAACTTGATGCCCGTGGGTAATGCCGATGCACGGTTGTTGTATCAGCTTGATACTGCGTCAATGCCACCGATGTTGCGTCAAGTTTTTGACCGTCATATCCAAGATTTCAAAACAAATCCTGTCGATAATTTAGTATGTCGTGTCCAGAATTGGTCACAGCAAGTTGATGTTGTTGAGGGCTATGTTTTTGAACCCCAGCGAAAAGCGGCGATCGGTTATTTTGCCGTGCAGCTTGCCCGCCAAGATGAGCACCCCCACCAAGGTCGTTTAACGGTGCACCCAGCCTACACATGGCTCTATCCAGAGCTAATGATCAAAATGTCTCAAGTGGCGCAAATCCGACCAGAGCAGCCACTGTATATAACTTCGACTGACTATCAGCCGGAACGGGAAGAGTTTCTGGAGACTGTCGGCGCGACGCAAATCGAACATACTTTACTGATGTCTCGCTCTGTTTGGCATAAAGTTCGTGAAACAAAGCCCCAAGAGGCATGGCAACTATCAGGCGTCTTGCAGGGACTCCAACCCATCAATCCCCCAATTCCTAGCCGTATTAACTGGTTTAGAAATCACCCCACTTTGAAGTTACCAACCGAACGACCGGAACAAAAGTTTCTCCCCGAAAACTAAATGGCGATCGCCGCCCTTGGTTTAGATGTTGGTCGGAAACGCATCGGTGTTGCCGGATGCGATGGTTTGGGGTTGCTTGCCACAGAATTAACTACTATTCACCGTACGACTCTTGAGCAAGATTTTGAGGCGATCGCCCAACTTGTTGCAGCACGAAAAATTGAAACGTTTGTGGTTGGGTTGCCCTACCAAATGGATGGCACATTAGGTAAACAAGCAAAAGCAACTCAGAAATTTGTCCGCAAGCTACAAAAACAATTTGATTTGCCCGTTGAATATGTCGATGAGCGACTCACTTCTGTCGCTGCTGAAGAACAGCTAAAGGCTCAGAAAAAATATGACCGTCGCCAAAAAGGCTTAATAGATCAGTTAGCCGCCAAAATTATTTTGCAGCAATGGTTAGATTCTCGTTCTGGAAAACATTAACGGATTTGTGAGTTTTCATAAATTAAAAGGCGAGTAGATTGGAAACATTTAGCTTTTACAGCAATGGAAAATTTGACTGTCTGCCTGAGAAGTAATCATTCAATTTTGCTGTGGCAAATAAGATTTTTTAGAAAGCCTAAAGTCTCTAAAATACCCGTTATCAATCGTTATGTCGGTTGCCGTATTTTTACGTACGTACTCTCAAAAAAATATTGTCCACAAAAGTTGAAAATTTTATTCCCTTGCAAAATCTAAGCGATTTAGCGTATTGATATAGCTGGGGATTTCAATTACTATGCTCAACAATTATCAGATATGAAACCTTCTAATTTAGGTAGTAATTAGGTTGTTAACAGTATGAAATTTGTACTAGCGTGTACGAGTTTTTTCTTACGAACAACACTATTTAAGTCTTTCTCAAAATATCGGCAAATCAAAAGCTTTAGAAGTAATCCTCGATTGTCACAACGCAAAATGTAGGAACAACGAATTTATTTGCATTACTGAGTGTTCAAGGGAGATGCTGTTTTTCTGAATAATTCTTGGCAACTTAACTGCTTGAAGAAGCAAATACTCTGCGACGATGCTGATTTGTCGTGAATGATTTTCTTGTTTTGCTTGTCTACTTTGATCATTAAGACTTCGGTTGTTAACGTTAGACTTTTTTGTCTTCTGATTGACATTAATAGTTGCCGATTGCATCGTAAGATTCGCTAGCTTGTAAAGCTGGATTTCCAAACGGTTGTAAGCCGTAAATTTGCATCCTGCAAAGTATCTAAATTTCAAATTGTATTCCTACAGTTATGTCATCAACTGAAGCCCTAAATAAGTCTAAGAGAAATTTTTATGTGGTTGGTGTGGGGGCTTCTGCAGGGGGGCTGAGGGCATTAGAAGAGTTTTTTGAAAATATGCCTGGTGATAGTGGTGCCGCGTTTGTCGTGGTGCAACATTTGTCTCCAGATTTTAAAAGCTTGATGAAAGAGCTATTAGAGCGGCGAACGCCTATGGTCGTGCATCGGGTGGAAAATGGTATGGCTCTAGAGCCGAATCATGTGTATTTGATTCCGCCACGTAATAATTTAACGGTGCGCGATCGCCATCTGTATTTATTGGAGCAGGAGTCTAATCCTCGCTCTCACCCTAATTTTCCGATTAATGTCTTTTTCCATTCCCTTGCCGAAGATTGTGGAGATAAGGCGATCGGTGTTGTCCTTTCGGGCACGGGCAGTGACGGTAGTAAGGGTTTGGAGAGCATCAATAATCAAGGGGGACTGAGTTTAGTGCAGTCGCCATTTTCAGCTGAGTTTGATGGCATGCCCCAAAGTGCGATCGCCACTGGTTTAGTGGATAAAGTGTTGTCACCGCCGCAATTAGCTCAGGTGATTTATGATTGTGTCGCCCTAGGTAAAACCGATGTCATTCGGGCACATTTAACTGATGGCAACCTGAATGCAGAGCAGATGAAACGCATTATTGCGCTGCTACAAGAATCAGAAAAATTAGATTTTTCCTACTACAAAATCACTACATTATCTCGTCGTATTTATCGTCGTGCTTCCCTCGCGGGCCATGATGATTTGCAGGACTATATCAATTTTTTAGCTGTTTCTCGGGAAGAACAAGCGCTGCTAAAAGATGATCTGCTGATTGGTGTGACCCGTTTTTTCCGAGATAAGCCAGCTTGGACAATTCTGGAGCGGGAAACCTTACCAAAAATTATCCATGATCTCAAAGATGGTGAGCAATTAAGGGTTTGGATTGCAGCCTGCGCCACAGGTGAAGAGGCCTATTCTTTGGCGATTTTAATTGACCATTTGATGACTCGTTTGCATAAGCAGCTATCGGTCAAGATTTTTGCGACAGATATTGATAACGAATCTATTGCCAAGGCTGCGGAAGGGGCTTTTCCTGAAAGTATTGCCAAGGATGTGCCGGCAGAATTTCTCTCGCGGTATTTTGATTTTCGTAATGGCTCATTTCATATTGACCGGAAGATCCGGGAGATGATCATTTTTGCGCCCCATAACCTGACAAAAAACGCGGGTTTTACTCAGATGAATCTGATTACCTGCCGAAATGTGTTGATTTATATGCGGCCGCAGCTACAGCAGCAAGTTCTGCGAACATTTCATTTTTCCTTGGCATCAAAAGGCACGTTATTTCTCGGGGAATCGGAAACCCCGGGGGCGATCGCCGACGAATTTATCACCATTGATCAAAAGTGGAAAATTTATCAGAAACGTCGCGACGTGCGTTTACCTCTAATTCCCACGAATCCCCAAGCCTTTAACTATGCGCCGCCACCCCCATCAAATTCTCGAACACAGGACTTTCCTGATAATCGTGTCCAGCGTCTTAATAACGTTCTTGATCTTGCCTTGCAATCTCTTTATAAGCATCGTCAGGCAACCTGTTTTATCGTCGATGAAGCAGCGAATTTGATTCATACGGTCACCGATGAATTGGATTTGATGCGTGTTCCCAAGGGGGAGGTGACTAAAGATATGACCGCTATGTTGCCTGCTCCCCTCAATATTCCAATCAATACTGCAATTAATCGAGCGAAACGTAGCCAAGAACTCGTTACCTATACCGATATTGCCCTAGAGCTTAGGGAAGAAGTGATCCCCGTTATGTTGACCGTTCTTCACAACCAGGGCGAAACGCAACGGGAAAGTAACTTTACAGTCGCTATCGAAAAAATGGCTCAGACCCAAAAGTCGCCGCTAAGTTTAGCCCCTGCACCGGAGGGTCAATCGGGTTCCCAGCTCAATGAAGATACGAGTGAACGGGTGCTAGGGCTTGAGCATGAGTTGCAACAAACCCGTGAAAATCTCCAAGCGGCGATCGAAGAACTCGAAACGACAAATGAAGAACAGCAGGCAACTAATGAGGAATTGCTGGCTTCGAATGAAGAACTCCAAAGTACCAATGAAGAGCTGCATTCAGTGAATGAAGAGCTGTATACGGTCAATACGGAATATCAAGACAAAATAGCTGAACTGACGGAGTTGACTGGTGATATTGATAATTTATTGCGCAGTACAGAAATTGGGGTTGTTTTCTTGGATGGCGAGCTACGCATTCGGAAGTTTACCCGCGCTGCGACTGTCGCAATTAATTTATTAGATTCTGATATTGATCGTCCCCTAAACCACATAACCCACAATTTAAATTGTGATGATTTGACGGAACCTTTACGGCAAGTCTTGTCCACTGATGAGCCGATTGAGCGTGAAGTCACCCTGCGCGATCGCCCAGATGTTCATCTTTTGATGCGAGTTCATCCGTACATTACTAATTTGGGTAAATACGATGGCATTGTGCTCAGTTTCGTCAATATTAACGAGCTAAAAGATATTAAAATTCGCCTTGCCGATAACACAACTTTTCTAGAGTCTCTTTATGCCAATACGCCAGTGGGTTTAGCACTCCACGATGGAGATTTGAAATGGTTGCGCATTAATCAAAGATTAGCCGATATTGATGGTTTTTCTGTCGAAGCGCATATTGGGAAAACGCCACGGGAGCTGCTGCCAGAAATTGGTGAACTCATCGAATCTCTCCAACGCCGCGTTATTGAAACTGGCGAACCTATTCTTGATGTACCAATTCATGGTTCAACTCCTGCTGAGCCGGACGTTATGAGGGATTGGCTCGCACATTATTATCCTGTTACGTTTCAAAATGGCGATCGCGGTGTCGGCGTTGTCGTCAATGAAATCACAGAGCTGGCACAAGCGAAACGAGCAGCCCAAGAAAGTCAACGGCGTTTGCAATATTTACAGAATGCTTCGCCGGGGGTTGTCTTTACCTGCAAGCCTGCTGCTGCTTACGACTTGAGCTTTATTAGCCAAAATATCGTTGATTTAGTGGGCTTTGAAGCAAGCTATTTCCTAGAGTCACAGGGTAAATGGCTAGAACATATTGCTCCTCAAGATCAGCCAGTTATTACCCAGCAATTTACTACTGTTGCCCCTCAAGATAACCTCAAGCAGGAATATCGTTTCCGGTCTATTTCTGGTGAGTACAAATGGCTCGAAGCTAATCTCAAGTTAATTTGTGATAGTGATGGGACGCCCCTTGAATATGTCGGTTTTTTACTTGATGTTGGCGATCGCAAAATTGCTGAAGAAGACCTAAAAAAACAAGAGTCTCTCTTTCGTTTAACCCTCGATCAATCAAGCATTACGGTCTTTACCCAAGATTTAGACTTGCGTTATACCTGGGTTTATAACCCAAGGATTTTTGCAACGGAAAAGGTCATTGGTCAATCGGATTCTGATCTCTTTCCCCAGGCGATCGCCGAGCAAATTGTTGCCTGTAAACAGGAGATTTTAAATAATAGAACGGGTGGCTTTGACCAAATTGTGTTGCCGGAAAATGGGAAATCTCGATACTTTAATATCCGTATGGAGCCACTTACCGATTCCGAAGAAAAGGTGATTGGTTTAGCAGGAGTGAGCTACGAAATCACTGCTGAAAAAGAACAACAAGAAAAGTTGGCTCAGCAAAATTTGGCATTAATCGATGTGTCAAAAAAAGCCCAAGCTGCCAATGTAGCTAAGGACGAATTTTTGGCTAATATGAGTCATGAAATTCGGACACCAATGACAGCCATTCTTGGATTTACGGAACTTCTACAAGAAGATTTAAAAGACAATTTAGATGCCCGTGAATATCTCCAAATTATTTATTCCAGTGCAGATTCTTTGCTCGTTATTTTAAATGACATCCTTGATCTTTCTAAAATTGAAGCAGGGAAATTGAAGCTTAGCTACGATGAACTAGATTTAGCGCAGCTCTTTGAAAATATGCAGCAGATGTTTATGCCAAAGAGTTCAGAAAAAGGATTAGATTTTTCAGTCACTCTTGAAGCGTCCGTTCCTAATCTCATTATTTTTGACGAAGTTCGCCTACGTCAGATTTTATTTAATACGATTAGTAATGCTATTAAATTTACAAAAACAGGTTCCGTTAAGGTTGTTGCCTCTGCCTGCAACATTGGTGAAGATAACTGTGACCTAAAGATTGACATCAGCGATACGGGCATTGGTATCCCTAAATCAGACCAAGAATTGATCTTTGAAGCCTTCACCCAGCGTGAAAAACAAGATACAAGATTCTACGGCGGTACTGGTCTTGGACTAAATATCACAAGTCGTCTAACAACAATGCTAAACGGAACTATTTCTGTAGAAAGTGAAGTCGACCAAGGCTCTACATTTTCCCTAGTGTTTAAGAATGTGGCGTTTCCAGAGACTGCAAAACCAGGCGATTCTGAAGGAGACGATAGAAAGTCTGAACTAGATCATTTCCAACAGTTTGATGCTTTTCCACAGCTAACAATTCTTTGTGTTGATGATAATGTCACTAATCGTCTTTTGCTTAAATCATTGTTTAGAAAAACAAAGCATCAGTTCTTTGAAGCAGAAAATGGTGAGCAAGGCGTGCAGCTAGCCTTGAAATATCAACCAGATATAATTTTGCTGGATTTGTTAATGCCAGTTTTAGATGGTCAAGAGGCGTTAAAACGCATAAGAAAGTTTCCTGAAACTAAGGATATTCCAGTAATTATCTTGACTGCCCACACAGGCGAAATACCTCAAGAGATTGAGAAAGATATTGCTGGCTTTCTCCGTAAACCTTTTAAAGGGAAATCTATTCTTGAGGAGTTTAAAACAATTTTTTCTACAGACTAAAGAATTAATTGCCCTAGGAGAAGAGTTCGAAGGCTCGCTCTGAAAAACGCTGGAGGCGATCGCAGACATCTTTGGCGGGTTCGTAGTTGCCGACGAGTTGCCACTGGGCAATGGTCGATAATCGCCACGCTTCGCCTTCGTGGTTAAAACCCGCTGTTTCAATACCGATAAACCGTTGTACTTCCTCTAGCGGGTCAGTGAAAAAACGAATCTGGACGAGCATACTGCGGCTCTGGAAGCGCGGACTCCAACCAGGGAGATGAAAGCCAATATCGATGGAATCTGGATCCATCCATTCGCGAGTGTCAGGGTCGTTGCGCCAGGGTTTGAGATCTGCCTTTGCGTCGGGAAATTCGGTGCGAAAAAGGTTGACGACAGAGGCAATCTTCGTGGCGACATCAACGCCTAAAGCTCGTTCGGCAGCGTTCATCTAAACCTCCTTGGGACTTGGGTGGATACATTTCTAAGCTAATCGATGATTTCGATGGAATTTGCTAGTTTCTTTACAGTTCTACGCAAACTTCAAGTTTTTACAGATGTTTTAACATTTGTACTAGCCGTTGACGCAAGGTTTCAAAGCCGAGGCGATCGCCGGCTGAGATAAAGACGGCATTGGGGTAGAGGGTTTTGGCAGTATCGAGGGCATCGCTAGGAACTTGATCAAGTTTATTAAAAACTAGCAGCGCTTGGGCAGGCATAATCGGCATTTCACCGAGGATTTTTTCTACAGAAAAGAGCTGGTGTTGCCAAGCTGGATGGGATAAATCAATGACGTGAATCAGCGCATCGGCTTCGGTAACTTCCTCTAGGGTGGCACGAAAAGCATCGACTAATGCTGGCGGTAACTCGTGGATAAATCCCACCGTATCGGTCAACAGAATTGTTCGGGCTTCGTGATTGTCGTCAGTGAGGGTGAGGCGACGAGTGGTAGGGTCTAGAGTCGCAAACAGTTGGTCAGCAGCATAGACTTCGGCGTTGGTGAGGGCATTAATCAGCGTTGATTTGCCCGCATTGGTATAGCCCACAATGGAGAAAGTTGGTACGTCCTGCCGTTGTCGCTGATTACGCATCCGTGAGCGGTGAGCCTGTAGCTGGTCAACTTCTTTTTGTAGACGACTAAGACGACTTTGAATGGTACGGCGCTCGGTTTCTAGCTTTGTTTCACCGGGGCCCCTCGTTCCGATACCACCCCCGAGACGGGACATTGTCTGACCGCGACCTGTGAGGCGAGGCAACATATATTCAAGCTGGGCTAGTTCTACCTGTAATTTTCCGGCACGGGACTGGGCGCGCTGGGCAAAGATGTCGAGAATAACTTCCGTACGATCACAGACTTTTATGCCAAATTTTCGTTCAAGGTTGCGGCTTTGAGCTGGGGATAAATCTTGATCGAAGACCACTAAACTCGCCCCTAAAGTTTGGATTTGTAGAGCAATTTCATCGACTTTACCGGAACCGACTAAAGTTTGAGGATGGGGTTGCGATCGCCGTTGCTCGATGGTTAGTAGAACTTCGCCACCTGCTGTATCAACGAGTCGTGCCAACTCAGTGAGGCCATCGGTAAAGCGTTGATCTTTAACGCCATCCGTTTGGAGGCCGACTAAAATAACGCGGTCGTGGGTTTGGTCAACCTTTTGTGCTACAAATTCCCGTCGAAATTCTTCCTCTAAACTTTCAACGAGATCAAGGAAATCCTGTTCAGAAATATCTTCTAGGGTTTGCGCCGTAGAAACTTCCCAATACTCGTGGGACGGATGGGTTTGGGGTAACAGGTGAGCAACGTAACCTTGTTTGATGTAGCCCGTCGCACCGCGACCCCGCTTGGTCGTTCCCGTTTGGGTCAAGGTGAAGGTCACTAATGCATCCAGCCGCTGTAAAACCATTGCGGTCAGGCTTGATTCTTTAGGGGGAATATCCTTCGGCGTAGCCGCTAAACAACGGATGCCAGATAAACGTTCTGCACCGTAACGGGGTAACTCAATGGCGGGAATTTGGGTTTGTCGTGGCGTACCTACACCCACTCGAATAACCTTGCCGCGTCGGTTGAGGTAGACACAGACGGCTTGATTTAGCTCTGTACTCAAGGCCGCAATTCGCTGAGCCAGTTCCGGGGTCGTCAGGCGATCGCTGGGTACAGACTGTTGATAGAGCCGTTGGAGTTGTTTCAGTTGGCTGCTCTTGAGACCTTTCAGGCTGCCGTGGATAGGTGTACTAATAGGCGTTTTGCTAAGGAATTCGACTGTATTTAATATGGTGACGAAGTTGTTGGTGTCGCGTCAAGCATCTGCAATAAATCCCTAATTTTTTTAATGGTTGAACGTTCGGCGATCGCCACTCTACCGACAAATAAAAAAGACTCCTCACCGTTGAGAAGCCTTAGCGTGCTAGAAAAACTGTGTTGTTATTGAAAATTTAGTAGGTTGCGCCGCGATATTTGAGTCCTTTTGTAGCAGGATTTGTGGCGATCGCCTGATGGCGGGAATATTCCTGACCACGATATTTCACTACGCCATTTTCACCCATTGGTGTTTTGAGACGAGTAGGGTTGTAGGAATACTGGGAACCGCGAAATTTAAACGTTGTCATTGTTTTGACTCCAAGAAAGAAATTGTTGGTTGTGAAATACGAAAAGTTGTCGGTAAATCTTTTGTTTGTTTACGCTCTAGTCCAACGGCGGACGAGCTGACCGTCTGCCTTTTCCCAAATTGCCTTGAGCATCGGCTTCGTTTCAAGATTAGGATTGCTGATTACGCGAAGCTGAGGACGGGCGCGATGACATTCGTTTTGAATTGCAAACATTGGATTGGTCTCTGAAAGAAATTGTTGAAGAAAGTCGAATCAAAAAACTCACATTGTCTGAGTTTAGGAATGAGCGGAAAGCACCCAGCTCATAATGGGCGTGTAGATGACGCAGAAAAGAACAATTAAGCCGTTAAATTCAAGTAGCGTGACTAGATCATGGGTCATTGTTCGTAGCTCCAAAAAAATTATTTTGATAAGAGAAACAATGAATTTGTGTTCCTGTTCTCTATGGCTTCAGTATGTCTTTTGTGAAAAGAAAATCCTGTGACGGTGTGCCAGATATCAAACTGTCTCTTATCAATTAAACAATGAGATTTCGATACTCTTATTTGATGAGAACTGTCATTAATAAATGTGATGCCAATCACAAAGAAACCACCAAATGCTTTTATCTCAGGCATTTACGGATCTAGAAAAATGTTTGTTGATTCGTTTTGTTTCGGATTTGTTTCGATGAAAAAGTCGGCTACTTAATATATCTTCAATATCTGATTCGTTTCATATTACTTAATAAAAAATGCTGGGTGAGCATAAATACTTCCGGTGTCGCTTTGCCGCTGTTAATTATGGATTTTTTATTCTTGAATAATCGCCAATAAGCTATTGAAAGAAAATAGATTCAATGTTTGTACTGGGTCTGAATTTTCGAGCAAAGAAATCGTGGGGCGATCGCCGCCCCTTTAGAGCTAGTCAAAATACTTACTGAGAATTGCTGCTAGTTTTGTTTTGGTTGCGTCAGGTACATTGTCTTTTGGTGTGAGAATCGCATACTTCAAAGCATCATGGGCGACGGATTGAGGTGGATTTGCCGCGAGCTTTGCCACAACTGAACGAATTACTTTTTGGGCATTGGTCGCATTTTTCTGGAGATTGCCAATCACCATTTCGACGGTCACACTATCGTGATCTGGATGCCAGCAATCATAGTCCGTCACTAAAGCCAAAGTTGCGTAGGCGATTTCTGCTTCCCGCGCGAGTTTAGCTTCCTGAAGATTCGTCATGCCAATAATACTTGCCCCCCAGCTCCGGTAAAGATTTGATTCCGCTTTCGTCGAAAATGCTGGGCCTTCCATGCAGATATATGTACCGCCTCGATGCAAGTCCACACCTTCTAACTTTGATTCTTCGACCGCATCTCCCAAGACCTTTGCTAGATCTGGGCAAATCGGATCGCCAAAAGCAATATGGGCAACAATCCCTTCCCCAAAAAATGTGTCAGTGCGGTGACGAGTCCGATCAATAAACTGATCCGGAATCACCATATCGACGGGCTTGCATTCTTCCTTGAGAGATCCCACCGCAGACGCCGAAATGATGTATTCAACACCTAGGGTTTTTAGGGCGTAAATGTTGGCGCGAAAAGGAAGTTCCGTCGGTAGAAGATGGTGGCCGCGACCATGGCGAGGTAAGAAAACAACAGGTGTGCCACCCAGAGTTCCCGTCACAAATTTGTCGCTGGGGTCACCGAATGGCGTTTCTATTGCAATCTCCTCAACATTCTGTAGTGCTTCCATTTTGTAGAGTCCACTACCACCGATAATCCCGATTTTTATGTCTGCCATGAAGTTTAAATATTGATTGATCCAGCATTTATTCTATCGATCATGAAAGGTTTAGATGAGTTTGTTTATGGTGCAAATAATTCGGCAAGGATCGCTAATACTTGCCGTTGGGTCGTCGTCGAAATTTCACCTAGTTTTTTAACAAGGCGAGTTTTATCGATTGTTCTAATTTGGTCAAGAATAATTTGTCCGTTTTTTCCTTGAAACCTACAACTGACACGGGTTGGGTAGGTGCGACCCCTGGTAGTCATTGGTGCAATAATCACTGTTCCAATTTTCCGGTTCATCTCATCTGGAGAAATAATGAGGCAAGGGCGTGTTTTTTTGATTTCACTGCCAACTGTTGGGTCAAGGTTTACGAGAAAGACATCAAACCTATTTACTGCCATTCCCATTCATCGGACTCCCAAACTGTTTCTGTCACTTCGTCTACTAGAGAATCATCCTGGTTGTCGTGCATTGTTTGAAGCGCATCTTCCCATCCCTCACGAACTGACTTCACCGGACGAATAATCAATTGGCCTTCATACACTTGGATTTCCACATCATCGCGAATACCACTTTGCTCCAACAAAAGCTTTGGAATCCTTATCCCTTGGGAATTCCCAATTTTGACGATGCGTGTTTTGATAGCTTCGCTCATAGCCTTTTAATTGTAAAAAGTAATTACATTGTAGCTACAAGTCTAGATGGATTTCTGAGGCGATCGCCAATCTCAGTACTCCAAACTAAACAATCGTCTAATGTAGCTTTTAGATTTTAGTGATCAAAGCTGAGTAGATAATAACTACAGTCTCTTCGAGTACATAACATCTGTTCGCATGGCATATTTTACGCCGCTTAACACCTCACATCCTTCATGACGGACTTTGTGTTGGAAAATAGCTACTTTGCCAACTTCTGGTGTGACGACCGCATCTAGTTGCTCCATAAATCTCGTTTCGCCACCTACAAAATCACAATTAAAGTAAACCAAGACTGATAATAAAGAGATTTCTTGCTCATTAGCTTGATACCAATGATCCATGTGAGGTTTGAATTTTTGGCCGGGGTTATAGCGATAACATCTCAATCTTTCGTTGAGTCGACTTAAAACGAAGTTTTCAATGGTCTCGGGAAGAGCTGGCTTAATGCGTGCAAATAAATCATCAGCAATTGTTTTGTCATCGAAAATCACTCGATCTTGGTTGCGAAACATTGGATTGCGAGTGGCAATTGAGGGATTGGCTTGGGCTATTTTTTCGCAGAAAGTATTGCACTCTGATGCTGAATAGATGTCTTTTACTTCCCAGAGTAAAGGAACTGAGTCATACCGAAATTTGACGTTGAGAGGATATTCCATGGTTGGCAAGGTAATGTGTTTATCTGTCCGCTTCTGCGGCGATCGCTCATGTTTTCCGAAATTTCTCTGCAATTTCTTGGGGGTTAAATTTTGGTGGGCTGTAAAGCGACTGTGTTTTTAGGGTTTTCGGATGGAGAAACTTGAGTTCAGTGGCATGCAAGAAATAGCCACAGTCGCCAGGTAAAGCTGTTTTTTCAGGAGGAGTGGCGATTTTTGGATGACCGCCTGCTGCATAGAGTGGGTCGCCAAGCAGTGGAAAACCGATCGCCGCCATGTGAATACGAATTTGGTGAGGTCGTCCCGTTTTAATATTGACTGCCACTAGAGATGTCTCATCACGGCGTTCGAGTACAGTCATTTCACTATGGGATGGTTTGCCCTGGGGCAAGACCGCATGAAGTTTACCAATAACTGGATGGGGCACTTTGCCGATGGGAGTGGTGATGGTGAGCTGCTCTGGATAGTTGCCTGCCGGAATGAGGGCACGGTAAATCTTGGTGATTTTGTGTTGGCGGATTTGTTGGCTCAGGTGCTGTTTGCCGAGAGGCGATCGCCCTAAGATCATGAGTCCTGATGTGCCACGTCCCAAGCGATGGATGGGAATCGGCGTTTCATTGGGAAAATGTTTGCGCAGTTGGTGGAGCAGAGTATTTTCAAGGAAAAAGCCGCCCGGCAGAACTGGTAATCCGGAGGGCTTATCGATAACTAAAAAGTCGTCATCTTCGTGGAGAATTTTGTAATTTAACGGCGCGTCTGGTTCATCCCAAGGTGCGCGGTGATAGGCAAGGCGTTGATTTTTTTCTAAAATTTGTTCTGCTTTTGCAGGCTTTCCATCGACGAAAATTTGTCCTTGGGCGATGCGCTCTGACCATTCTGCGCGACTGGAATGGCGGTAATTTTGACTATAAAAATCCAGTACCGTTAACCCAACATGACGAGGTTTAGGGCGATCGCCATAAATCCAACCCTGATTGCGCATTTAAGAGTACTGATAAATGTCTTTACGGGGGTTGAAACTCTCAACTTCCCGGATTTTTTCATATAGTGCTTTTTCTTCGGGCGTAATTTCAGCGGGCAAAACAATTTGTACCTCAACGAATTGATCGCCACGTTTGCCGGAACTACGAGGATAACCTTTATTTGCCAAACGCAGCCGCTGACCCGCTTTAACGCCATTAGGAACAGTCATTTTGACTAGACCATCAATTGTTGGAATTTCGATAGAGCCACCCAAAATCGCCTCGGTCGGACTGAGGGGCAGCTGGCAATAAATATCTGCGCCCTGCACGTCAAAAAACGGATGCTGTGCCACCGTAATTTTGAGATAAAGATCGCCACCATTAATACCTTGATTACGCAGACGAATGCGTTGCCCATCAACCATGTGGGGCGGCATTTCTACTTCTAGCGATCGCCCATCTTCAAGACGAATGCGTTCGCGACCACCCCGGTAGGCTTTTTCTAGCGGTAGGGTTAAACGCGCTTCGACATCACGCTTTGAGGGTGGTTTAGGTGTGGCAACTTTAGTGGTTTTGGTTGTGCCGGGACGATAATCGTCGTAGTTACCGGTTCTGACGCGGGCTTGGGTTTGCTGCGTTGTTTGCCGCTTTTTTTCACCAAAGGGATTCACGCTACCAATATTGGCAAACTGACTGAAGTCGTTGCGCTTATTACGGTTGGGCGTACGACTAAAACCGGGACGACTGTACTTATTGCCTACAGCACGACTGAACTGGTCGTATTGCGATCGCCGACCATCGTCGGAGAGAATTTCGTAGGCTTCATTAATGTCTTTAAATTTTTCCTCCGCGACCTTATCGCCCGGATTTACATCAGGGTGGTAGCGACGCGCTAATCGACGAAATGCCTGCTTAATCTCATCACTCGAAGCATTCCGAGGAACGCCTAAAATTTCATAATAGTTACGCAAATTGTTCATATTTAGGCGACAGAGTAGAGGCAGTTCTCCAGATAGTAATGACGCACGATTAAGTTATGTGTTGTTCATTATGCCGCAATTAACTCCGAAAACAAGGGTTTAGAACCACTCGTCATCTTCATCCCAGTCATTTTCGTAGGGAATATTGCGACCTTTACCTTCGCTGTAATACTTGCGAGAGACGTTTCTTTGTTCGTAAGGGTCTCTGGCTGAAGGTCTGGGACGGCGCGGGTCTGGACGATCTGGAGCTGGTCGACGGCGTGGTGCTGCACCATTGCCATAACCATTATCGTTAGTCGGTTGATTGCCGCTGTAATTTTGGCGAGAAGGGTTAGCCGCGCCATAGTTATAATCCCGCGCTGGTGGCTGTTGTCTTTGGGGCGATCGCCGGTCGTATTCGTAGCCTTGATTGCGTTGGGGTTGTCGTGGCGCATCATAGCCATAATCATCGCCGCGTCCAGCACCGTAACCTGTGCCATAGCCAGAACCGGGTCGTGAAGCTTGACGAGAATCGTAGTAGTAATCATCATCTTCGTCATCACCAATAAAGGTTTTCTTGATGGTACTGAAGAAGGATTCATCCTCGTCTTCGTATTGCAGGCGCACTTCACGGTTTAGCTCGTAGAGCGCATCCTGTAAATCTGCCTGGGCACGATCTAGTCGGCGATCGTCGTTTTGCTTGAGACCTTCAAGAATTTCTTGGGACAAACTTTCGATGCGACGGCGATAGTAGCTCGCAAACTGGCTACCAAAATCGAGCGTAACTTCCTTTAATCTTCTTGACGCTTGATCTGTTAATGCTTTTGCCCGGTTGCGTTTTTCAACTTTTTCGCGGCGCTCACGGTCCTGCTGGGCAAACTGTTCCGCATTTTGCATCATGCGGTTGACTTCTGCATCCGTAAGAGTAGAAGAACCCTGTACCGTAATACTTTGCTCACGACCAGTGGTTTTATCCCGCGCCGCCACCTGCAAAATACCATTGGCATCAATATCAAAGGAAACCTGAACTTGAGGCACACCACGAGGTGCTGGGGGAATGCCCGTTAGTTTAAAGCGACCAAGGGATTTATTTCCCTGAGCCATTTCCCGTTCACCTTGCATGACGTGAATTTCAACGACTGTTTGGTTGTTTTCTCCAGTGGAAAAAATGTCTGATCGCCGTACTGGAATAGTTGTATTTCTGGGAATGAGTTTTTTCATTACCCCACCAATGGTTTCGAGACCAAGGGAGAGGGGGGTCACATCCAGTAAGAGAATATCTTTAACTTCACCACCAAGGATGCCTGCCTGAATGGCAGCTCCTACGGCAACCACTTCATCGGGATTAACGTTTTGGTTGGGCTCCCGGTCAATAAAGCTCCGCACCAAGCCTTGCACCATCGGAATGCGAGTTGAGCCACCGACGAGGACAACTTCACGAATCTGTACAGGACTAATACCTGCATCTTGAAGGGCGCGTTTGATGGGGCGGCGGAGACGACTAACTAATTCACCACATAGGCTTTCAAATTTAGCGCGGTCAAGCTGAGTTTCTAAATGCTTAGGCCCATCTTCTGTGGCGGTAATAAAAGGTAAATTGATTTCAGTTGTTGTAACGCCTGATAGTTCAATTTTTGCTTTTTCTGCCGCTTCAGTGAGGCGTTGAAGAGATTGTCTATCTTTGCGCAGATCAATGCCTTCTGCTTCGAGAAATTCTTCCGCGAGCCAATCAACGATTTTACGGTCAAAGTCATTACCGCCAAGCTGGGTATCACCACTGGTCGATTTCACTTCAAAGACACCATCGCCGACCTCTAGAACAGAAACGTCAAAAGTACCGCCCCCAAGGTCAAAGACAAGAATCGAAGAGCTTTCTTTTTGTTCGAGACCGTAGGCTAAAGCTGCCGCGGTTGGTTCATTAAGAATGCGAAGAACTTCTAAACCAGCAATACGTCCGGCATCGCGGGTCGCTTGGCGCTGGGAATCGTTGAAGTAGGCCGGTACAGTGATGATGGCTCCGGTCACTTCTTCCCCAAGGTAACGTTCTGCTTCATCGGCAAGGCGACGAATAATTTTGGCGGAAATTTCTTCGGCAGCAAATTCTTGGCGCAGGCGAGGACAACGGATTTTAATCGTGTCTTCTTCAGTGCGACGAATTGTATAGGGAACTTGCTTTGATTCTGGCGTTAGTTCTGCGTAACGTCTCCCCATAAAGCGCTTGACGCCGTAGTAGGTATTTTGGGGATTGAGAACGGATTGCCGACGCGCCATTTGCCCGACAAGGAGTTCGCCGTCTTTGTTAAAGCCAACGACGGATGGGGTTGTTCTAGTGCCTTCTGAGTTGGCAATAACAATGGGTTTGCTGCCTTCCATTACTGCGACAACGGAATTAGTGGTTCCGAGATCGATGCCGACTACTCTACCCATGCGCTTTCTTGTTCTCCTTGGTGTGGCTCGACAATTTATTTATATTAGGCTGCGCCACGTTCGTTAACAATATTTACTTGCTATTTTATCGAAGGGCTAAAGTTTTTGTTAGGGCTGAATGGTTTCCAAGAGTTCGAGGGCTTGGGATTGGTTCTCTATTTGGTTTTGTTCGCCAAAGATTTCAGCGGCTTTGGTGAGATCGGCGATCGCCAACTCTAATTGGTCGAGCTGGTAATAGGAAATGCCGCGATTGAAGTAAGCTTCAGCGAAATTACTACTACGTTCGATACTGGCGCTGTAGTCGGTCACGGCAGCTAGGTGGTCACTGATGCGGTTGTAGGCCAATGCTCGGTTGTAATAGGCTTTGGCGTGTTCTGGCTTGAGGCCAATGGCGGTGTCGTAATCGGCGATCGCCTGTTCGTGATATTGCGCTGCGAGTTCGGTGTCCCCTGAGTCTGAGGCGATGACCGCTAAATCGTCGTAGGTATTGCCGCGATTAACAAAAAAGTCTGGATTGTTATCTTTTAGGGCGATCGCCGCCTCACAACTGACAAGGGCTTCGTCGTAATTTTTGAGGAGATAGGCTGCGTAGCAACGATTGCCAAAGGCGTCGGCAAATTCGGGATTTAGCTCTGTGGCACTGCCATAATCTTCAAAGGCTGCTTGGTAATTGCCTAAGACATGATAGCTATAGCCACGGTTGTAGAAGGTATCGGCATCGGTCGGGTCAAGTTCAAGGGCCGCGGTAAAGTCGGTGATCGCCCCATTAAAATCACCGCTGGTGAGCTTGTCTACACCGTTGTTGTAGAGCTGGATAGCTTCGAGACGTGCTGTGTCGCTGACTCCTATTTCGGCCGGGGCGACTTCTGGTGCCAGTACTTCTGGCTCTACTTCACTTTGAGCAATTTCTAGCGATTGTCGCAGGAAAGTAGATTGCCCTTTTGCCTGTGCCGCTAGGGGAATTTGTATGAATAGAAAAGCACTACTGAGGATGACCCAAGATCGAAATTTCATCATTGTCTGCTGTCTAGAGCGATTGTTACGAACTCACATCCGAACTTTTCTATTGTAAGGGTCGAATTGAGCTCAAATCCTTTCCCTTAAGACTTCGCATCAGTGGATGAGTCTACCGGATCGTCTGTTTTAAACTTTGGAATAATGCCTTTGTCGTAATTGGAGGCGATCGCCAAGAATGCTCCAGCCAAAATGTAGACGGGTAGAGGGACAAAAAAACCTTTAAGCGACTGGAACAGTTGCACTGCGAGAAACATTACAACTACGGCTGTGAGCCAAACTTTCATAGAAACCCCTCACCAAACTTAGATAATTTGTAGCGCATCTAAGGAGGCGATCGCCACATCAGCCCCATCAAGGTGAGCTGCCGTTGCATCTCCCCAACAAATCCCGACCGAACCCGCAGCACCAGCATTATTCGCCATTTGGATATCTCCTGGAGCGTCGCCCACCATTAATGTTTGACTCGGCTCTGTACCTAATTTTTTACAGGCGGTGATAAATAAATTTGGGTCTGGTTTTAAGCCAAATTCTGCCCCCATCTCTAGCTGAATAAAGTCACTTAGGTGATACATCTCCACAAACTTTTCGACGTTAGCCGTGTTGTCCATCGAGAGAATGCCCAGCTTTAAACCTGCGTCGTGGCAAAATTTTAAAACCTCTAAGCTGCCCGCAAACAGGGGTGAAGTGCCACTGCGATCGCCTAAAACACTCTCTGCTTCTTCAAAGGCTTTTTTGGCAATTTCCAATGAGTCAAACCAACTGCGTCCTGTTTCGGCAATATAGGCAGCGGCGGCGATCGCATTTTCTTGATTACTACCGACTGCGAGCAAACCAGCAGGGTCAAGATCTCCATCAAGCATGCCAAAGGACATTAGCAACGGTTCACCGACACCCGGCACTTGGGCATCGACTAATCGAGCACGTTTTTGGGCGAGCTGTTTCAGAAAAGCGTGGGAATCAGATAATGTACCGTCTTTGTCGAAAATGATGCCTGTGATGTTTTCAAAAATCTTGTCGTGAACTCTAACCGTGACCATGACCCAGCGCCGCGCAAATTTCTTCAATACCCTAGTACGAATTGCTCGGTAATGGACGGTCATTTTTCGGTCTGGCGCTGAAATCCAATGACGAGGAAGGTTATGCTAAATCAGTATTTATCTCAGACGGACAGAAAGTGATGCGGGGAATATTTTGTTTAATGTGCGGGCTGCTGCTGTGGCTGGGTTTACAAACCTCCCCTGCAACGGCCATGACCGAAGAAGACTATTGGCGCGGCGATCGCCTCACCCGCGAAGCTGTACAAGCTGCCAAGCAAGGGGATTTATTTACCGCTGAAAAAATTTGGTCTGACCTCATTGACGAATTTCCCGGTAATCCTGCCCTCTGGAGTAACCGCGGCAATACCCGCGCCAGCATGAATAATTTTGATGAGGCGCTTGAAGATTTAAACGAAGCCGTCCGTCTTGCTCCCGATGAGGTTGATCCCTACTTTAACCGTGGCGCAATTCTTGAGCAGAAAAAGCAATTTCAAGCTGCCATTGATGATTATGACAAAGCCATAGAGCTAGACCATGAAGAGGCGATCGCCTATCACAATCGTGGTAATGCCTACGGCAGTCTCGGTGATTGGGAACAGGCCGTACAAGATTACGAAAGAGCGACCGAACTTGACCCACGTTTCGCTTGGGCTGCGGAAAGCTATGCCCTTGCCCTTTACCAAAATGGTGACACCGAGAAAGGGATTAAACGCATGAAAAGTGTCGTGCGCAAATATCCACTATTTGCCGATGCTCGGGTTGCCTTAACCGCAATGCTTTGGGGTAATAATCAATTTGGTGAAGCCGAAAGTAACTGGGTTTCGGCTAATGGTTTAGATAAACGCTATAAAGACCTCAATTGGATCCGAAATATTCGCCGTTATCCCCCCAAAGTTGCGGATAGTCTCGATAGTTTTCTCCATCTCAACTAAGACCTAAGGCCATTTAGGCGATCGCCGCCTAGGCTTCTTGTTGTGCAAGATCAGCAATTAAGCTTTTGAGGTGATCAACATCCGCGTGGTAAACCTCATTGCAGAAATTACAAGTTGCTTCTGCGCCACCGTCTTTTTCGATCATGTCCTGTAGCTCTTCTTTGCCTAGCATTTTGAGTGCGCCCATCATGCGGTCGAAGGTACAACTGCAGTCAAATTGGACAATCTGAGTTTCTGGGAAAATGTGTAGATCTTCGTCGCCGAGAAGATCGTTGAAAATATCATGCAAAGACTTACCCTGCTGGAGTAACGGCGTAAAACCAGATAATTTACCAAGACGACTTTCGAGCTTGGCGACAAGGGCTTCATCACGAGCTGCTTTGGGCAGAATTTGCAAAAGAATGCCACCCGCAGCGGTTACGCCTTCAGAACCGACGAACACACCGAGAACAAGGGCTGATGGGGTTTGCTCGGAGGTGGCTAGGTAGTGGGTGACATCATCGCCAATTTCACCGGAGACAAGTTCGACAGTACTGGAGTAGGGATAGCCGTGACCAAAATCTTTTACAGCGTACAAAAAGCCTTTGCCGATCGCCCCGCCGACATCGAGCTTGCCCTTTTCGTTGGGTGGTAGCTCAACGCTAGGATTCTGCACATAGCCGCGCACTGTACCGTCAGGGCCTGCATCCACGAGTAAACCGCCAAGGGGACCGTCGCCTTTAATGCGGAGATTAATTCTTGCCTCTTTTTTCTTCATGCTCGAAGAAATTAGTAATGCTGATGCCATGGTTCGACCGAGAGCCGCTGTGGCAACGTAAGAGAGCTTATGGCGATCGCGTGCTTCTTGGGTGAGCTTGGTGGTAATAACTCCGACAACTCGGATACCATTGTCGGCTGCTGTGCCGCGAATCAGTTGATCTGCCATAACGTCTAGGAAAAGTGAACTTTTGTAAATACTATTATGACAACTCAGCGCCCCGAAGCATAGCGACACAAAACCTACTCGGCGATCGCCTGAGTCAAGATGGGCGGAGATTTAAACCTTTGTCGCTCGGTTGCTGGAGCCTCGTTCGATTTCCCGAACCTTTTTACCACGCCAAACTAATTTGATGGGTGTGCCGGGAAAGGCCAAATCTTTTCTAAATTGCTTCTCGATGTAGCGGCGGTAGTTATCGTTAAAGCGTTTGGGGTCGTTGACAAATAATGAAATTGTCGGCGGCTGATTGCGTACCTGGGTGCCGTAGTAAATTTTGCCCTGACGACCTTGGCGATTTGTTGGTGGCGAGTGCCAGGTTACTGCTTCTTGGATGACTTCATTAATCACAGAAGTACTGACACGGCGACGGTGGGACTCGGCGGCTTGGTCTACTAAATCTAAGATCTTATTAACCCGTTGACCTGTCTGAGCACTAATAAACAGCATGTCTGCCCACTCCATAAAGAAAAGTCGCGCTTGTAGCTCTTTCTTGTACTCGTTGATCGTATGGGTATCTTTTTCAACGGCATCCCATTTATTGGCGATAATAACCACCGCACGACCTTCATCGATAATGCGTCCGGCTAATTTCAAATCTTGTTCTGTCACCCCATCAAGGACATCGACGACAAATAGGACGACATCGGAACGACGAATCGCTTTAAAGGCACGGTTAATACTAAAAAACTCGGCACCATAATCAACATTCTTTTTACGGCGAATACCGGCAGTATCAATGAGGCGGTATTGCTGACCATTGCGTTCGACGAGAGTATCGATGGCATCGCGGGTTGTGCCAGAAATCGGACTGACGATCGCTCGCTGTTCTCCGGTAAGGGCATTCAATAAACTTGATTTCCCGACATTCGGACGACCAATAATTGCCACATTAATGGTGGTGTCTTCGGTCAAATTATCAATGGCTGGAACATGTTCAATAACTTGATCGAGCATATCGCCGGTGCCGCTGCCGTGAATTGCAGAAATTGGAAAGGGTTCTCCCATACCTAGTTCCCAGAACTCGGCGGCCTGAACATAGCCCTGTTCGGTTGATTCGCACTTATTAACAGCAACAACAATCGGTACAGTCTGCTTCCGTAACCATTCGGCAATTTCTAAATCTGCAGCACTAATGCCATTTTTTCCATCAACAACAAAAATACCGACTGCTGCTTCACTCAGGGCGATCGCCGCCTGTTCACGAATGAGGGGTAAAAACTCCTCTTCATCGTCGAAAACGATGCCGCCAGTATCTACAATTTGAAAGTTGCGGTCTTGCCAAAAACCGGGACGATAGGTGCGATCACGGGTAATCCCCGGCTGATCATGGACGATCGCCTGCTGATCACCAGCAATACGGTTTACCAGGGTCGATTTGCCCACGTTGGGACGACCAATTACGGCAATAATAGGGAGCTTCATAGGACTTGATTTCTGCGGAAGTTGACGGAAAAGGCTGAATATTGACGGAAAAGACTAAATATTTTTATCGCAAATTCAGTGCTAGCTCAGCTTGTGGCGATCTTTGCTAAAGTAGTACGTGCGATCTGCTTTTGCCTCTACTGGCGGTATTTAATACTTTGAAATTTCAGAATATCCAATACTACAGGATTTTTGAGGCGATCGCCATCATCGGCTATTATCTTCTCAGTTTTAAGGAACCAAATTACCTATGTCGGCTGATTACGCATTGCCCCAGTTGCTAAAGCCCATCGCTAAATGTTTTGGGTCGAAGTTCAGTTACGAAGTCAACCGTATGCGGTTACCGAACGGTACTGTCGGTGAGTATGGTTGTGTACGACATCCGGGTGGTGCTTTGGTTGTACCCGTAACTGACGATGGCAAGTTGGTGCTGGTGAAGCAGTATCGTTTCGCCATGCAAGGACGTATTTTTGAGTTTCCAGCAGGTACGATTGAAGAGGGGGAAGAGTCGCTGGATACTGTGAAGCACGAGTTGCCTGAAGAGGCTGGCTATGATGCGAAAAACTGGCAATTTTTAGGTAAGTTTCCAATCTGTCCCGGCTATTCGGATGAATGGATTTTTTCTTACCTTGCTACGGGATTAAAGAAGCTTGAAAATCCTCCTGCTCAAGATGATGACGAGGATATCGAAGTCGTTCTTTGGACGCCTGATGAATTTGAACAGGCAGTAAAACGCGGTGATCGCATTGATGCAAAAACCATTGCTAGCTTTTATTTAGCGAAGCCATTTTTATAAATGGTCAATCAGATCAATAATCTTAGAGCTAAGTAATTAAATGTAAAAATTAACAATTGAATTGATTTTATAGTTTTTCAATAAATACTACGGAAAGACTTTCAATGTCTCAAAACTGGTTAAAGCTAGCAAAACAAGGCAACTTAAATGCCATATCAAAATTACTCAATCAAAGTCTTCAACTGCAAGGTGTAACAGTCAAAATACAGAAAAGAAACTTTCGACTACAAATATTATTGGAATCAGAAAACATTCCAGATCAACATACCTTAGTTGACTTTATTGACCGTGGAATCCGCCGATTAGAACTACAAGGTGTTGAAGCTATAGATATATTTGGTCGCCCATTTAAAGAGAATATACCAAGCTGGAGTCAAACAATATCGCTAAAGCCGTTGTCATCCCCAAATAGTAATCCTAGAAATTTTTTAAGCTCTAGAAATAACTCACCTCAGAAGCATAGAGTTGTACATTCAAATAAAATCGAAAATATCGAAACGGATTTTACTAATATTGAATGCCCCTTTGAGCATACATCCTGTTCATTGAAAGGCTTAGATAAAAAACAAGAAAATAATGATTGTGAAATAGTCACTATATGTAATGTATGTCATTATCGATATTTACTTACTTCTGGAATACTAAAAGCGCGATATTCAAGGCAAAATACAGTAAAACGACAATCTAAAAAAAGTACGGGAATTTACAACAGAGAATATGAATTGCGTTTGATGAAGCCTAATGGTCAATTAAACGAAATTCAGTTTCAAATTCAGGGAAAAGAAGACTCTATTAAGGTTAGAAAAGGAGATTATATTTCCGTTCTTCAAACACTAAAGAACAGACAAGTAGATTCAGTTGCGGATACTATTTCTGTATATGATCACAGCACTAAGAAAAGCTACAAGGCAGGAGAACCTGATACAGAAGCTAAAAATGTAGCTTCGCTGGCTTCCGCTGCTCAAGGATGTATAGCAACTATCTTTATCTTTATTGTCTGTTTTATTATGTTGGCATTTGTAGGAAATTTTATAAAGAACGTAGGTGACTTTTTTGTAATTCTTGCTGCACTTGGTTTACTAGTTATTCCCATAACAGCAGGAATTCGTCATGGAAAACAAACTTATGATGACGAGTTTAAAAAACATAGTATTCAGGTGAAATAGCAAGTACCATGCAAACTTCTCGTACTCATCACTGTTTCTACTAGATTATTAACATCTGCTTTTATCAAAATAACATCAAAAAAAAGATCTATCCCAAACAGATAGATCTATGATATTGCACAAAGAGAAATCAAACTTTTAACGACTGCCAACCACTCAAATTGGCTTGACAATGTAGCCTCAAAATTTGTCTACTGGGATTGGTTTCAGTTGGAAGCGGAAACGGTATCGTACTAAAACCAAAAGACAAAGCAAATGTAAACCCCAGTGGGTGGCTGCAAAACCCCAAATAATAGAGACAGCAGCGATGGATGCGGTAAGAACTTTGATCACTTCATGGTTAGAAGTTTGATAAAGATAAACACTCCCAAAGGCGATCGCCCAAAGTAATGTAGCTAGGAAAAAACTCATCATTCCGGCGACCCCGCATTCCAGAAAATTTACAAGTCAGACTTGAGAAAAACTATTACTGTTTAGCCTTGCTTTCTTATTCAGACTAACATTCTTTATTTGTTGATTTGACTAGATCGTATGCTTTTGCGAAAAGTTTTAAGAAAAGTACATAGTCCATTCTCAAAGCGCAGAAATTCGTGGCTAAAACTAGCGGGGATCAAGATAAAAGTGCAACATTTTTCCGCGAGTCGATAAATTCAGTTATCCATTGTTTCAGGTGATGGGTCGCCCGACAATCATCTTCGTTGTAGCGAATAATGGCATCTAAAAGTTGGCGATCGCCAGTTTCGAGCCATGTGTCGTACCAGCAAACTGTTTGATCCCCGCTAACTCCCGCTTCATACCAGCGGTAACCTAAAGCATTGGCAAGGGATTTTAGGGAATAACTTTCAACGGGAAAAATCAAATACTTGGTGACCCACTGGTGCACATCCATTAGCCTCCCGACAATCTTTTGTAAGTCACTAGGAGGTGTGCCATATTTTCTACCGAGGCGATTTAAAGTATCCCGTTCGTAGGGTGAAAAATGAAAAATGGGGGCTTGAGGAAACTGCTGGACAAAGGCAACAAATTCATGCCAAATTTTTTCTTCTTCTTCGAGGGTTTCCGCGACAAAAGCGTAGAACTTTTCCACTTGGTTACGGTGGTCAACAAAATAAACGCCCAATAAATAGTCCACATTACGATCTGGTTCAGCTTCAATGTCAAAAAATAGCTCTACGTCACCCTTCGGCATTAACTGAACTTTATTCGGACGATTAACGCGCCACACTACTTCCTTTTGAACGATCGCCCTTGCCTGCTGTTGGAGTTGTATCGCTACATCAGCGCCGAGATGTTGCCCCAGATGTTTTGGTGCGGTATTGGCCAAGCTTTCAATACTGTCAATGCCCATGCCTTGCAACGATTCGTAGCGGTTGGGGGTTACACCCGGCACAAGGGATAGGTGTTGATCTGCTTGGGCGACACCATAGCAATGGTTATACCAAGCGCAGAGATGACAACGTTGCCGCGAAATAAAGACCTCTGGCTCGGTGGGCTTGCTCAGAACTCGGATGCAGTCAGTAATGGTCCCTTTGAGTTTTTCAGACCATAGTTCCATATCAACTTTGTGGGGACGGCGAGAGCGCAAAATTAGTTGGGTCAGTCGCGGCGATCGCCCTTGGATATGTTCGAGGAGGAAACTATAAAGCATTGATGTCAGCTTATATTCTGGCTTTGGTTTCTGCCCAAGCTTGACGCTCACTGACCGATAGTGCCATTTCCCCCAGCGTGACTCCCCGGCTTGCCGTAACAGCACCGTTGGCTTGCCTACGAGGGTGAGTTGTTCAATATCTGTGCCATCCCAATGATCAAAGTGATGGAGCAATACACCTTTATAGATGCACTCTACTCCCTGAGCCATCAGTGCTTCAGTTTCCTGTGCCCGTGTTTCCCAGTCTTCAGATTGCGGCTGACTATAGGGACGTTGACCTAAATATGCATCGATTTGCAGTTGATTTTCCTTGCGGAGCTTCATCAAAAAATCTTTTTCCGAAGACTTCTCGCGGCGATCGCCAAATAGATTGAGAAAAGCGCGTCGCTCACACCGTTTAAAGTTCAACAGCAAATCATCGGTCAATAACATGAAGCTTTAAATCACAAAAAAGTCTTCCTTGGAAAATAGCACATTCAAATGGGTCAGTAAAAATAGACGTAGATTTACCGTTCTCTAATATGAGAAAAATTTTGTAGTGTGATCACCGCGATGCCTGAAAAGATCTGATGGCAATCAATCTCTCTATAAAG
>CAZXBK010000030.1:25327-27478 GCA_964638765.1 uncultured Synechococcus sp. | reverse complement strand
GTGCCGATTTATTTCATCACTGCGCTAGGATTTGGCTTGGTTGGCTTCTCTCTACTCCTACTCAATTACCAACGAAAAATTTTTGCCAAAGTTTGTGGCAGCCTACTTTTTATCTTGGGAGTTTTGACCATCAGTCAGTACGTCTTTGATATTAATTTGGGCATTGACGAGTTATTTATCAATGACCATATAAATATCAAAACGTCCCATCCGGGACGTATGGCTCCGAATACAGCTCTAAATTTTCTTTTCAGTGGCGTGGCGATCGCCTTCATTAACCGTCGACAACTGACCTTAAAGGGTGTTTTTCTCGCATCGTTGACGAGCGCTTTAGTTGCAGTTTTCGGCTTCGTGGCATTGTTTGGCTATTTCTCTGGAGTCGAAGCAGCCTACGGCTGGGGCAAGCTAACGAGAATGGCGTTACATACTTCAGCGGGCTTTGTTTGGGCGGGAATTTGGTTAATGGTTGTCACAGCCGAGATTAGCCTCAGCAAACTAAAAGAAATTCCCATTGGACTCTTGCCGATGGTGGCGGGGTTATCAGTGCAAACGATCACCATTGCTTTTTGGCAAGCCCTTGTAGCATCAGAAAGCCAGCTAGATAACGTCACTGGGCAAAATATTATTGCCAAGCTAATTCTGATTAGTGGGAGTTTTTTAGCGATTATTTTGGCGATCGCCCTCTACTTCATTGCGAAACTGCAACAGCAGTTAGAGAACCTACAGGATGCTCAGCAAAGGATCCTCCAGCTCAACAGTCAGCTCGAAAAACTATCCTATCTAGACTCCCTCACCGGCATCCCCAATCGCCGCATGTTTGATCTCACCCTCGAAAAAGAATGGGGGCGATCCCTACGCAATCAAACATCTTTAGCCCTTGTCTTCATTGATCTCGACTGCTTTAAGCCCTACAACGACTTTTATGGTCACCAGCGGGGAGACGTGATTCTCCACAAAGTTGCCCAAGAAATCAACCGTTTAGCGAGGCGCACCACAGACCTTGCAGCGCGTTACGGCGGCGAAGAATTTGTTTTACTCCTACCTGAGGCGAATGAAGTCTATGCCAAGGCGATCGCCAAAGAACTAGTAAGAACGATCCGAGAGCTCAAAATTCCCCACACAAAATCCACTGTCTCCAGCGTCGTGACAACCAGTGCAGGCGTTAGTTTAACCGTTCCCCAGTCCACGACCACACCCCAACAACTGTTAGAAGCCGCCGATCAGTCCCTATACAAAGCAAAGGCAAAAGGTCGCAACCAAGCTGTTTTCACAAAATTCCAAGACTCTATGCCGCCCCAGACTTAGACGCTGTAGGTAAAGCTGCCACAATCGCATCCAACACCCGACTAACTGGCACGACTTCAATACCAAGATTTTCAGCAAGCTTTTGTCCTTTAGGAATGATCGCTTTGGTAAACCCAAGTTTTTTCGCTTCCTTTAAGCGCGTTTCTAAATGGGACACGGGACGAACTTGGCCGCCTAAACCGACTTCACCAATCAAAATCGTTTTTGGATCCACCATGCGATCGCGGAAACTGGCAATTAGCGCCACAGCCATCCCTAAATCCACCGCTGGCTCGGAAACAGTAAGTCCCCCAGCCGATGCCACATAAGCATCTAACTTTGAAAGGGGAATACCAACCCGTTTTTCTAGTACTGCCAAGATCTGCTGCAGACGGGAATAATCAACCCCCGTCGTAGATCGCCGTGGCGACGAATAACTCGTTGGACTCACTAAAGCTTGCAATTCTACTAATAGCGGACGTGTTCCTTCACAAGCCACAACCGTTGCCGTGCCTGGAGTTTCCTCATCGCGATTGCCAAGAAATAATTCAGAAGGATTGAGCACTTCTTCCAGACCTTGCTCGCACATTTCAAAAATTCCCACTTCGTGGGTCGCCCCAAAGCGATTTTTCACCGAGCGTAATAGGCGATGGGAGGCATAGCGATCGCCCTCAAAATACAGCACCGTATCGACTAAATGCTCTAACACTCGCGGCCCGGCGATCGCCCCTTCTTTCGTGACATGACCCACAATAAATAGCGTAATATTTTCCCGCTTCGCCACCCGCATCAATGCCGACGTACATTCCCGCACCTGCGACCCCGACCCCGGCGCCGAACCTAACGACGAATAAAAAAACCTTTGGA
>CAZXBK010000030.1:0-25317 GCA_964638765.1 uncultured Synechococcus sp. | reverse complement strand
TACTGTCAATAACCGCTACCTGGGGACGTAAGGTTTCCAGTTCCGAGAGGATTGTTTCCAAACCCGTTTCCGTCAGAATATAGAGATTTTCCTCAGGATTATTTTCTGCCGACTTGAGGCGATCACCCCGGAGCTTAATTTGCTGACCCGACTCCTCTGCCGACACATAAAGAATGCGCGATAACTTTTCACTGAGTTGATAAGCAACCTGAAGTAATAAAGTCGATTTACCGATACCCGGATCGCCACCAATTAACACCAAAGAACCGGGAACAATGCCACCCCCTAAAACCCGATCCAATTCACCATAACCAGAGTCAAATCTTAACTGCTGACTTGTATCAATTTGATTAAACTTTAGGGCAACTCGTGGCTTCCCACTAACAGATTTACCTCTGTTGGAAGATGACGATTTATTGTGCCAACTACGATTAACACCAGAGCTTGTAACCTTCTCACGAATCTCCTCCTGGAGCGAGCCATACACGCCACAACTAGGACATTTCCCAAACCATTGCCGCGATTCTGCGCCACATTCTCGACAGACGTGAATAGTCTTTGCTTTTGCCATGAATTGTTAAGCTAAATGTAAAAAAATTACGAAACAATCACTCTAAAAATTAGAAAATACACCTACATTCCAAAATAAATCTTAAAAAAACACTTTTTTCCCGAAAAACAGCCTTTAAGCCTCCATGAAACCTCAGGAAAGCGATATTCTTATAGCTAGAGAACTTTAATTAATAAACTTCAACATCACTTACCGAAAGTCAATAAGGAGCGTGAAAGAACTTGGAAAATCATAAAGAAAGAATTCTCGTCGTTGACGATGAAGCGAGCATTCGACGCATTCTCGAAACTCGTCTTTCCATGATTGGTTACGAGGTAGTTACCGCAGCCGACGGCGAAGAAGCGTTAGGAACCTTTACAGATGCAGACCCAGACTTGGTTGTGCTGGATGTCATGATGCCCAAGCTCGATGGTTATGGTGTCTGTCAAGAGCTCCGCAAAGAGTCTGATGTGCCGATCATCATGCTGACAGCCCTCGGTGACGTTGCAGATCGCATCACTGGTTTAGAGCTGGGTGCCGATGACTACGTTGTTAAGCCTTTCTCTCCGAAAGAACTAGAAGCAAGAATCCGTTCTGTACTACGCCGCGTTGACAAGAATGGTATTACGGGCATCCCTAGCTCTGGTGTTATTCATGTTGGCTCGATTCGTATCGATACCAACAAACGCCAAGTTTATAAGGGTGACGAGCGTATCCGTTTAACTGGCATGGAGTTCAGCTTGCTTGAACTACTTGTAAGCCGTTCGGGTGAACCCTTCTCCCGTTCAGAAATTCTTCAGGAAGTTTGGGGCTATACGCCGGAGCGTCACGTTGATACCCGTGTCGTAGATGTCCACATTTCTCGACTAAGAGCCAAGCTGGAAGATGATCCGAGTAATCCTGAGCTGATCTTGACAGCGCGGGGTACAGGTTATCTTTTTCAACGTATCCTCGAACCGGGTGATGAGTAAAAGTTCGTCAGAATTTCTTTCTAACTGAATCTAAGTTCCTTTTGATTTCTTCGGTTAACGGCATAGATCATAGTGCTTTGGCAACTATGGTCTTGTTGTTTTTAAGGGAGAATTTCAAGGTCAAGACGGTACAAAAAACCGACACATGTCACGCTAATAGAACAGGGTTTTAGAATCTTCATTTTTTGCCTGTCAGGAGTCACTCCATCAACGGAAATTAGGAGATTTGAGTGGTTATAGTTGAGGCGATCGCCCTACAGAGATGCTCGACTTCCAATTCATCGCGAAAATAATGACTTGATCCTTCAGTTCATCGTTACTCCTTTTTTGCTAGCTTGGTTGGGTGCATCGACGATCGCAACGGAACTAATATTTTTAGGATGCGGTCAGTAGAAATCAAAGACCTGTTAGGGATAATCATTTGGGCATGACTCAGTATCAATGGCGATTTGGCGGCCGTATAGGGAAAGTCATTTTAGGGGCGATCGCCTTGGGTATTGGCTTCGGAAATGAGGTGATCGCCGCTGATACTCTGCGATTACGGATAGGGCTTTTACAACAAACTTTGGCCGTTGAAGATTTAGAAGAATTTGCCGAGACTGGTGAACTACCGACGAAATTACGACCTTATAAAGTTTTTCTTGGCTCAAATATGCGGAGTTTTCTCCGTAAAAGCTTAAACGTACAGCCGGAAGTGGCCACACAGTTTTTAGATGAATTGTGGGAGTCTGCCGCTGGCAAAATTCTTCTAGATCAATTGCAGCTCGCTCTCCCCAACAGCTCTGTTGATGGTTTAAAAAGTGCTTTAAGTAGTGTCGCTAGCCAAGAGCTAAATATTAGTGCCCTCAATCTTGTACGGGCTTATCCAGCGGAAGAGTTAACGGTAGATTTAACCGCTGTTGCAGGGATGTTGTTGCAAACGAATTTGCCAAATCTACAAAGTCAAATTCTTAGCCCAAAGATTACGAATGACCTAGAAGTCGATGTCAATGCAGAAGTAGCCGTTGTCCCCCAAACCCTCGATCCCACCGCAGCGGGACAACAGATCGTGCGTCGACAAACAGTTATTTTGCAGGATTATCAACGGGATCGCACTATTCCGATTGATATCTATGACAGTCCACAGCCGAAGGATCAACTCATTGTTTTGTCCCACGGCTTTGCCGCGAATCGCCGCTTTTTAGATTATTTGGGTTATCACCTTGCATCCCACGGCTACACAGTTATTACCCCTGACCATCCCGGTAGTAATGTGCAATCGTTATTTAGCTCGGGTCTAACCCTAGAGAATCTATTACCTGCTGAGGAGTTTATCGAACGTCCCAAGGATATTAGTTTTGTTCTCGATGAGCTAGAAAGTTTAGGTGAACTAGAGGAATTTGCAGATCGCTTTACCACGGATGAAGTAACGGTTATTGGTCATTCTTTTGGTGGTTACACGGCGCTAGCGCTAGCGGGTGGTGTTGTTGATCCGCCTGCCATTCGCAACCATTGTCGCCAATCCAATCCCCTAATGCGTGCCCCCGGCGACTGGCTACAATGTGCAGCTTCAGATTTGCCCTACGGTCGTTTAAATTTACGGGATGAGCGGGTTCAACAGGCGATCGCCCTAAACCCGATTGTGGGGGAAGTGTTTGGCACCGACGGACTGGGCAATATTGATATTCCCACGCTGGTTTTAACCGGAACAAAAGATGCCATTACTCCTAGCTTGACCCACCAACTTTTACCGTTTCAGGAGCTGGGTGGGGATAAATATCTGGTCGTTGCCGACGGCGCCACCCACATGAGTGTGACGGACTTAAGTAATCGTGATAGCCCGTTATCCCAGAGTACGTTGGTGCCAGAAGTGATGGGCACAGAGGCAGAACCTGTACGCGACATGTTAAAAGCCCTAAGCCTAAGTTTTGTGGAGCGGCGGGAAAATACCGAAGAAAACTACGATGATTTTTTGTCTCCCAGCTATGTGCAATCTCTCTCTAGCGAAGCCATTCAACTACGGCTGACCCAAGAGATTTCGGTAGAGCTTAATCAATTTCTGAGTAATCTACCCCAAACAAAAATCAAAGCTATCCGCGCCCGACAACAACAGCCAAAGGCTACGGAAAATTCTTTTTTTAGTTTTTGGCGATCGCCAAAACGGCCGACGTTAAAGTCCTACCCAACAGGTATTTTAAACGCCAATTTAGCGCCATTATTTGCCGCACCACAGGCCATTGAAGTGAATAATTTTTATTCTGTCGCCCATGTCAGTGAAACTCCACTTACCGAGCGATGGAACTAAATAATTCGTTTTTTGGAACAAGGTAAGATAGAGCAATTCTATTGACCCTTTAGTGTTGTTGATCCGCCTGCCATTCGCAACCATTGTCGCCAATCCAATCCCCTAATGCGTGCCCCCGGCGACTGGCTACAATGTGCAGCTTCAGATTTGCCCTACGGTCGTTTAAATTTACGGGATGAGCGGGTTCAACAGGCGATCGCCCTAAACCCGATTGTGGGGGAAGTGTTTGGCACCGACGGACTGGGCAATATTGATATTCCCACGCTGGTTTTAACCGGAACAAAAGATGCCATTACTCCTAGCTTGACCCACCAACTTTTACCGTTTCAGGAGCTGGGTGGGGATAAATATCTGGTCGTTGCCGACGGCGCCACCCACATGAGTGTGACGGACTTAAGTAATCGTGATAGCCCGTTATCCCAGAGTACGTTGGTGCCAGAAGTGATGGGCACAGAGGCAGAACCTGTACGCGACATGTTAAAAGCCCTAAGCCTAAGTTTTGTGGAGCGGCGGGAAAATACCGAAGAAAACTACGATGATTTTTTGTCTCCCAGCTATGTGCAATCTCTCTCTAGCGAAGCCATTCAACTACGGCTGACCCAAGAGATTTCGGTAGAGCTTAATCAATTTCTGAGTAATCTACCCCAAACAAAAATCAAAGCTATCCGCGCCCGACAACAACAGCCAAAGGCTACGGAAAATTCTTTTTTTAGTTTTTGGCGATCGCCAAAACGGCCGACGTTAAAGTCCTACCCAACAGGTATTTTAAACGCCAATTTAGCGCCATTATTTGCCGCACCACAGGCCATTGAAGTGAATAATTTTTATTCTGTCGCCCATGTCAGTGAAACTCCACTTACCGAGCGATGGAACTAAATAATTCGTTTTTTGGAACAAGGTAAGATAGAGCAATTCTATTGACCCTTTAGTGTTATGTCTCAGCCTGTCTCCCTCTCAAAATTTGGTACGCAAATGTCCCGCCTCACGGGTGTGCGCGCCATTATGAAAGATATTATCGACACTTTAAAGGCAGGTGCAGGACAAGAATTCATTAATCTCAGCGCTGGCAATCCAGTGATTATTCCCGAAGTAGAACAGCTTTGGCGAGATTGTACAGCGGATTTATTATCCAGTTCCGAATACGGAGAAGTGGTTTGTCGATATGGCTCATCCCAAGGCTATG
Source organism: uncultured Synechococcus sp. (assembly GCA_964638765.1). Taxonomy (GTDB): domain Bacteria; phylum Cyanobacteriota; class Cyanobacteriia; order Cyanobacteriales; family MRBY01; genus MRBY01. Next base: position 20,329 of record CAZXBK010000030.1, on the reverse strand, counting down.
AACCACTAATTGAGGCGATCGCCACGGATTTTAATCAGCGCTATGGTCTTAATCTTACTAGCGATAATATTGCCATCACACCGGGTTCCCAATCTCTCTATTTCCTCGCAGCCAATGCCTTTGGGGGGTATGATGCGGGCGATCGCCTCAAGGAAATTATTTTGCCCCTCAGTCCCGACTACACGGGTTATGGTGGCGTGAGTTTATATCCTGAAGCAGTCAAAGCCTTTAAGCCCAGCCTCGACATTGACCGAGAGAACCACCGTTTTAAATATCGTCCTGACTTTAGCCAATTAAAAATTGACGAAACCTCCGGCTGTGTAATCTTTTCCCGGCCTTGTAATCCAACAGGCAATGTCCTCACCAACGATGAAACCCAAAAGATTGCGGATTTAGCAGCGACCTACGATGTGCCAGTGTTGATTGATTCAGCCTATGCTCCACCGTTTCCAGCGCTAAATTTCACGGAGATGAAACCGTTATTCGGTGGCAATATTATCCACTGTATGAGTCTTTCCAAAGCAGGTTTGCCGGGTGAGCGTGTCGGTATTGCCATCGGTGAACCGCAGTTTATTGGGGTGTTACAGGCGTTTCTCACCAATGCTTGCATTCATTCCTCTCGCTATGGTCAGGCGATCGCCACCCGTGCTATACAATCTGGAGCCTTGGCGGACATTGCCCTCAAGGTGATTCGACCCTATTACCAAAACAAAATCGAATTATTGTCGGCAAAACTTGATGCAGTAATGCCCAATGATTTGCCTTGGTATCTCCATCGGGGTGAAGGAGCAATTTTTGCGTGGCTCTGGTTTGATGAGTTGCCCATGACCGATTGGGAGTTGTATCAAAAGCTGAAAAAAGTTGGCGTCATCGCTGTGCCCGGCAGTCCATTTTTTCCCGGTTTGCGGGAAGACTGGCAACATAAGCAACAATGTCTGCGCATTAGTTTGACCGCAACCAATGAAGAACTCGAAACAGCAGTAGAAAGATTAGCAGTCTTAGTAAAAGAAGTTTACAGCCAGTAGAATACCGAGATTTTGCCTCAATCTAAATATAGTAATTTCGAAGAGCTCCTAGAGTTTTTGATTGTCCTTCTTTGGGGAAGGTGCCGAAGGCGGAAGGGGTTGCGACAAGCTTCGCAAAACGAGAAACTACTCCTGTCACCTCCTAAGAAAGAAACCTTTCGCTCTTAATCGAAGAGACTATATCTTGGATTTCATGCGCGGCGATCGCCACATTACTCTCAGCGAAGAAACTAAGACATCTTTGCTTGTAAATTAGGCTGGATAGATGCACCAAACGATGTGTGTGAACATAGCGCCCGGTACAAACTTTCTAGGTGAGAAATATTGCTCGTCAGAGTGTAGCGTTCAAGGACGCGTTCGCGAGCTTTGCAGCCTAGGACTTTGACAAATTCAGGTTGATCTCGCAACAAAGGTAATAACGTTTTCAGTTGACCGGTTACCCCTTGGGTATCGAGAACGATACCCGCCCCATGGTTTAAAACTTCACCATCCGCACCAGCATCGGTGGCAATACAGGCCAACCCGCAGGCCATTCCTTCTAGTAGTGATAAAGATAAACCCTCCACAAGGGAAGGCAAAATGAAGACATCGGCAGATTGTAAAATTTGAATTCGCTGCGCTTCATCACCAATAAAACCCAGCCAGATAACGCCTAAATCTTCGTTATAAAGTAGCTCTAAGGATGACTTTAAAGGCCCATCACCAATAATTAATAGCTTGCAATCGTCGCCCATTTTAGCCAGTCGCCAAGCTTTTAAAAGGGCCTCAACATTTTTCTCGGGGGCAATTCGACCTTGGTAAACAAATAAACGTTTGGCGGTAAATTTTGGATCTACAGCACTATAACCAGGTGCATATTTAACTTGATCAACGCCGTTGGGAATAATTTTTACGGTTCCTTGGGGTACGCCCAATTTAACAAGCATATCCTTCTGGATTTCGGAAAAAACAATGACCTGATCGTAGTTGGCCAAACAGGGTGCATAGAGCTGATAAGTCAAATACTGGGTGCTTGATTTTAGGTTGCGCAGCTTACTGTCGAAGGGCGGGTGAAAGGTTGCTACTAGAGGGATTTTTAACTCGCGACAAATATCTGGCAAACGAAAATCTAGAGGCGATAAGGTTAGCGAGGCATGGACAAGATCGGGCTGAAATTCCCGCAGCGATCGCATTAAAACTTGGCTCGACTTTGGGCTAGGAATTGTATAAATCTGGGATTTGTAGAGGAAAGGCAAAAAAACTTCTGGACAGTCGCGCCATTTTTGGTCACACTCCTCCTGCTGCGCGAAGTGTAAAAAACTAACTTGGTAGCCCCGATCTAAAAGGTGATTAGTGATTTCTCTGCCGTAGGTGACGTTGCCACAAAAGGGGGATTTTTTACCAAGCCAAGCGATGTGCATGTAGACGCATCCAGAGATTTTTACGTTTTGACTGAAATATACCAGTTCAACATTCCGCCGGCGATCGCCAGCCCCGATAGTCCGAGTAAAACAGGTTGCAAACCAAAGAATGTTTCTGCGACACCAGCTAGAGCCAGCGGCAGAGATAGAGCAATATTAACAGCATTATTCTGCAAACCGAATACTTTACCGCGCATTGCAGGGGGTGTTTCGCCCTGAATAGTCGTTTGCATCGGAATCCCAATGAGCGCCGCAAAAATACCTAAACTACCCACACTAAACAAAGTCAAAACGAGGTTGTGTGTAGAGAAAGAGAGAGCAATTAAGGCGATCGCCATACCGACAGATCCCCATAAACTGAGCAAACGGTAGGACAGATTTTCGCCCCAGTTACCAAGGAAAAAAGCGCCGATCGCCATACCCACACCGCCAGAAGCCAGCAGAAAACCAAATTGCTCAGCTTTCAAGCTCGGAATCTGAGCAGCCAAACTCACTGCCAACACAGCCAATGCGGCAAACACACTAAATAAAATGACCAGTTGAATCAATGCATTACGCACTTGTTCATTTTTCTGAAGATATTGAATGCCGTCTTTAATATCAGCCCAAACGCGGGGTCGTTCTAACTGTAAGTCTTCAGGTTTTTCATCGGTTTTGAGGGCAATGAGTACTAATCCGGCGATCGCGTAGGCACCACCGACAACCAACTCTTTCCCAAACGACCAATCTAAGCCAGTTGCCGTTAAAACTTTATCCGTTAGTTCTAAAAGTGGCTCTCCCACCGCAAACCCCACAATCACCAAAACCATCATGGTGGTGGTGTAGAGAGAATTAGCCGCCAATAAATTTTTATTTTTAATAATGAGAGGCAATACAGCCTGTTCTGCGGGGGCAAAAAATTGGGTCAGCGTTGAAACGAGGAACGTAATCCCCAACAAAAACCAGAACCCAAGGGGCAATCCAAAAACTTCGTTTTGCACTTCCACCAACCACAGCAGCAGCGGCACACATAAAACGAAAAGTCCCCGCAGCAGATTTGAAACGACGAGCACCCGTTTTTTTGACCAACGATCAACGTAAACCCCAGCAATGGAGCCAAATAAAATTGCAGGTATCGTAAAGGCAATCATAATCGCCGATACCCAGCCGCTAATGCTTTGGTTCGCTACCTGAAAATTACTGGCGATCAACGCAATCATTAAAACGAGATAAACTTTGTCGGCGAGCTGAGAAAAAATCTGGCCACTCCACAACACCAAAAATTTCGGATTTCTGAGAACTGGTAAAAAACCATCGATTGTCTGTGCCGTTGCCGGGGTTTGACTTTCAGTATCTTGCGGGAGTGGTAATTCTGTTTCCGTGGGCATTGGCGAGGCTTACGTCATAACAAATCCATATATCAGTATAAAACTTGCGTTCCCATGATGGGGACACAATCTCTATATCGGGCGATCGCCGAACTTTAGAGAAACGACCAACAAAAGTAAATCAGGCTCTTAGGGAAGTTTTGATCTTGATCCAATGGCGCTCAATGGTTATCTTCACCACTCTAGTGATTAATGGTGGTGACCACCGTAAGCGCCATGCTCTGGAAAGAAAGGTGCGGTCTCGTGACAAACTTCAACGTCGAGATTTTCCAGCATTTTTTCTAAGACGTGATCTGGCGCAAAGCGTAAGTATTCCAGCTTGACTTCGAGAGGCACATGGCGATTCCCCAGATGATAGGCCGCTTTTAGCAGGGCAAGGCGATCGCCGGATTTGACCGTCACTACAGGTTCAGCCTTTGCCAATATTTGAACCGTCAGATTTTGATTTTCTGTCTGCAGACAATCTTGGGCATGGAGATGACTATTCCGAGGCAATTGCAAATGGACGACTTTACCGTCAGGCAATTCGAGACGTTGCCGTGGCTTACTACGCTGCTCAGCAGTCAACTCAAGGGTGAAATCGATCTTCGCGTCGGCATCTTTTATTTTTTGAGTCAGGATAATTGTCGTATCGATCATAAAAAAATCAGGTCACATTGAAACGATGTTTAAGAGACAAGGAGGAAATCTTACGGCGATCGCCACCACAAAAAATCAAACATTACAGTCACTAATCTTCTTCTTCTTCTTCTGCTTCTTCGGCGGCCTCTTCTGCAAGTTTTCTTGACTCCTCTTCCGCCATCAGTTGCCGCACAATTTCTTGAATTTCTTCGTGGCGATTAATCCCTTCAAAAGTGTAGCGATCATAGTTTTGACTCACAATCTGGGTCTGGATATTTTCGACTCGCTCACTAATATCCGGGTGTGTAGACATCCATGCTGGCGGCGCATTACGTTCTTCGTCTTCGTTTAAAGTGACGCTCAAATTGTATAAACCATCGGCAGCGTAGGGACTAGCCGCTAAAATTTGTGTGCCGAGGGCATCAGCTTGGCGCTCCATACCTCGACTGTAGTTCAGCACCAGCAAACTGCCTGCAATGCGTCCAAAGGGAATATTACTCGTAATATTTGCCGTCAAATTTCCCTCTGTCACCAACTGAAAACCGTGGGATAAAGCGGCATGGGCAATTTCATGACCCAATAAACCCGCGAGTTCTGCTTCGGAGCGGGCTTCAAGAATAGCCCCGGTGTAAATAAAAATTTTGCCGCCGGGCAGGGCAAAGGCATTCAATTCGTCATTAAGAATTACGTGAAATTCATAGTTAAAGCGGTCTTGACCGACAAAAGTTGTGAGCAAATCACCCAGCTCTCGCACGTAGGCTAGGACCGTTTCATCCTCTACCATCGGCGCAACATCTTGGATATTTTCACTGATACGATTGCCGACAGCTTCCTCGCCTTGAAGCAGCAGCACAGAACTTTCGAGGGCAGTAATTGGCCCTACAAGGCTCCCTGTTAAGGCAAAGCCGATCGCCCCAGTAATGAAATTCGCAAAGGTATTGCCGCGAATCTCCGCCCGCAAATCTGACTGGTACTCTTCCCAATATTCATCTGCCAGCGTTGTAAATTCTGCCTGCTGGGGATGATCTGGGTTCAATAAAGCAAACTGCCGAGCCGCCAAAGAAGCTTCGAACCACTGTTCTGTCTCATCGTAAAACTCAATGGCATAGGTCATTAGTTCGGTTGAGCTACCGTAGCCACTGAGGGCATTACCTAAGGATTCCGTTGCTTCCTCGACATTTTCTTCAGCTAAAAGTCGTTGAATTTGGGCAATACGACCCGGAATAAAGTGGGGGGATTCCGTCGCCAATAAATCGAGAGAAATTAAAGCTTTTTGGGTTAGATCCTGTTCCAGACCGGATTGGGCATTCCGCCAATACACTCGCCCAGCAGGAGAAAGGGTTGCGGCGTCGCTAGTAGGCTCAAGGATTTCCCCAATCACTTGTTCATCAAAGGCAGGCTTCGCTAATTGATAATATTCCCGCGCGTTTGCTTTCTCACCCTCGATCCACAGGCGATCGCCGATACGTAGCTGCTCCTTTGCCAAATCCGCTGCCGGGCGCTCAGGTTGAAGCTCCGACTGATGACCCAACGGTTCGTGGGCAACACTGGCATGGGGCAGCATCAGACCACAGACAAGCCACAATCCAAGGTGACCGAGGGATGCGAATCGTTTTTGCAACAAACTTTGTGACTTAGCCATGCCTAACAACAATGATTAAATTGACCGAGTAAAGTGTCACCGTAAACTCAAAAGCTACAGTTGCTCTAATTTTGCCGCGAGAACCTGTGCAACAACTTGAAAGTTTTGACAAAGTTCAGGAACCTGAGTGACGACGGCTGCCATGTTCCCTTGTTTTGCATTATTTTCTAGCGCTTGGCATTGCTGAGCAAATATCTCGGCCCGAAATAAACGACTACTCGATTTGAGGGTGTGGGCGTTCCGCTCAATGCCTTCCAAATCTTTAGATGCAAGATCCTGTTCCATAGCCTTCAGGAGTTTAGGAGAATCCTCTAGAAATGACTCAAGGACATCTCTCAAAACCTCAGCGTCGTCACCAACGATTTCCCTCAGGTCATCTAGACAGATTTCGTTAGCGAGCAGTGAATCATTAGACATTTCAGTGTTTAAACTCAATCTTATTTTGTGACTAACGTGATGACGTTCACCTTTTGTCAGGCTCGATGGGTGGAGCAGTCAAAGTTAGATCTCCTAGCATCCATCGCCATAGAAAAATTGTGACTTCTATCCTAGGGTATAAATTGGCAGAATATGCACTCCTATCTGCCCTGAGCAGCAAAAGTTCACTTCAGCCCTAACTTTGTAGCAGAAGGCAACCAGAAACCCGCCATCGCCATCAATTCTCCATAGTTCTGCACAATCGGTCTACCGGGCAATGCAAAAAGTCATTAATTCCATACAAAAAAATCATTGCAAAAGATGATTTGCCACTTTGGGCAAGGTCAAGAACTATGATTAAAATTCACGTTTTGCATTATTTCTAATCGTGATTTTATAGTGCCGGGTAAGTCCTTCGGTAATATAGATTGGGCAATTTTTGGATACAAAGGTAATCAGTTCGCAATGAATGTATTAGTCGTAGGCAGCGGTGGTCGAGAACACGCGATCGCCTGGAAACTTCTCCAATCCCCTAATGTGGAGGCTGTTGTTTGTACGCCGGGAAATGGCGGCACTGCCACGCTCGAAAATTGCCAAAATGTGGCGATCGCCGTTGATAATTTTGACGGTATTGCTCAGGCCTGTGCCGATCACAATATTGAATTTGTCGTGGTGGGGCCAGAGGTTCCCCTTGCGATGGGATTAGCGGATTTCCTAGCAGAACGCTCCATTCCTGTCTTTGGGCCAAAAAAAGCGGGCGCAATTATTGAAGCAAGCAAAGCTTGGGCCAAGGCTTTAATGGATGAAGCCGGTGTCCCCACAGCAGCATCGGGCACATTTACCGATCCCCAAGCTGCCAAAGATTACATTCAAGCCCAAGGTGCACCCATCGTGGTTAAAGCCGATAGTTTGGCCGCTGGTAAAGGTGTGATTGTCGCCGAAAGTCTAGATGAGGCGATCGCCGCCGTCGATAAGCTTTGGGAGCAAGGTTATGACACCCTCGTTGTCGAAGAATTTTTACTAGGGCAGGAAGTCTCTGTTCTAGCGCTCTGTGACGGCAAAACCATTCGCCCCCTCCTACCCTCCCAAGACCACAAACAAATCGGTGAAGGTGACACAGGCGAAAATACAGGCGGCATGGGCGTTTATGCGCCGACTCCCCTAGCACCGCCGGAGGTAATGGCGAAGGTACAAACCGAAGTCCTCGAAGCGACGCTTAATACCCTCAAAGCTCGTGGCATCGACTATCGCGGCATTCTTTACGCTGGCTTGATGATCAGTCCCGAAGGCGTGGTGAAAGTCCTTGAATTTAACTGCCGCTTTGGCGATCCAGAGACCCAAGCCGTGCTGCCCCTCCTCGAAACGCCCCTCGATGAAGTCCTCCTTGCCTGCGTTAATCAAACACTTGAAGAGCTGCCCCCACTCCAGTGGTACGACGGTAGTGCGGTGTGTGTTGTCGCCGCTTCTGCCGGCTATCCCGGTGCCTACGAAAAAGGAAAAGCAATTACGGGTTTAAAAGAAGCAGAAAGTCTTAAGGCGACAATCTTCCATGCTGGGACAAAATTAGAAGGAGAAACCCTTGTAACCAATGGTGGACGTGTCCTCGGTGTCACTTGTCTTGGTAAAACCTTTGATGAGGCGATCGCCAATGTTTACGAAGCCATGCCCCTCATCAAATTTGACGGCATTTACTATCGGCGTGATATCGGACATCGCCTCAAAAAGACATAGTTTGCAACAAAACGTTACATTGTATTTAATATAAATAACCCTATTTCCCAAAAAGTACCTTGCTAACCCTCATCACCAAACTTCGCGACATCATTTCCCGCTGGTGGTCAGAATTTACCCTCCAGACTAAGCTTATGGCGGCGGCAACCCTTGCGGTATCGCTACTGATGAGTGGTTTTACTTTTTGGGCAGTCAACTCCATTCAGCAGGATGCCAAACTGAATGACACTCGCTTCGGTAGTGATTTAGGTCTATTACTCGAAGCCAATGTTTCCCCTCTAGTCGCTTCTGGAAATGTCAATGCGCTGGCTGACTTTACGCGACGCTTTTACAACAACACCGAGAGCGTTCGCTACCTCATCTATGCCAATGTGGATGGCGATATTTTCTACGGCATTCCCTATTCAGAAGCAGAAATTCAAAATAGCCTAACGATTTCCCGCCGTATTTCGCCCCCCGAAGGATACGAACCAGAAAGCTATAAACCCATCTCAAAACAGCACACCACCCCCAATGGTGAAGTCACCGATGTATTTGTGCCGCTGCACCAGAACGAAGAGTACTTGGGCATTATGGTGGTCGGCATTAACCCCAACGCAACGGTTGTAGCCTCTTCTAATCTCACCCGCGATGTCACTCTTGCGGTATTTGTGTTCATTTGGGTGATGGTAATTTTAGGCGGTGTCTTTAATGCGCTGACGATTACTCGCCCTATTAAAGAATTACTAGATGGTGTTAAAAATATCGCCACAGGTAATTTTCAGCAACGTATTGACCTGCCTTTTGGCGGTGAGTTGGGTGAACTTATTACAAATTTCAACGAGATGGCTGAGCGTCTCGAAAGCTATCAAGAACAAAATATTGAAGAATTAACATCGGAAAAAGCAAAGCTCGAGACCCTTGTCACCACGATCGCCGATGGCGCAGTGCTACTCGACACGGACCTCAAGGTGATTTTGGTTAACCCTACTGCTAAAAGAATTTTTAACTGGGATGATCAGGCGATCGCCGAAGGCATCGTTCTGCACCATTTACCCGCCTCCGTCACGACCCAAATTACCAAACCCCTTTATCAACTGGCAGCAGGGGAAAATCCCGATTCAGACTTTGCGGTGGAGCACCATGCTATTCCCCAAGACGGCTCTGATAACCTGCGGGGCAACGAGTTTAAAATTACCCTCAATGATTTAGATTCTGGTGTCGATCCAAAGACAGTGCGTATCTTGTTAACCGAGGTTATCGATCAGAATAAAGGTAATGTTCGCGGCATTGCGATGACAGTGCAGGACATCACCAAAGAAGCAGAACTTAATAAAGCAAAAAGCCAGTTTATTAGTAACGTTTCCCACGAATTGCGGACGCCTTTATTTAATATCAAATCTTTTATCGAAACTCTGCACGAATACGGCGAAGACCTGTCTGAAACTGAAAAACAAGAATTTCTTGAAACAGCCAATCACGAGACTGATCGCCTCACTCGTCTTGTAAATGACGTCCTTGATTTATCTCGCCTCGAATCTTCTCGCATTTACAACTTAGAAGCTGTCGATATTGTCCAGCCCATTGAACAGACCCTGCGCACCTACCAGCTCAATGCCCGCGACCAAGAAATTGAGTTGAATTATGAAGTAGATCCAGAGCTACCACCAGTGCTGGGGCATTATGATCTGCTCTTGCAAGTCCTCACCAATCTCGTCGGGAACTCCCTGAAATTCACCAAAGCTGGCGGCAAAGTAATCATCCATGCCTATGCCCTAGAGGAATCTAGCGAAAGCATTCGTGTGGAAATTTCGGATACAGGTATTGGTATCGATCCAGAAGATCAAGAGGCTATTTTTGATCGTTTCTTTAGGGTCGAAAATCGCGTTCACACCCTAGAGGGAACAGGTTTAGGCCTATCGATTGTCCAAAATATTATTGACAAGCACAACAGCCGTATTCACCTCATCAGCGAAGTTGGTATTGGCACAACTTTTTGGTTTGAACTGTCTACAGCCAATACAGAATTAGCAGAGCCAGAAGAAGAAACGGCCCTAGATTTAAACCCTGCTGATTTGAGTATTTCCTAAAGCGTATAAATGGTCTTCAACAGACATCCGGCCAACCGTCATTAAACTAACGCCCTCTGTTTGATCAACTGGAAAATATTAAGGATTTCCTGTTTATGGGTAATCTGTTTTTGATCCATTTTTCGTAAATATTCGAGCCACAGGCGATCGCCGCAACTAGCGCATTGCAATAGCTCGAAAATCACAGAGTAACCCCGAGTAAATCGTCCCTCCTGAAAACAATCATTAATGTACCGAAATAACTGACGGGCGATCGCCTCTTGGGCTTGGGTAATTTCTTGGCGAGAATAACAGGCATGCTTTGCGGTAATGACTTGCAGAAACGTAGAAGATAATTTGCCCCTTTGGTGAAATAGCTGGCCGGTCTCCTCATTAAAATCAATATTACAAATACAGCGCGGCACATAGTACCAACGGAAACAGCCGTGGGCAAGTCGCCGTAAGAGTTCCCATAGGGCAGATGTTTCTAATTCTGGTTTAAGCCCCCCACTTTTTTGCCACAAATACTTACGAAAAACAGTCGAGCCAAAACATAGGGGGTTTTGGTACAAAAAATGACTTTTAAATGTATTTTGCACAAAACCTTCTGGCTCTAGAATTTGGGATTTTTCAAGTATCTGGTGATTTTCTTTAAGGCGATTAAAACAACCTGAAATCAATTCCACATCAGGGGATTCTTTGATCACAGCAGTAAATTCAAAAAAAGCCGACTTTACCAACTGATTACTCGTCAGTGACAGATAAATCCATTCGCCATTCGCCAAGTAAACGGCTTTATTTAAAGCGATATTTTGATGAATAGCATCATCTAGTTCGCCCACTAATAGATAGGAAAATACATAGGGTGATCGCCGGATATCCTCTTGATACTCATCGAGGAGCTGTTGCCATTGGGCTTGGTAATTGCTCCTTTCGCTAGCTAGAGGCAAAAGCAAGATCACTTCCGTAAGATGACGATGCCCCTGCCTTAACAGACTTTGTAGCCAGGTTTCTGACTTTTTTAAGCAGGGTTGAAATAAAGCAACAATCGTAAACTCAACTTGTTTATCCGTCGCCAAACAATGAGGAGTTAACATCTTGAATTTGGGGAAAAGAGATAGCTTTATTTACGAAAATCTTATTGTCGCTTCAGGAAAAGTTGCGTGAAATAATAGACACCCTCTTCATTACGCACAACACCAATACCGGTCAAATCATAGTCACCAATAATATTTTCGTGGTGACCGGGACTGTCAATCCAGCCTTCTACAGCAGTTGTCGCCAAGTCGTCATATCCTTGCAGTAGCGCTAAATTTTCACCCACAGTGGCATATTTCAGAGCTTTGTTCTCTAAGTTTTCAGCTCGCTCATCAAATCCGTCATGGGAAAATTCTGCGGCTCCAGAAGCCATCTTGGCGCTAAATTTACGGGATTCATCGGTAATCCGGTAATCCACGGTGAGGGGAGATAGGCCACGGCTTTGACGATAGGCGTTAATTTGGTTGTGGATATCTTTTTCGATCTGCTCAGTAGAAGGCTTTGGCGCCTGCGCCACAGGGGATACAGGCTGAGGCGACGACGAGACCACTGGTGACGGTGCAGTTTGTGGTGATGTTGGCGGTACTGCCTCCTCACTTTGATTGAGTATTATGCGGCTGCCAAAAAAGAGAATCAGCGGAATAAACAGCCGTAATAGCCGAGATGGTCTCATGGTCTAAATCACTCAACAACAGAGGTTACAAAACTGAATAGCAAGCTTCAGAATTATTTTTTCTATTGTAAAAATCTACTTTCAGAAAATGGGAAATTAATCGACAATCGTCACTGATTCTTCAAGAAACTGGCGATCGCCTGCCAATTTCCAGCTACGGGTTTTCGTCACATCATCTTCGGCGACAGACATAATCAGGTAGGAATATTGCGACCAAGCGATCTGTCGATCATACTCTGAGGGAACGGCAGGATGATTTGGATGGGAATGGTAAATGCCCACAACATTAAGTTTTTCAGACCGAGCAAATTTTTGAGCACGTAAAAAATCAATGGGGGCGATCGCAAAACGATTACGACGTGACGCATTCGTTTTCGCTTTTGGAGCACCTTCTAATTGCTCAGTGGAGGAAGCAGCAAGAAAATCTTCCGTCCAACTATTTTCAACACTCCAAATTTGACTTACTTGGGTTGAGCCGCCTTGATCGTTCCCCAGCAATAAGCCACAACATTCTTCGGGATAACAACTTAGAGCATGGTGATGTAGTTGCTCTAGCTGTTGGGCAGTCAGTTGCAGCATAAGATATCAGGATCTATGGACGAAAAATCGAGTCGGATTTTGCCATGGAAACCGCCATGTACATCATGTTTTGGCGCTCAGTCTGGGGAAAGCTCAAGGTATGGATCATATTGTCCTGTGCCCACATCATTGTGGCAAAGGAATCCGCAGCTTGGGGACGATCGCTGTCAACAACATAACCAAAAACGCCATCTCTGAGGGTAATCCGTGCGCCTTGATTTTTGTGACGATCCAGCTCAGTTTGGGCTGTTTGATTACTGCCGTTTTCGGTAACAAAGCTGCCCAGTAAACAAGGTTCGTTGCCGGTTTTACAGGAGTGCAGGCTTAGGGTGAGTCGGCTAGGATTTTGGCTCACAAAGACCCGCACCGTAAAGCTATCAATATTTTTCTGCTCTGCTTCGCTCAACAAAATCTGCTCAGGCAAGCGTAGCGACAAACCAATGGGAATTTGTTCGCGGATTGTCTGTTTGTAGGGTTCAAAGACTGATTCTGCTCGTACAGGATTAATCGGTAGAGCTGTGGCGATCGCCAGCAATGATAAAACAGAGCACCGTTGAAGTAGTCGAGACCAAAACATCATGAACAACTAAAAGTAGAGGAGATTGGCACAATGATAACCAAAATCTCCCTCCGAAGTTAGATTTTCAGAAGGAGATTTATAAGATTTTCTTGAAGAATAGAAATTTAGAAGCCCATCGATTTGGCGACAGCCTCTAGGTTCGCCGGAATCCCGGTCTTACCCTTGCTCAAGCTGTGGGCGATCGCCGAATCAGGATCCTTAAGGCCATTACCAGTCAGGACACAAACAACCTTCGCGCCCGTAGGAACTTGATCTTTGACCTTTAGCAAACCCGCTACCGAGGCTGCACTAGCAGGTTCACAGAAAATACCCTCGTTAGCGCCGAGCTTGCGATAAGCTTCCACAATTTCTTCGTCAGTTACCGCGTTAAATTCCCCTTGGCTGGCAGCGCGCACACCTTGGGCTTTATCCCAGTTCACAGGATTACCGATGCGAATAGCCGTTGCCAATGTTTCGGGATTTTGAACCGGAGAACCTTGGATAAAGGGCGCTGAACCCGCAGCTTGGAAACCCATCATCTTCGGTAACTTGGTGGATTTATTAAGTTCGTGATACTCACAGAAGCCCATCCAGTAGGCCGTGATATTACCAGCATTACCGACAGGAATACAAAGCCAATCAGGGGCATCGCCAAGATTATCAACCACTTCAAACGCTGCGGTTTTTTGACCCTGCAAACGGAAAGGATTTACGGAATTGACGAGGGTTACAGGGTAGTTTTCGGACATTTGACGCACAATAGTCAGAGCGTCGTCAAAATTTCCTTCAATGGCAATTACTTCTGCGCCATAGAGGAGTGCCTGAGCTAATTTACCCAGCGCTACGTAACCATCGGGAATCAAAACGAAAGCCCGCAGTCCAGCACGACGAGCATAGGCTGCCGCCGCCGCAGAAGTATTACCAGTACTGGCACAAATTACCGCTTCCGCACCAGCTTCCTTTGCCTTAGTGATCGCCATGGTCATACCGCGATCTTTAAAGCTACCAGTAGGATTTAGACCGTCATATTTTGCATACACTTGAACATCGCGCCCAATCTCAGCCGCAATGCTTGGAATCGGAATGAGAGGCGTATTACCTTCAAGCAGCGTCACAACAGGTGTACTGTCGGTGACGGGCAAATATTGGCGATATGCTTCAATCAAACCGGGCCATTGAGCGGCAGGCTGCGTCGGAAATACTGGTTTGCCTAAATTTAATGCAGGAGTACTAAGAACCACAATTTTATTCTTAAAGTGTATTCAATCAGACGAAATCTCCCTAAAGGTTAGCAGCAAGGGGTTCTTTGCGGCTAGTGAAATGGCGATCGCCTGATATTTATTTATTTTTAGTTAATGACAAAGTTAATAGCTAACACCATTAAGGAGCTTGGTGCTTTATTTAAAAACAGGTCTCCATTTACGGATTTAGACTAGCAACGTCGCATTAACCGTCACATCGAATTCTTCTTCAAAAATTTCTTTTTTGTACTGCAAACTCCAAAGTTCTAGTTCGCAGGAGTCATCGCTGTGAGTGGGAACTAATTTTAGCGTTAAATGTTTTTTATTGGCATCATAAGCAGAATCAACGTGGGCGATCGCCCCAATTTGCCGACGATCTAAAGCGACAGCTAAACGCATAATCGCACTCAGTTCACTCACGAGCTGCCTTTGATGCTTATGGAGTAGATTTTGATAATTGGAATGCTTCTTTTTCGGCTTACTTTTACGGTGATAGCGGGCAAGATTGGCGACAATTTCCACTTGGGTCTCGTTAAAGCCCAATAATTCTGCATGTCGAATTAGATAGTAAGAATGTTTGTGATGGGCAGAGTGACTAATGTACAGGCCACAGTTATGCAAAATCGCCGCCGCCCAGAGCATTTCACGGGCTTCCGCATCCCAGTCGTGTAAAACCCCTTGCAACTGATCAAAAATCTGTAATGAAAATTTCGCCGTCCGCTGACAACAATCCATATTGACACGGTACTTTTTGGCGATCGCCATGACACTACGCTCTCGAATCGAGCTTTGGTAGGACAGGCGACTTTCAATAAAGCCACGGGACAGCATCCAGTCAACAATGACTCCTTCTCGAAGCGCCCGTTCACAGAGCATAATTTCGGACATGCCTAACAAATCCATGGCCTCCCGCAGAATCATCGCACCAGCGAGAATAATTTCTGCTCGCTTTTCAGACATTCCCGGTAAATCGGACCGCCCCTCGTAATCTAGTTTCCGCATCTGCTTAATTAAGCGGTCTAAATCTTTCAGCTTGAAAGCGTAACCATGAAGGGGATTTGGCGTTGAACCGAGATCGGCGATCGCCAGCATTTCAGCAAGCGTTTCAATTGTTCCTGAAGTCCCCACCATTTTGGCAACTTCACCGGGTTTAAGGTGTTCGCGCAGTTCCTCAATGGGGCGCTCTAGCCTGCCGCGAATATAGGCCTGTAGCGTAATAAATTCGCGGTCAGTAATGGGGTCGGATGCAACAAAATCTTGGGTGAGACGTACAGCACCCACCTTAGTACTACTCAGGAAACGAGGTTCACGGGTTTCCACTAAGCTAATTTCTGTCGAGCCACCACCAATATCAATGAGCAAGTGGGGTTGCTGGTTAAAATCGACCGCGGATAAAACACCCAGATAGATGCGTCGGGCTTCTTCCTGACCCGAAATCAGATCAACTTCTAAATTCAATTCCGTTTCAATCCGCTGCAGGAACTCCCGACCGTTAGGCGCTTCGCGCATCGCACTGGTCGCAACGGCCACTAACGAATCCACCTGAAAACTTTTGGCGAGGGTCTGGCAACGACGTAATGCCTTAAGAGATCGCTCCATCGCTTCATCAGTCAACCTCCCCGTTTGGCGATCGCGGTGACGAACCGTATCCTTTTCACGGGCAATAATCGTAAATGCCGGCAAACTCGGCTGAATTTTGACAATCACCATATGGATCGAGTTTGTCCCAATATCAATGGCCGCTAAAGTGCAGTCTTCACCCGGTGCAAAATTCGTTAATGGCTTCGCATTCGCTTGGAGTTGATAAGTGGGAGTCGCCATAGGTTGTCGTACGTTAGGTTGCTAATCTCTATTATTAGGGATTAACCTAAGTTTTCGACCCCTTTAACCCATTTCCCCTGCTAAGTTTTATGGCGACAGAACCGACATGGCAAAAAATTATTCGTCTGCTGCGGTGGGATAAACCGGCTGGTCGTCTCATTTTAATTATTCCGGCACTGTGGGCTGTTTTCTTAGCCGCCGATGCCCAACCTGATCCCTTACTGGTCGTCGTCATTGTTTTAGGGGCAATCACCACCAGTGCAGCGGGCTGCGTCATTAATGATTTATGGGATCGCGATATTGACCCTAAAGTCGAACGAACAAAAGTACGTCCCCTTGCTTCTAAAGCTCTCACGGTAAAAGTAGGTATTGCCACTGCATTTGTCGCGATGTTAGCGGCGGCAGGTTTAGCTTTTTACTTCAATCCTTGGACAAATCCTCTAAGTTTTTGGCTCTGTGTCGGTGCTGTTCCGGTCATTGTTTGTTATCCCCTCGCCAAACGTTTTTTCCCCGTGCCGCAACTGGTTTTGGCGATCGCCTGGGGTTTTGCCGTGCTCATTAGTTGGAGCGCTGTTACCAAGGATTTAAGTACACCAACGTGGTTACTTTGGGGTGCAACGGTATTTTGGACATTGGGCTTCGATACAATTTATGCCCTCTCTGACCGTGAAGATGATCTCAAAATTGGCATCAACTCCAGCGCTATCTTTTTTGGCAAATTTGCACCAGAGGCGATTGGTTTATTTTTTGTCGGCACAGCAGTTTGCCTTGCTATTCTCGGTCGCAATCTCAACTTAAATCTGACCATCTACGGGATTTCGTGGGCGATCGCCGTTGGTCTGTGGTTTTATCAATATTGGCAATTGCGACGCAATAATTTACCGCGCTTCAAATACGGCAAAATGTTCGAGCAAAACGTCACCATCGGCTTTATCCTGCTCACTGGTATGATTCTTGGCTCTCTCCTCACAACAGCACCCTAACGCGCGACACCATGACTGTTTGACCAAATAATTTAGTTTGGTAGCCGTAGAATTCAACCTTCTGGGATCGCCCTGCCTTGGTCACCCCTCTAAAAGTGACTAAAAGTTGCGACTGCTCTCCCTCTAAACACTGCGCGACTTTCTTAGCAAAAATATCTTGGTGTGTATCTGCAACCAAATCAAAAAATGAATTTAGACGTACTAGTTCATCTGGTTCATAGTTAAATAGCTCAGCCAAACGCGGATCCGCCGAAATCAGCTTGCCTCCTTCGGACAAAATAAATTGGCTAATCGTTTTAAAGTCGTCTTGGGTACCTTCATTTGGTCGTGTCGCTTTGTAATCAACACTTTCTCCAGCTCCCGGTGACGACGCAATCTGTACCCGCAACAGATCCAAAACCATTCCTAGCTTCACCGCACACAGCTCAACTAGCTTGACTTTTTCCTCATCAAAAAAACCAATCTCAGAATGCATTAAAGTGGCGATCGCCAACAAATGAGTACCCCTCACAATGGGTACACAGAGGATCGATTTCGCTACATAGGGTTGATACGGCAACTCAAGCCAACGCTCATCCGTTTCAGTATTTTCAATCACGCCAGTCTTCCGCTGACGATACACCCAACCCGCCAGACCACTCTCTAGAACCTGACCAACAACCGTTTCCTTCTGCTCACGAATTGCAATGCCCCGCGCTAAAATGCTTTCCGTCACATAGCCCTGATCATCTAGCCAAAACAGACTACTTTCCTCAGCAAAGGTCAACTTCGCTAACCCTTCCAAAGTTTGGCGCAACATAGAACGCAGCAATAACTTGCCTGACGACCTTGTCACCATCGACAAAAAAGTCAGCATCAAACCATCTTGCAACTCACAAGATCGCTGTAACCTTTCAAAATACGTAGAATCGCCAGAAATACTAGACTCTAAATCCATCAGCTAGAGCAGCTCCAAGAACTACAGATTGATTATACGTTTCTCCAGAAGATTCGTTGCGGCCTGCACATCCACAGGCGGTGAAAACAAATACCCTTGAATAGACTCACAACCTAGTGATCGTAACTTAGCCAATTGCTCTCGAGTTTCAACCCCCTCAGCAATTACATTTAAACCAATTGCATGGGACAAAGTAATAATTGATTGAACAATAGCAAGATTTTTATTACGTTTATCATGCTGGAGTTTATCAATAAAAGATCGGTCAATTTTTAGCGTATCAATAGGCAATCTCTGCAAATAACTTAGAGAAGAATACCCTGTACCAAAATCATCCAAACTAATTTCAAAACCACAATTTCTTAGATGCTTTAAAACATTAATGGCATCATAATCTTCTTCTAATAGAACACTTTCCGTAATTTCTAATTTAATGAGCCGAGGGTCAATTTTAGCCTGCGACAAAAGACGATTAATTGTGGGAATAAGATCTGGCGCCATTAACTGTTTACCTGACAAATTAATACTAAGTTTAAAATCAGATAGATCCTGTCCTTGTTCCTGCCAAGTTAATAGCTGCTCAAACGCTAACTCAAAAATCATTTCACCCAAGGTTAAAATCAATCCAGTTTCTTCCGCTACAGGAATTAAAAGCTGAGGACCAATTAAACCTTTTACGGGGTGGTGCCATCGTAATAAAGCCTCGAAGCCTTCTATCTTTGAAGTGCTGAGATTTACAATAGGTTGATAGAACAGACAAAATTGCTTTTCAAAGATTCCAGAACGGAGCTCTGTTTCTAATTTAAGCCGATTAGAAGCAGCTAACCTCAAAGACTTATCAAAAATCTCATAGCAAGCCCGACCTCTTTCTTTTGCTCTATACATCGTGGCATCTGCATCCCGCAAAATATCTTCTGGCTTATTATTTTGATGATCACACAAAGCAATGCCAATACTAGCACTCACAAATATTCGATTGCCGTCAATTTCAAAATAATCACGGAGTCGATTTTGTATCTTATTAGCGACATCAATTGCAACACTAAAATCAGTAATATTGTCTAACAAGACCGTAAATTCGTCACCACCAAAACGCGCAATTGTATCTTTTTTAGTTATTTCTTCGCGTAGTCTTTGGGCGATTTCAATCAATAATTTGTCACCCAGTAAATGACCCAAACTATCATTAATTATTTTAAATCTATCAACATCTAGAAATAGAACAGCATATTGATAATCTTGTGATTTTTTACTGTTGGCGATCGCCACTTTAAGACGATCAGTAAATAGAGTACGGTTTGGCAACTGCGTCAAAGGATCATGAAAAGCATCGTGAATTAATTGCCTCTCCATACTTTTTCGGTCAGTAATATCTAACAATTGGTACTGACAATTAATAGGCTCGCTAAACTCATCAAAAATAATAACAGCTTTTAAAATAACATCAATTTGTCGATTATTTTTGGTTTCACATTGGAGCTCAGCTTGAAACTCTGGATTCTTGTTTTCTAATATACTTTTTGCTGAAAGCAACTCACTTTCAGCACCATCATTTAAGTGAAGTACGTCAAAAATTCTACTATCTAATATTTCAGAAGATTCATATTCTAAGATTTCACAGAAAGCCGGATTCACCTGCTCAAAATCTCCCAAAAGATTTGTAACAGCAATACCAATTGGAGCTTGCTCAAAAATCAATTGAAAGTGTTCTTCACTTTTTCGTAAACTTTTTTCTGTATTTTTTCTCTGAGTAATATCTTCGGCAATTCCAACAAAACGATAAACCTTATCATTATCATCTCGTACAGGAAAAGCTTTTACTCTTACCCAACACACTGTCTGATCAGGTCGAATAATTCTATACTCCTCTTGAAACTCTTCACCTGTTCGAAACTGAGTTTCCAAAGTTCCCATTGCACGAGAACAATCATCAGGATGAATAGCTAGTAACCAGGACTGAGGTTCTGTATATAAACTTTCGCAGCTTCTCCCCCATACTTTCTCATAGGCAGGACTTACATAGAAAATCTGGTCTGTATGTGAGTCTATTAAAAAAAAGACCTCTTTAATACTATTAGCTATCTGCCTAAAATTCTCTTGTTCCTTTTGCAGATGCTCAATTTGAGATTCTAATTCAGCAACCTTTAAATCTTCAGATACAGAATCAGACATAATATTTTCTGGGAACAAGAAAGACTGATATAAATATAGCGAAGAGGGAGGTAAAAACAAATAAACTCCCTACGA
>CAZXBK010000029.1:6079-28011 GCA_964638765.1 uncultured Synechococcus sp. | reverse complement strand
TTACGTCAGCTTTTAGCCGAAATTAACGACATCTATCCAGCCCTTAGACAGCATTTTAATCACCTCTTAAACAATCTCGCTTTTGATACGATTGTTAAACTCATTGATGATACAAAATCATGATGCTGCCCCCTTTTCGTACCGAATACACCGGAGACATTCTGATTGTCGATGACATACCAGAAAATCTACAGCTGCTTTTCGAAATTCTGAATGAAGAAGGGCATGAAGTACGCCGCGTCCTCAATGGTCAACAAGCCCTTAAAGCCGTAGAAGTTGATCCGCCTGATTTGATTTTGCTCGATATAAAAATGCCTGTCCTTGATGGCTACGAGGTTTGTACAACTCTAAAAGCCAATCAGCAGACCGCTGGTATTCCCATCATTTTCCTGAGTGCGCTCAACGACGTCCTTGATAAAGCAAAAGCTTTTTCCGTTGGGGGCGCAGACTATATCAATAAGCCCTTTGATGTCTATGAGGTGCTTGTGCGGGTTAATAATCAACTCAAACTACTCGAAACGACCCGCACCCTTACTGAGCGAAATAAAGAACTAGAAATTTTAAACCGTGATTTAGAAGCTTTTAACTACATGGTTTCCCATGATTTACGGCGACCGTTAACGCGCTTGCTGGGTTTTTGCGAATTTCTCATCGAGGGTGATTTACCGGAGGCTGAAGAGGCTGAAGCTTTAGAGATTATTTGCAGTGCTGGCACTGAAATGAACCAAATCATTGGTGACTTGTTGCGTCTTGCCACTGTTTCTCGGAGTGATCTACAGCTTGAACCGGTTAATCTCAGTGAGCTTGCTCATACGATTGTGGCCAAACTGAAAGCTCAAACGCCAGAGCGTAATGCCGAAATTAATATTGCCGAAGATTTAAACGTGATTGGCGATCGCCACTTATTAAAAATTGCCCTAGAAAATCTTTTAGAAAATGCGTGGAAATATAGCGGAGAAGAAGACGTCACCAAAATTGACTTTTTCCACTTAGACAACGGTCAATTCTGTATTCGTGATAATGGTGTGGGCTTCGACAGTAGCCAGAATAAAGATATTTTTACGCCTTTCACCCGTTTGCATAGAGAGCAAGATTTTGCAGGCACAGGTATTGGCCTAAGCATTGTTCAAAGTCACCAAGGCAATATCTGGTGCGACTCAAAGCCCAACGGAGGCGCTAGCTTTTTCTTCACTTGCGAGACACAGCTCTAGATTTCTAGATTCGGGATTGGATTAAATAACCGCACTGGTGTTCTCCTTCATTAATCCATTGGGTACGTTCCACTGTGCAGTCTGGCAAAATTGCTTCAAACATTTCTAATTCATTGCCACAAACTACCGGAAAGGATTCCGCAACTTCGGCGATCGCACAATGGTGTTCCATTAATAAAAATCCTTCTTGGCTTTGCTCTGCTACTGGCTGAACTTCTGCCATATAGCCTTCTGCCTGCCGTAAGCTCACCAATTTTGACAAACGCTGCGCTAAATTACCGTCTCCAAGGCGATCACGATATTCAGCTGCTTTTTTTTGCCACTGCTTTTGTAAAATAACTTTGACTTGTTCTTCGCCCGCCGTTTCCACCAGCGCGTCGAGAAACGATACCGCAAAATCTCCATGACGATTTGGAAGGCGATCGCGCCCAGCCCGACTCAGACCGTAGAAAAAATTTGGGCGGCCTTTACCTTCTTGGTGTGCCTGGTGCTGAATTAAACCTTCCGCTTCCAAATCCTTAAGGTGACGGCGTATCGCTTGGGGGCTAATTTGCAAAGATTCCGCCAACTGCACTGCCTTCGCCTGACCATGCTTTAATAAGAAATCCAGAATATCTTGCTTAGTTGAACGAGTTTCAGAAATAGCCATAGATCCAGCGGTCGGCAAAATAGATTTCAGCAAGTTTGACAACTTTTTTGTTGTTAAAGTACCTTAGAATAGACTTAAGCAACAAAGTTGTTGTTTTAATCATCATAATCGCGTTTATCCATTTGGACAACGCATATGAGACTGCAAGAGCATTCAACGTTCTTTGAAAGTATTACCCCATACGTAAAGAGACACACTCCAGCAATGAGCGCGACTGTCAAAACCCTTGTCAATCAGCCATACAAATATGGTTTTGTCACTGACATCGAAACCGAAAAGATTCCCCGTGGCCTCAGCGAAGACGTGATTCGTCTGATCTCTGCGAAGAAAAAAGAACCTGAGTTCATGCTGGAGTTTCGTCTAAAGGCCTATAAACAGTGGCAAAAGATGACAGAACCGGAGTGGGCTCATGTCAACTATCCGGCAATTGATTATCAGGATATCGTTTACTATTCTGCGCCGAAGAAAGACATCAAGAAAGCAGAGAGTCTCGATGAAGTAGACCCTGCTCTTCTTGAAACCTTTGCGAAGCTCGGAATTCCCCTCGACGAGCAAAAGCGTTTATCTAATGTTGCTGTTGATGCGGTTTTTGACAGTGTTTCCATTGCCACAACTTTTAAGAAAGACTTGGCAAAATATGGTGTGATCTTCTGCTCCATTTCAGAGGCATTAGAAGAGCACCCTGAACTTGTCAAAAAGTACCTCGGCACAGTTGTACCCACGGCTGATAATTATTTCTCTGCGCTAAATTCGGCTGTCTTTAGTGATGGCTCATTTGTCTTTATTCCTAAAGGTGTGAAATGCCCCATGGAATTATCGACCTACTTCCGTATTAATGATGGTGATTCTGGTCAGTTTGAGCGGACGCTGATCGTTGCCGAAGAGGGGGCATCGGTTAGCTACCTTGAAGGCTGTACTGCACCGATGTTTGACACAAACCAACTCCACGCGGCAGTGGTTGAATTGGTTGCCCTTGATAATGCTGACATCAAATATTCCACCGTTCAAAACTGGTTTGCTGGCGACGAGAACGGCAAAGGTGGTATTTACAACTTTGTGACCAAGCGTGGTCTCTGCAAAGGCGTTAACTCCAAGATTTCTTGGACGCAGGTTGAAACGGGTTCTGCCATCACATGGAAATATCCCAGCTGCGTTTTGGTTGGTGATAACTCGGTTGGGGAATTTTATTCCATTGCCCTCACCAATAATCTCCAGCAGGCGGATACAGGAACGAAGATGATCCACGTGGGCAAAAACACCCGCAGCACAATCATTTCGAAAGGTATTTCTGCTGGCAAATCAAAGAATAGTTACCGTGGCTTGGTGAAAATGAATCCTAAAGCTGATGGTGCTCGTAATTATTCCCAGTGTGACTCGATGCTGATCGGCGATCGCGCGGAAGCGAATACCTATCCTTATATTCAGGTAGATAACCAAAACGCCAAGGTGGAGCATGAAGCCTCAACGGCAAAAATTGGTGAAGAGCAACTCTTCTACTTTGCCCAGCGGGGTATTTCTGAAGAGGATGCCATTTCGATGTTGGTGAGTGGTTTCTGTAAAGACGTCCTCAGTGAATTACCGATGGAGTTTGCGGCAGAAGCCGACAAGCTCCTCAGCCTCAAACTTGAGGGAACTGTTGGGTAATTTTGAGCATTAATTTTTGAGTTTTTAGTATTTTTGGATAAGCAATGAGCGACGTTATTTTATCGGTTAAAGATCTGACGGCTAATGTAGATGGTCAGCAAATTCTGAAGGGGGTTAACCTCGAAATTAAAGCGGGTGAAATTCACGCCATTATGGGTCGCAATGGCTCTGGTAAGAGCACCCTGTCTAAAATTATTGCAGGTCACCCGGAGTATGAAGTCACTGGCGGTGAGATTATCTACAAGAGTGAAAATCTCCTAGAAAAGGAAGCGGAAGAGCGATCGCTGGATGGTATTTTCTTGGCCTTTCAGTATCCCCTCGAAATCCCCGGCGTAAGTAACCTCGACTTTTTACGGGTAGCTTACAACGCCAAGCTTAAGCATCAGGGCAAAGAAGAAATTGATGCCTTTGATTTTGAAGACCTCGTTGAAGAAAAGCTCGATGTCGTCAAAATGAATCCTAGCTTCCTTGAGCGTAGCCTTAATGAAGGTTTCTCCGGTGGTGAGAAGAAGCGTAACGAAATTCTTCAGATGGCTTTGCTGGAGCCTAGTCTCGGCATTCTCGATGAGATTGATTCTGGTCTCGATATTGATGCGCTTCGTATCGTCTCTGAAGGGGTAAATTTCCTCGCTAATGACAGCAACGCATTCTTACTAATTACCCACTACCAGCGTTTGCTCAACTACATCACGCCTCAATTTGTGCACGTCATGTATGACGGTCGCATTGTGAAGAGTGGTGGTAAAGAGCTGGCGCTTGAGCTGGAAGAAACCGGTTACGACTTCCTCGATAAAGAACTTGCAGCGGGGGCAGTGTAATGGTTATGGCGACAGATACTTCGACAGCGGCGATCGCCGACTTTTCAAAAATTACGATGACCGATATTTCCCTAGCACCTTTTTTGAGGCTAGCGGAAAGTCTAAATCCAGTTTTTAATACTGGCAGCGCAGGTTGGCTTCAGGAAGTGAGACTACAGGGAGCCTACCGTGTTTCTCACCAAGCCTTTCCGACTCGTAAGGACGAAGATTGGCGCGTTACTGATGTGTCAATTTTAAAGGAAACAGCTTTCCAGACTCCCGCCCAAACAAGCATTCAAGCCCACGAGCTAGATGTTTTCAAACTGGATGAAACAGCGGCAAGTCGCCTCGTTTTTGTGAACGGCATTTTTTCTGATGAGCTATCGGATACTTCCAGCTTGCCTGATGGGGTTTTCGTCGGTAATGTAGCGGCGCTGTCCTCAGAGAAAGCCGCAGAACTGGTTAATTATCTAAGTGCCCAAAGCCGGAAACTCGATGTCTTTGCCGCGCTGAATGATGCAGGTGTCCATGACGCCGCTGTCATTTGGGCAGAGAAAAATGTCGTAGTCGACCAACCCATCCAAGTGTTGTTCGTCAGCAAGCCTGAAGATGCTCCCATTTCGGTTCAGTCCCGCTGTGTGGCGATCGCCGAATCTGGTGCAAACCTCAAGCTTGTGGAGTACTACGGTGCTGTGTCCCAAGGTTGCTCTGATCAAGGCGAAGACCTTTACTTTAATAACGCCGTCACTGAAATTTGGGTAAAGCCCAATGCCCAACTCAACCATGTTCGGGTACAGCGGGAAGCTGGTGCTGGTATTCAGATTGGCAATACGGCAATCGTCCAAGCCCAAGACAGTCACTACAAACTGACTGAAATCAATATGGGCGCACAAATTAGTCGGCACACGGTCACCCTAAATCAAACAGGTGTTCAAACGGACTCTGTTTTGAAAGGTCTCACAATGCTCAGCGGCTCTCAGGTCAGCGATACCCATACTTGGGTACAACTGAATCATCCCCACGGCACAGTCGATCAGCTCCATAAATGTATTGTTGATGACTCTGCGCGCTCAATTTTTAACGGTAAAGTTGATGTGCCCCAAAATGCACAAATGACTAATGCGGCTCAACTAAACCGTAATTTATTGCTCTCTTCTAAAGCACGGGTTGATACAAAACCTGAATTGCAAATTACCGCTGATAACGTCAAATGTGCCCACGGTGCAACGGTCAGTCAGCTGGAAAATGATGAGATTTTCTATCTACGTAGTCGCGGCTTAACTGAGTACGATGCCCGTCATCTTTTGATCGATGCTTTTGCGGCTGAGATTTTAGATGAAATTTCTGTACCTTCGCTGCAAACTGGACTAAGTAATTGCGTCGCTTGCCGCACTATTGAGGCATAAAATCCGGTGTTCACGATACCAGTGATGAAACTTTCTCAATTCAAGTTTGCTTGTGCCAGCAGCATTCTTCCTGCAACTTTAGCCCTATCCGAATCCTAATTTCACTTGAGACGTAATCCCATGATTGCTACGCCGACAAAATCTTTAGCTGCGGAAGTCAGAAATGATTTTCCTATCCTGAATCAAGAGGTTCACGGTAAGCCCCTCATTTATTTTGATAATGCGGCGACATCCCAGAAACCACAGGCTGTATTAGATGCGCTCATGCACTATTACACTCGTGACAATGCGAATGTACATCGTGGGATTCACTCCCTTAGTTCTCGGGCAACAGATGGCTATGAAGGGGCGCGGGACAAGGTTGCGAAGTTTATTAATGCAGCGAGTCGCGACGAGATTGTTTATACCCGCAACGCGAGTGAAGCGATTAATATCGTGGCTTACACTTGGGGACTAGCTAACCTTTCCGAAGGTGATGAAATCATCCTCTCGGTAATGGAGCACCACAGTAATATTGTGCCTTGGCAAATGATTGCCGAGAAAACAGGGGCTGTCTTGAAATATGTGCAACTAACTGACGAGGAAGCGTTTGATTTTGAGCAATATCAGGGTCTGCTTTCTGACAAAACAAAGCTGGTTTCTGTCGTTCATGTTTCCAATACTCTCGGCAATGTAAATCCGGTTGAAGACATTATTAAAGCGGCTCGTAAGGTTGGCGCAAAAGTTTTAATTGATGCCTGCCAAAGCTTGCCCCATATGCCCATCGATGTGCAGGCAATGGATTGTGATTGGCTGGTGGGTTCTGGTCACAAAATGTGTGCCACGACGGGAATTGGTTTTCTCTACGGCAAACAAGAAATTCTAGAAGCGATGCCGCCATTTCTCGGTGGTGGTGAAATGATCGCTGAAGTTTATTTTGATCATTCCACCTATGGTGAGCTACCCCATAAGTTTGAGGCTGGTACTCCCGCTATCGGTGAGGCGATCGCCCTCGGTGCGGCGGTAGATTATTTATCTGGGATTGGAATGGAGCGAATCCATGCCTACGAAGCGGAATTAACAGCTTACCTGTTTAAAAAGCTGGCTGATATTCCTAATCTAAAAATTTACGGTCAGCAGCCAGACGAAAATGGCGAAGGTCGTGCTGCATTAGCGGCGTTTAATGTCGAAGGGATTCACGCTAACGATTTAGCGACATTGCTGGATCATGAAGGGGTAGCCATTCGTTCGGGACACCACTGTACTCAGCCTTTGCACCGTTTATTCGATGCGTCTGGTAGCGCTAGAGCAAGCCTGTATTTTTACAATACATTCGCTGAAATTGATCAGTTTGTGGCGGCGCTCAAAGAAACCATTGAGTTCTTCACCAGCATGGCTGCCTAGGCTTGTCAGATTTTCCCCATGGAAACTCGATACAATAGGTAACAGTTTTTCCTTTAGCCGCGCATGTTAGAAAACTTCAGTTTGCAACTTTATCAACTCCAACAGTGGGGCGATCGCCTGGTCGATCAGCAGTTAACCCATTGGAGTGCGCTGAGTATTTTTCTAGTATTTGGGGCTGGGCTGTTAACAAGTTTGACCCCCTGCACTTTATCGATGTTACCGATCACGATTGGCTATATCGGCGGCGCGGAGGAAAAGACCCGCTTACAAACCATTTTCCAATCCATTTGGTTTGCCATTGGTTTGGCGACGACCCTTGCAGCTCTGGGTATTGTGGCAGCAGGCTTCGGGCAAATTTACGGTCAAATCGGTATTGGGCTGCCGATTGTGGTGAGTGCGATCGCCATCATTATGGGTTTGAACTTGCTGGAAATTATTCAAATTCAGTTTCCCTCTATCGGCGCAACGGACTGGATTACCAACGATTTACCAAAAGGTGTGCGGGCTTATTTAGTCGGTTTAACCTTTGGTTTGGTGGCTTCGCCCTGTAGTACTCCCGTGTTAGCAACATTGCTGGCTTGGGTCAGTACAACTCATGATTTAGTTCTAGGTGCGGGGTTGCTTTTGGCTTATACCCTCGGTTACGTGATGCCTGTTTTAATTGCGGGAATTTTTACGGCATCCCTGAAAAAGCTTTTATCGCTACGGCAATGGTCGGGCTGGATTAATCCGGTGAGTGGCGCGTTGCTGGTGGGCTTTGGCATTTTTTCCCTACTCATTCGTTTGCCCATCGGTTTATCCTAGATATTTCGATCCCCCCGGCTTCGCCACCCCCCTTTGGAAGGGGGGCAAAGAGAAACCACCTTTTACGTTCAGCTTTGAACTGATTGACTAATTACTTGATTTTTCAAAATTTCCTATGACGGCATCTGATTCTTCGGTTAATTCAAATTGGAGCGAGTTCCCCCAAAAGCTGTGGCGCAAAGGTCTCAAGTGGATCGCAAATCTCAAGTTGGCGATCGCCCTGCTACTTTTAATCGCGTTTTTCAGTATTGCGGGGACGGTCATTGATCAGAATGCGGGATTGGCTTTTTACCAAGCGAATTACCCAGAAGACCCGGCACTCTTCGGATTTCTAACGTGGAAAGTGTTACTGGGCATGGGTTTAGACCATGTGTATACGACGTGGTGGTATGTGCTGTTATTGGTTGTGTTTGGGGCAAGTCTGGTAGCTTGTACCTTCCGCCGTCAACTGCCTGCCCTGAAAGCGGCAAAAAACTGGAATTATTACAGTAAAGCCCGTCAATTTAAAAAACTGGCTCTCAGCACCGAACTTAATCAAGGTTCCCTCGAAACGTTAACTCCCCTCCTCGAAAAGAAACGCTACAAAATTTCTCGTGAGGGGAAAAAGCTCTACGCCAACAAAGGGATTGCCGGACGGATTGGCCCGATTATTGTGCATATCGGCATGATTGTGACACTAATTGGCTCGATTATTGGGGCATTTGGTGGTTTTATGGCGCAGGAAATGATTCCCAGTGGTGTGAATTTCAAGGTGAATAACGTCTTTGAAGCAGGTCGTTTTGCGAATAGCGATCGCCCGTGGTCGGTGAATGTAAATCGCTTTTGGATTGATTACACGCCGGGTGGGGATATTGACCAGTTTTATTCTGACCTCACCGTCGTGAGTGAAGATGGCTACGAGCTAGATCATGAGGTGATTTCAGTTAATCATCCGCTGCGTTACGACGGCATCACTTTCTATCAAACGAGCTGGGCGATCGCCGGAGTGCGGGTACAGCTCAATAACAGTCCTATTTTCCAACTGCCTGCTGCCCAAATCCCCACAGACAATGGCGCAAAGCTCTGGGGCACATGGGTTCCGACTTCGACGGATATGAGTACTGGCGTCTCGATTTTGATGCAAGATTTGCAGGGTAGTGCCCTAGTCTATGACGCGAAGGGTGAGCTGGTTGGTGCTGTACGAGAAGGCGATCGCCTCGATGTGGATGGCATCAGTATGAAGCTTGTTTCTTTGGTCGGTAGTACTGGTCTACAAATTAAGGCTGACCCCGGTGTACCGATTGTCTACGCGGGCTTTTTCCTTGTGATGGTCGGTGTAGTGATGAGCTATATTTCCTATTCTCAAGTCTGGGCGCTACAGGACGGTGATCGTTTTTATTTTGGTGGGAAAACCAACCGTGCTCAGGTGACTTTTGAACGGGAACTCCTCGAAATTATCGACTCATTAGAATCTGAGAGAAAACAACCAAAGACTCTCAACACTTAGATAGCTACAGTTTCTCTAACCAAGTGTTCAATGCTAAGTCAACAAAATCTTCGAGACCTTCTGATTTCGAATGCTCTTTGTTGTTTAGCTGAAGGTAGGTCGCCAGAGGAAGAGCTAAGCCATTCCTGTAGTGAGGATTAGATTTATCCCATTCTGAAATAGCACCCAGTAACCGTATTTTTCGAGTAGACTCACTACGAAAATATTTCTCAGCTCTGCTTTCTACCTTTTGATTTTGTTTGCGTCTTGGTTTAGGCAAAAGCTTTGCTAAAGGTTTAACTTTTCCAATTAAAAACTCTTGCTGAGAAACCATATTTCCAAAACCTTTTGGTACGTGACCAACATCCGTGACAGTTAGCCAATTAGTCCATATTCTGACTCGGGCAATACATTGTTGAGAATTCCTTGTCGGTCGAGCAATCATATATGGAATCCAGAGAAATAAGGCGACATCATTACGTTTAGAGTCAAAGCGGAGTTCTGCACAAGTTTTGTTTTTGGCACTGCCATACAAAACGGCACTTCCAGAAGAATATTCTTTCATCCGCTCATGAAAGCTCAAAATTTTCTTGCGAATTTCCAATATTTTGCCCCTTTTTCCCTCCGAAGTATCTGCCAGCATCTTTAGTAATTTGCGTGGAGGTTCTAGTATCTGAATTTCTGTTTGAACTGGCTCAAATCCAAATGAAACATTTTTCTGTTCTTTGGTCTCCAAATTTTTCACAGAAAACTGAAACTGACTCTTTGCCAACTGATTTAAATTGAATTCCCAAAACTGAATTTTGAGGCGATTGTATTTTTTATCACTCCAGTTATCCCGATGAAACGTTGGGGTGATGCCAATTAGTTGAATAGACTTACGATAGTCGATACTTTCTGACAGAGATTTATTCGTTACCAATGCATCGTAATAACGAGTCAACTGATTCACGAGATAGCGATCTTCGGAGTTTTTCAGTTCAATAATTGTTAATCGCTTTTCCGAATCAACTGCCAAAATATCGCAAATCTGGTTGTCTACTGAAAATTGTCTTGCTAGTGGTGTAACTCCAAAAAGTTCTTCTAAATGAGACCAAACAAAATCTTCTAATTGTGCTTCCGAGACAAATGACCAATTTGTGCCACTTTGGCTAATCATCAAAAATCACCTTGTTGTAAAGCATCGAAAACGCACAACTAAATTCGACACTAGCAAGCTCAAAAATCCCTTCAGAATAGGCACTATAACCCCAAATTTTTTCTGTTTGCTTTTGAAATAGCTCTACATACTGCTGTTCAGAATGAATCAAAACATATTCCCGTAAACTTTCGATTTGGCGATAATACTTAAGCTTTAAATCTTTGTCATAGGACGAAGTGCTGGGAGACAAAACTTCAACGATTACGGTTGGGTGACTCACAAACTTATTGCTACTCAGATCATCCGCATCACAAGTAATCACCAAATCTGGATAGAAGTAGCGTTTACTTTTCAGATCCTGCACTTTCACGTCAGACACAAACGTATCACAGCCCCGTGATTCGAGGTGAGGAAATAGAGCACGGTACAAATTTAACGCAATGCGATTATGACCAATCGAACCACCAGTCATTGCATAGATATTGCCATCAATATATTCGTAACGTTCTAACTGCTTTTCTTCCCACGCTAGATATGCTTCTGGGGTGAGTTTTTGTGGCAAATCCGAAAGTGCAACCATCGTTTCTATCGCAATGAATGGCTTTGCTTAGATTTTAGCTTTAGTGAATAACTCATTTACCGAAAAATTTAGACTAGGAAACAACTCATCTTGAATTGGTTGATCATCCACATAGGTCATCGGTGCAGTGTCCGGCGCAAAGATCGTTAAACTACGAGGCTGGCGATCGCCCACGGTTCAATCTCGAATATATCGCAAATATGGAAGAAACTATAATCGTCAAACTGCCAGAAATATCTAGATATTTCTGGCAGTTTGACACAAGAAACAGATTTTGTCAAGCGAGTTCTACTTGTTCATTAATGCTTTGATCTGCTGATAGCGTTCTTCTCGAGTGAGCCCAACGGGTGATTTACAAGTAATGACTAAAGGCTCTCTAAGCTGTTCAGAATCAGTTTTCAAGGCAATATGAGAAAACAAGGAGAGCGCTTTACCTTGGTAAAAACTGATTACAGCTTTATAGTACAGCGGGGCAGCCATAGGTTTTTTCCAAGTTTTCGCAGAAGTTTTGGGCATCTCTGCGGTTAAATCTAAAGGCATAGCCATCCTCTCCAGGAGCTAAAGTGACTGGCTCGATATATTCCATTCTAATAGTGTCTCGATAAAATGTGAAAGCGTTACCAACAGAGTTAAGAAACAAAATCTTGGCAGAAGATTCTAGAGAACAGTAGTTTAGTGCGAGATTGCAGACATACCAAATCAACCAACGACCAATAGGATGAGCTTTCCTGCTTGGTTTAGGCAAGGCTTCTAAGTGATTGATTTCGAGAAACTCTATGTGGTCAGGGGGATTCGGGTAAAAAGTATATTTCACTAATCCTAGTAAGACATTTTGATATTTAATTTTGACAATACCTTCGTAGTAATCTTCCTCTAAATCTAGAAATAGCCTGTTCCAGTCACATTGCCAATCCAGTGGCATATCTACTTGCTTTGCTTTGGAAATAAGGGCATAGCTGATGCTCTGATCTCGATTTCTAATGGGAACTTGAATGGTTGGGGTAATATCAATGGTTGACAAAGCTGGCGGGATAAATTGAGCAATTTTAAGGCAGGGGTTCACCTATCGTAGGCTAAAATCAAACTTTAAAAACTAGCCATAACTTTTCGGCGATCGCCATGACCTTAAGCCTCTACAACAATCTCACCCGACGTTCTGAACCCTTTGAACCAATCAAAGCTGGCAAGGTGCTGATGTACTGTTGTGGAATTACCGTTTATGACTATTGCCACTTGGGTCATGCGCGAACTTGTATGGGTTGGGACGTGGTGCGCCGGTATTTGCAGTGGTCTGGATACGACGTGAAATACATTCAGAATTTCACCGATATTGACGACAAAATCCTTAACCGTGCCCGCAAAGAAGACAGTTCGATGGAAGCTGTGTCGGATAAATATATTGACGCCTACCACGAAGATATGGCGGCATTAGCTATCCAGCCAGCAGATGAATATCCCCGCGCAACTCAGTGCGTACACAGCATTCAGGACTTGATTAATGATCTAGAAGACAAAGGTTTTGCCTATGCTTCTGGGGGAGATGTTTATTACTCTGTCCGAAAATTTAAAGAGTACGGCAAATTATCCGGTCGTAAATTAGAGGATATGCAAGCCGGTGCTAGTGGTCGTATTGATAACCAAGATCCTGAAGCACCAAAGAAAAAAGACCCCTTTGATTTTGCCTTATGGAAAGGAGCAAAAGAAGGAGAACCCTCTTGGGAATCACCTTGGGGTCAAGGTCGCCCCGGTTGGCATATCGAATGTTCGGCAATGGTGCGCGATCGCCTTGGAGATACGATCGATATCCATGTGGGCGGCAGTGATTTGACCTTCCCTCACCATGAAAACGAAATTGCGCAATCTGAAGCTGCAACGGGTGTTCCTCTCGCAAAGTATTGGATGCACAACGGCATGGTAAAAGTCGATGGCGAGAAAATGTCGAAATCTCTCGGTAACTTCATTACTATTCGCGACCTGCTAAAAACCTATGACCCAATGGCGGTGCGACTGTTTATTTTACAAGCCCACTACTCTAAGCCTGTCGATTTTACTGATGAAGCATTGCAAGCAGCGACTAACGGCTGGGAAACATTAAACGAAGCATTACTCTTTGGCGAACAGTTAAATACTGATGGCATTACCTCCGATGCGGGGATGCTCCAAAAATTCAAAGATATTGTTGATAAGGATCTGAATTTCTCTGGTGGTTTGTCCGTTCTCTTTGAATTAGCGAAGGAACTTGTTAAAGAAAAGAATATTTTGGTGCACGAGGGCAAACTCAAGCAGCATCCCGAAATTCTCGCAGCGGTTTGGTTAACGCTCAAAGAATTAGCCGATGTCCTTGGTTTTGTTGCATCTGAAAAAGAAGCTACGACGGAAGGTGGTTTATCCGATGCGGAAGTTGAAGATCTAATTCAACAACGTCAAGATGCACGTGCTAATAAAGACTATGCAGAAGGCGATCGCCTCCGTGATGTTTTAGTCGAAAATGACATTGTGATTATCGATAAGCCCGGTGGCATGACCGAATGGCGACGCAAATAACGCAACCTAGGGTGGATAGAGCGAGTGATTAATTTGGTCTATCTGCCAGAAAATCTTTATCGAGCGGAACTCACCATTGCAGAGATTTTAAGGAAAGCAACATGACACAATTTTTTGACTTTGAGCAGGATTTTATTCAATCCATGCGCTGTATTCCGATGGTGATGCGCTACAAACTTGATATGTCCGGCGTCAAAATGAAACTCGATCACTGGGGCAAATTTGATGAGGCTGACAAACAAAAATTTGTCGAACTGCCCTGCGACACAGCCGAAGAAGCCCAGATTTACCACAGTGAGCTACAAGCTTTAATTGAATCAAAGACTGGCGCAAAGGCAAAGGTTCTCGATATTCCCAAAAATCCTCTATGGCAACAACCCAAAATTCCGTCACAGGTACTTGAAAAAGCCGAGTCTTGTGAGGTCACAATTTCACAGGAACAATGGCAAAGTCTGAGCTATCTCCAACGTTTTGCCTTGATTAAGCTCAGTCGTCCCAGCCACGAAAACCATAACTTTGTGCCAGCCATGAAAGAATTTGGGTTATTAGATTAGAGTTGTTCTTTCCAATACCGGAGTGACATTTCAAGTAAAACCATCAACATGCTTTCGTAACTCTCTGAAGGATTTGGCAAATTTTGTTGCTGACAATAGCGAATAAACTGTACATCCCAAGTCTCCCAAATCTGATCAGAATAGTCATCTAATTCAGCCCTTATAAACTCTCTCAAAAAACTAGAAGAATTCATCCATTTACCACTACTACGAACACCAAGTCTTTTTCGTCTCAAATTAAATGTTGGGAGTTTGGATTTTGCTTTCCACTGATGAGTATGTTGAGCTTTGAAGAAAAATCGCTGGTCTAAGACTAAACGACTAAATCTATATTTTTTCCCAAAAGAATAAGGTAATCGAAGAGCTAATTCAATATCCAATTGGGTTCCAAATGATTTCTTTGTTTTAAAATCAGCACAAATATTACTTTTACCCGTCCCATAGCCAAAACAATTAGATTGAAGTTTTATTTCTTTTAAACGACTATCGAAGCTTAAAATTTTCTCACGGACTTTTAGAACGAGGCTGTGGTTATAGGTTTTGGGTCTACACTTTGCTAAAGCTGTCATGAAAGCCTGTGGTGCTTGAGGAATAACAATTTTTATATCTTTAGCTGGTCGGGCTTTAATACTAGATTCATAAATTTCACAACCATTAATTGACTTGGCTTGAAACTTAAAATTGTTCTCTCCAACTATGGCAAATCGTAGTAAATCAAAAGTGAGCTTATGATATATACAGTCTATTAAATTATCTTGATGAAAAGTTGGAGCAATAACGATTAATTGAACTGGCTTCTTATAATCAATTTGTTCAGAAAAAGGTTTTTCTTTAGATAATGCGTGATAGTAACGAGTCACTTGTTGAATCACGTATCTATCTTCAGCATTTTTTAATTCTATGATTACTAGCTGACGATTTTGAGAGACTGCCAAAATATCACAAATATTTCCGTCGATATAATATTGTCTCTTCAGCGGAATAAACTCGAAAATTTCTTTGAGATTGTCCCAAATGAAGTTCTCAAGAGTTGCTTCGTTCCCAAAGCTCCATTTCTCGCCATCTTTTATTAGTTGATAGAGTTGTTCCACGTTGAATAAACAAGTGCGTTCTGATACGCATTCATCTGTACTTATGCTTATTGATCGTACCCAGTTCACCCGTCATGTTCAGTTGCCCCAGCCACGAAAACCATAACTTTGTGCCAGCAATGAAAGAATTTGGGCTGATTGGCTGAGGCGATCGCCGAAAACTAAGTTACATTGAATACCACTTCCGGTTCTAGAAACCTCTAACTTACGGAAGCTCCCATTACCACCGAGGCACGGACGTTGACGCAAGATCCCCAGAGACTATGGCAAGAAGTTCTGGTCAAATTAGAGCAACAGCTAAGCCGTCCTACCTTTGAAACTTGGATCGAACCGACAATTTTGCAGCGCTGGCAGAATGACGAAATTGTTCTTTGTGCGCCAAATGCCTTTGTCCTGAACCACATCCAGAAATACTATGGCGTTTTAATTTCCGAGACGATCGCCGAACTGGTTAGCTACCCTGTCAATGTTCGTCTCACCTCCCCAGAAGGCAATACTCTGACTGCCACACAGAGTTTTTATAGTAGTCAAAATAATCAGCTACTTAAACAAGCTCCGAAAAAAGCCCAAGATTTAAACTCGAAATATACCTTTTCGCGCTTCGTTGTCGGCCCCACAAATCGCATGGCTCACGCGGCTGCTCTTGCCGTTGCCGAATCTCCCGGCGGTGATTTTAATCCTCTTGTGTTGTGTGGCGGCGTTGGTCTCGGCAAAACCCACCTCATGCAGGCGATCGGTCATTATCGTCTTGATAGTAATGCGGATGCCAAAATTTTCTACGTTTCCACCGAGCAATTTACTAACGATCTCATCGCCTCAATCCGTAAAGATAGTATCCAAACTTTCCGTGAACATTACCGTACTGCTGATGTGCTGTTAGTCGACGATATTCAGTTCATTGAAGGGAAAGAATACACCCAAGAAGAATTTTTCTATACCTTTAATACCCTCCACGAAGCGGGTAAACAAATTGTTCTCGCCAGCGATCGCCCACCCAACCAAATTCCGGGATTACAACAGCGACTCTCTTCTCGATTTTCAATGGGATTGATTGCAGACATCCAATCCCCCGATCTCGAAACACGGATGGCTATTCTCCAGAAAAAAGCCGAAGCCGAAAATATCCAGCTTACCCGCTCCGTCATTGAGTACATTGCCACCCACTACACCTCAAACATTCGCGAACTCGAAGGCGCACTTCTGCGGGCAGTGACCCACATCGCCATTTCCGGTTTGCCGATGACCGTTGAAAATCTTGCCCCGATTCTCAATCCCACCGTTGAGTACGCGCCCGCTGCCCCAGAACTAATTATGACAGTCGTCTCGGAAACAACGGGAGTTAGCGTCGATGATCTCAAGAGCGCTTCCCGCCGCCGCGAAATCAGTACCGCCCGCCAAATCGCCATGTACCTGATGCGTCAACATACCGATCTCAGTTTGCCCCGCATCGGTGAAGCTTTCGGTGGTAAAGACCACACAACAGTGATGTATAGTTGCGACAAAATTGGTCAGCTCCTCACCAAAGACCAAAAAACATCCCAACTCGTCAGTAAACTCAGCGATCGCATTAACCGCCACCAACAGGGCTAAATTTGCCCGCTCAATGTCAATTCCGCATCATTTACTTGCTCATTTAGCAGGCGATCGCAGACATAAGATATTTCGTCGCAATTGGAGCAAATTGCTCAACAAATAGTAATTCTTTGAAAAAATATTACGTAGAAAGCCCGTTAATACTACATTTTCTATCAACTTCAAGATCTTTAGGTCATTAGAAATCGGCGTAATTTTCAAGAATATCCCGAAAAACCCCAAAATATCGCTAATTTTGCAAGCTTTAGCTTCCTCGAAGAATTTGGCAAAGTTGGACGTATAGATAATTTATTTTCTGGCAGACGTTTGGTGATGAACGGTCGCTTTTCGTTTCAAAACATCCTATTAGATTTAAAAGTGAGGACGATGCCTATGTTGATTCGGATTAGGCAGTTTACCGACCCATTGTTCCATTACCTCAACCAACCCATCGGTAAGTCCGAGCAATGTGCAGTATGGAACCCCAACCGATTTTGGTATCTCTATAAGATCAACCTTTTGGAAAAATGCTGGCAGAAAGATTCTGCCGTAAAGAGTCAAAAAACCTATTAAATACAAGGAAATATAACTTTGGTCGACTTCAAAATCGTCTACGGTTTTAAACCTGAGTTAAGGTAGCTGTCCGCTCTTCGGTACGGCTACTTGCTTCTTTATTCTTGCGTTGCATTTTGCGCTGGCTACTGACTTGCCCGTGAATATTGACGCAGTAGGGAACAATATAGGTCAACAAACTCGAAAACCAACGTGAGCGATCCATCTTGCCCTGTAGAGCAGCATTGCCGTGGTTAATGCTGAAGAGAATCGTACCTACGATTAATGCTACGCGTAGAGCCGAAGGCATCATTTCTGGATTTCGTAGTCCCTGTAAAAAGTCTTTCATTTTGCAGCCCCTGTTACAAAACTTAATCATAACAGGTGTATTGGCTAAATCTGCTTTTTTCAGGATTCCGGTAGAACGGTGGGCGATCGCCTTTTGATTTTTTTAGAAAATTCACCTCTAGAAAAAAAATCAAAATCATCCTTTGTGGGGGCGGTATAGACTTTTCGGTTATCTGATAATTACCTAGCATGACTTTAAGGTCAGTTTA
The DNA here is from genome assembly GCA_964638765.1 of uncultured Synechococcus sp. GTDB lineage: Bacteria > Cyanobacteriota > Cyanobacteriia > Cyanobacteriales > MRBY01 > MRBY01. Next base: position 10,061 of record CAZXBK010000029.1, on the reverse strand, counting down.
AGTTCACATGATTTTGTGAGTTCTGGCGGGTCATGTTGCTGTAAAAATATCAGGATAGCTTTGGAGCCGCCCTTGCAAATTTCGAGACGAACTTTTTTACGATCAAGCGCTTTTATGACAGGCGGTTTCGTCCTTGGCTGCACATCAAGTCAGCTGACCCACGGAACAAGTGGTGGTGTATTGTCGATGCCAGCAGAGGGGACAGAAAATGTACGGACATGGATGGCTTTTGTTGCCAATGACTACATTTGGTCGAGCAAACAAATTCCTGAAGTGAAACGAAATCTCGCACTGATTGCAAAGACGATCGCCAAGTATGAACCAGTCTCTGTCTTGGTTTCTCCACAGGATTTAGCCGAAGCACAGCGTGTCTTTGGTGACTTGAATCAATATCCCCACGAAATCAAACTGATCACCCTGCAAGTGGATGATCTATGGTTGCGGGACACAGGACCGACATTTGTTTTTGATGAGCAGGGACAAAAATACGGCGTGAATTTTAACTTCAATGGTTGGGGTGGGAAGCAACTATCAACCTACGATGCCGTGGTCGCGGACTTTATTACGGCTAGTACCGAGGCGATCGCCATTCGCTCAACTCTCACCCTTGAAGGGGGTTCCTTCGAAATTGATGGTCACGGGACAGCTATTATCACCAGAAGTTCTGTCCTCAATGACAATCGCAACCCCAATGTTAATGAAGCCATTGTCGAAAAAGAACTCAAAAAATTACTTGGTATCGAAAAAATTATTTGGCTAGAGGGCATCAAAGGTCGGGATATTACCGACGGCCACATTGATTTTTATGCGCGGTTTATCGGAAAAAGCGAAGTCTTGGTCAGTCGCGATAACTATCCCCAATCCCACGATTACCAAGTGACTCGGCAAAATATTGAGGCTCTGCAAAATGCAACAGACCTAGAAGGCAATCCCTTGAAAGTAACAGTTGTTGATGCGCCTGATGTGATTAATGAAAAGTTTGGTGTTCGGGATTTTGCGGCGGGGTACCTCGGTTATTACCTCTGTAATGGGGCGGTCATTATGCAGAAGTTTGGCGACCAAGAGGCAGATCAAAAAGCAAAAGAGATACTTGCTGAGGCTTTTCCAGATCGGGCGATCGAGCAAATTGCCATTGATGGTATTGCGTCCGGGGGCGGCAGTGTTCACTGTGCGACTCAACAGGAACCAGCTCTATCAAGTACAGAATTAGTCAATATCTAGACATATCTAGGGCGATCGCCCTTAACCTATTATTTCTCTTCAAAAATCAATTTATTACTTCTATCTAGTCGATTAGCAACATAAATACTACTAACAAATGATTGTTGAAGTAGCTGAGGAAGAAGCTGAATGCCTTGGAAAGTTTTTAGGGAAGTGTCACACTAAAAGGCAGTTGTATTTCGATGTGAAAATATTATGCAGATTAAAGGAATTACCCAAGCTGCGGCGGATTGGTCTGGGGATGCGATCACCCTTGGCTTTTTCTGTAGCGAAGAAGTGATTAGTCTTCCCGACTCTTTAAGTGCGTTGGATAGCAAATTATCTGGTGCAGTTGCCGAGATTTTGGCAGAGACTGAGTTTAAGGGTAAATCCGGTAGCACTTCCCTAAATCGTATTGGGGGCGGTGCTGCAATCAAAAAAGTATTGCTGGTTGGTCTCGGTGATGAACACAAATGGGATGCTAAAGCGATTCGTTCGACAGCGGCGGCGATCGCCCGTAGTGTGAAGTCTGATAAAAAGATTTCGACTCTTGCGATTAGTTTACCTGTGGCGGAAGATTCGGCAAGTACAGCCCAGATGATTACGGAGGGTATTACTCTCGGACTTTACGCTGACAACCGTTACAAGTCCGGTGATGACATCGAAGAACCTAGTCTCGAAAGTGTTGATATTCTCGATATTGGCGACCAAAGTGCGGCGATCGCCACGGGTACTAGCCTTGCCCAAGGGACGATTTATGCTCGTGAACTGGTCAATTCCCCCGCGAATATTATTAATCCTGTAACTCTTGCAGAGTCTGTAAAGGAGTTGGCAACTGAGTATGGTTTGGAGTTGACGGTACTTGGTCAAGAGGAATGTGAAGCGCAAAGTATGGGCGCGTATCTTGGTGTTGCGGAAGCGACGGATCTGCCTCCTCAATTTATTCACCTCGTCTACAAGCCCGAAGGCACGCCCCGCAAAAAAGTTGCCATTGTGGGTAAAGGTTTAACCTTTGATTCCGGTGGTTACAACATCAAACCTTCGGGTCCCAGCATTGCCATGATGAAAATGGATATGGGTGGTGCGGCTGCAACCTTTGGGGCGGCTAAGGCGATCGCCGAACTGAAGCCCGATGTAGAAGTCCACTTTATTAGTGCTGCTACCGAAAACATGATTAGTGGCAGTGGTTTGCGTCCCGGCGATATTCTCACCGCATCTAACGGCAAAACCATCGAAGTGAATAATACTGACGCAGAAGGCCGTCTTACTTTAGCTGACGCTCTGGTCTACGCTGAAAAACTCGAAGTCGAGGCGATCGTTGATATTGCCACCCTAACCGGAGCCTGCGTGATTGCCCTTGGCGATGATATTTGTGGTCTTTGGGGTGATGATGAGCTGGCGGACGCGATTACGGCAGCGTCGGATAAAGCAGGGGAAAAATTCTGGAAAATGCCCCTTGAATCGGCCTATTTTGAAAGCCTAAAATCGCCCATCGCCGATATGAAAAATACTGGTGCACGGGCTGGTGGTTCTATCTCCGCAGCTCTATTCCTAAAGGAATTCGTTAAGGATACGCCTTGGGTTCACCTCGATATTGCAGGCCCCGCATGGTCGGAAAAAGAAGCTGATATTTACAGTAAAGGTGGTACAGGTTTCCCCGTTCGTACCCTTGTCCACTGGGTAATGAGCTAATTTTCACTCGCGACAAAAAACAATATTGTGTGATCAAAAAGCAGAGATTTGTTCTTAACTTACCTCTCTGCTTTTTTTCATATTTCTTTTCGGTTAATTTTTGCTAAAAATGCTTCAAAACTAATAATCTTCACAAGTTTTTTATCAGCTATCCATAATGAGAGATCACCTGACAGGTACCATTTTCTCAAAGTCCATCCTTTAGTACCTAACTCATTATCATGATCTGTACCACCAAGTACTAAGTACGCTGACTCATAATCAAATTCTTGACAGGCTCGTGCGAGCATAATGACTTCAAAAGGAATTTTTTCTTCTGCTGTGCCGCCAGATTGCTGCCATTTCTTAGATACTAATATTCGAGATTGGTTATCTTTGTATATAACTAAATCAACTTTGTGTTTTCGTCCATTGGGTTTGTCTCCAATATAGACTTGTGTTTTATACTCATATTTTGCATAGTCTAAAGCTGGTAAAACACTGTTTTCAAAGACAATTCCGGTACTAGTATTTCGGGACATCAATTCTTTCTAAAAGTTTTTTAAAGCTAGCATTTCCATAGCTGGTGTACGATCACCTGTGCAGGAAATTCGCCTAGGTGCTTTCAGTTGACGAGTCATAAACCCCAAGCTTTCGTATAAGTGAAGAATTCTTTTAGTCGCTTGATTTGAAGCAATGACAGGATTGGTTTGTTCGGATAGCCACTTAGCTAGCCGCTCCTGATCGTCCCAGCTAAATCCTCCAGCAGAATATTGCCGGAATTCTACATCATATGGTGGATCTGCATATATGATACTTGGTTCTGAAATATCTAGTTTTTCAAAATCACCTAATTTAAATTGCCAATTTTCAAACACAGCTTTGTATGGTTCAAAACTTGTTGTGTAATTAATTTTTTTATAGCGGCCAAAAGGAACGTTAAAGCCACCGCTCTGATTAAAGCGACAAAGTCCGTTAAAGCCTGTACGATTCAAGTAATAAAACAGTTCGGCTGCTTCTTTATTACGCCATTTTTTTGCGAAGATTAGGTCATTAAAACGATCACGACTTTTATAATAAATAGTGTCTTGATTTTTCATTTCTATCTTAC